>CAMCWM010000131.1 GCA_945882215.1 Akkermansia muciniphila | reverse complement strand
CCCCCGCACACCGCTATGAAAGCCCCCCCATGGTCCACCAATGACAGCGCCGAGCTGTATGGCATCCGCGAATGGGGGCATGATTACTTCGACATCTCGAAGCATGGCGAGGTGGTGGTGAATTTGAAGGACGGCAAGAAGACGAAGCCCGTCTCGCTCGCGTCCATCGTCAAAGGCCTGCGCGAGCGCGGCACGCAGCTCCCGGTGCTCATGCGCTTCGGCGATCTGCTGCGCGGACGTATCGACGAACTGAATGAGGGCTTCGCGTCCGCAATCAGTGAAGGAAAATATCAGGGGGTCTATCGCGGCGTGTATCCCATCAAGGTGAATCAGCAGCAGGAAGTCATCGAGGAGATCACGCGCTACGGCCGCAAGTATCACTACGGTCTCGAAGCGGGCAGCAAGCCGGAGCTGATCGCCGCGCTGGCCTACATGCACGACCCGCAGGCCTACATCGTGTGCAATGGCTACAAGGATGAGGAGTTCATCGACCTCGCGCTCAACGCGCAGAAGATGGGCCTGCAAGTCATCCTCGTGCTCGAAATGCCGACGGAGCTCGATCTCATCCTCCAGCGCTGCAAAAAAATGGGCCTGCGACCCACGCTCGGCGTACGTTTCCGCCTCGGCACCGAAAGCGCCGGGCACTGGAGCGGCAGCGGCGGTGACGCCAGCGTCTTCGGCCTCAATATTTCCCAGCTCATGCGTGTCGTGGATCACTTGCGTGAGGAGGGCATGCTCGACTGCCTGCGCATGCTGCATTATCACCAAGGCTCGCAGATTCCCAACATCCGCGCCATCCGCCAGGCGGTGAACGAAGCGACGCGCGTCTATGTCGGCCTCGTGCAAGAAGGCGCGCGCATGGGCATTCTCGACCTCGGTGGTGGTCTCGCCATCAGTTACGACGGTCAAAAAGGCGCCTCTGCCGCCAGCAGCAACTACGGCACCAAGGAATACTGCGCCGACATCATCGAGGCGATCTCCGAAGTCACCGCCGAGGCCGGTGTGCCGCACCCGGATATCATCACCGAGTCCGGCCGTGCCATCGTGGCCTACTACAGCGTGCTGGTCATCAACATCCTCGACATCAACCGCTTTGAGCCGCGCGAATGCATCAGCGACATCGAGATCGACAAAGAATCCCCTGCGCTTCTGCGCAATCTGCATGAGCTGCGGGTCGAATCCACGCGCAACGCCGCCAAGACCAGCCGTGACCGCCTGCAGGAGATCTACAACGACGCCGTTTATTACCGCGACAAGCTGCGCACCGAGTTCAACTACGGCAAAGTGAACCTGCGCGAACGCGCCCACGGTGAGGAGCTCTACTGGGACATTCTTACCTGGATCGCCGGCATGCGTGAGAAATGCGACCACGACGGCTCTCAAATGGAGCGCCTCGATGCCATCCTCACCGACTACTACTACGGCAACTTCAGCGTCTTCCAGAGCCTGCCGGATCTTTGGGCCATCGATCAAATCTTCCCCGTGATGCCGATCCACCGCCTCAAGGAGAAGCCCACGCGCAACGCCGTGCTCTCGGACATCACCTGCGACAGCGATGGCAAGATCGACAAATTCGCGCTCTCCGACGGCATCCGCAACAGTCTGCCGCTGCACGACCCCGAGATCGAAAAGGGGGAGGAATACATGCTGGGCATCTTCCTCGTCGGTGCCTATCAGGAAACCCTCGGCGACCTGCACAACCTCCTCGGCGACACCAACGTCGTCTCCGTTCACATCGAGGGCGGCAAGGTCAAATACAGCGAGATGGAGGGCGACAGCGTCTCCGAGGTGCTCACCTACGTCGAATACGACCCCAAGGACATGCTCACCCGCTTCCGTAATCTTGCCGAAAGCGCCGTCGTCTCCAAACGCATCACCGCCACCGAGCGTCGTGAGATCATGGAGAGCTTCGAGGCCGGTCTGCGTGGTTACACGTATTTCGAAAGCTGATTCGCCTCAGGCAAACGTCGCCTTCCGCAGGATCGCCCGCTGGAGCAGTTCCAAATACTGCGCGCAGGGAATCTCATGGCCGCCAAACATCGCCAGATGCGGTGTGGTCCATTGCGTGTCATGCAGCAGGTAGCCGCGCTTGTGCAGACGCCATTGCAGATGCGTGAGCGCCACCTTCGAGGCCTGTGGCTCGCGGCTGAACATCGACTCGCCGAAAAACGCCCCGCCGATGCTCACGCCATACACGCCGCCGCGCAGCTTGCCATCACGCCAGACTTCCGCGCTGTGAGCGAAGCCGAGGCGGTGCAGTTCATCATAGGTGTCGATGATCGTGTCCGTGATCCAGGTTTCCTCACGATCCGCGCAGCCGCGGATCACATCGCCGAAGGCCGTGTTCCAGCGCACTTCGAACGGATGCTGCTTCAGGTAGCGCTCAAACCGCCTCGGCACATGAAACTCCGCCACCGGCAGGATACCGCGCATTTTCGGCCGGTACCATGAGATGGAGCCGTCGTCCTCCCCCATCGGGAAGGCGCCCTCACAGTAGGCGTTCAGCAGGTCCACAGGCTCGATTTTCGGCATGAACCATCTTAAACCCGTCAAACTTCACGATTCAACCCTTGAACCGTGAACAGCGATCCGCGAACGTGGCGGCGTGAACCTCGCCACGCAGATCACCATCGTCCGCATCCTGCTCATCCCGGTCTTCATCGGGCTGGTGATCTATTATGGCGACAGCGTGCGTGCTGGCGCTGCCAATGAGGCGCTGCGCCTGTGGGCCGCCACCGTTTTCGGCATCGCATCCCTCAGCGATGCTCTGGACGGCTGGATCGCCCGCCGTTTCAACCAGCGCACCCGGCTCGGTGCCATCCTTGATCCGCTGGCGGACAAGCTTCTCATGCTCTCCGCCATCATCCTGCTGAGTTTCACCTCCTGGCGGCAGCATTTTCCGCTATGGTTCCCGATCTTGGTCATCGGCCGCGACCTGCTTTCCATCGGCGGTGCTTTCTTCATCGACTACTTTGCGGGCAAATTTACCATTCACACGCACTGGACAGGCAAAGTGGCCACCTTTGCCCAGATGGCGGCCATCCTGTGGATCTTGCTCGATCTCGTCCCATCCATGCTCATCTGGCCCACGCTTTTTGCCGCCCTTTTCACGGCTTTGTCCGGCTTTATCAATCTGGTTGACGGCGTCCGGCAGTTGAAAGCCGCCGGGGCCGATTGACGCGGGCGCTGCCTAGTGCTCCTTGCACAATGCTCAAAACCGTCGCCATCGTCGGACGCCCCAATGTGGGCAAGTCCGCGCTCTTCAACCGCCTCGCCGGCAAAACCATCTCGATCGTCCACGATCAGGCCGGCGTGACGCGGGACCGCATCACCGCGCAGTGCCGCCGTGGGCCCGCGTGGTTTGAAATCATGGACACCGGCGGCATCGGTGCCAGCACGGACGACGTTTTGACCGACCAGGTGCAGATCGAGGCCGCCATCGCCCTCGATGTGGCCGATCTGCTGCTTTTCGTCGTCGATGTCGTCGATGGCATCACCACCATCGACCAAAGCCTCGCCCGCGAGCTGCGCCGCACCAGCAAGCCCGTCATTCTCGTCTGCAACAAGGCCGATTCACCCAAGCGCAAGCTCAACGCCGGCGAGTTCACCAAGTTTGGCTTCAAGGACACCGTCGAAGTCAGTGCCGCGCACGGTCATGGCATCGACGACCTCGTGGCTCTCGTCGCCGAGCGCCTCGACCTGAAGGAGACCACCGAAACCGAAGACGCCAAGGCAGGACAAAACGTCCGTCCGCTCAAGCTCGCCATCGTCGGTCGTCCGAACGCCGGCAAATCCTCGCTCGTGAACGCCATTCTCGGCCAGGAACGCGCCATCGTCAGCGATGTGCCCGGCACCACGCGTGATGCGCTCGACATCCAGGCCACCTGGAATGGCAAAAAATACCAGCTCATCGACACCGCCGGCATCCGCCGCCGCGCCCACCTCGACACCGTGGTCGAAATCTCCAGCGTGGATCGCAGCGTGCAGAGCATCAAACGCGCGGACCTTTGCCTGCTCGTCATCGACTGCGCCGCAGGCGCGAAGATGCAGGACCGCAAGATCGCCCAGATCATTCTGGAGGAGCGCAAGCCCTGCATCCTAGTCATGAACAAGTGGGATCTCTTCCACCCCGACGCGCCGCAGAAGGACCGCATCGAGTTTCTGGATGAGCTGATGCGCCGCGAGTTCTTCTTCCTCAATTACGCCCCGCTCGTCGCCATCTCCGCGAAGAACAAGGACCACATCGGCAAGCTTTTCGTGCAGATCGAAAAAGTGCGCAGCGGCTCGCAGAACCGCATCGGCACCGGCGCACTGAACCGCCTGCTGGCCAACGCCATCGAAAACACTCCTGGTGCACTCGGCCGCAGCACGCACAGCTTCAAGCTGCTCTATGCCACGCAGGTCAATGAGGCCGAGGGCTTTGCCATCCCCGTGCCGCATTTCGTCCTCTTCGCCAATCGCGCCTCGAAGCTCACCGACAGCTACATGCGTTACCTCGAAAAGGTCATCCGCGACGAATGGAGCGCCCCCGGTGTCCCCTTCAAGATGAGCGTGCGCGGCAAAGGGCCGAAGAAAGCGAAGTAACTTTGTTGGATGCCTGCCTGTCTTTGGATTTTGGCACTCACGGCTTCCAACCGCAGGTGTTGCTAACTAGTCTGCGGCATGGCCACCATCCAGACCACCACCGTCGGCTCCTATCCTGTTCCTGACTGGCTCAGCGCCCTACCCAGCGAAGCGGCGGTCATTGATGCCACCCGTGTGGTCTTCGACACGCAGCGCCAGGCAGGCATCGACCTGCCGACCGATGGCGAGCTGTATCGCTTCGATGTCAATCATCCCGACACCAACGGCATGATCGAGTACTTCGTCCACAAGCTCGGCGGCATCGGCAGCCGCGTGGGCCGTGAGGACACCGCCGCGTTTCGTGCCAAGCATGAAATGGCCTTCCGCAGCAAGCCTGCGGCCGTCGTGCGCGGTCCCATCACCGAAGGCGTGCTCAATCTGGCCGAGGACTGCGCCCGTGCGGGCAAAGTGGCCGGTGGGCCATTCAAGTTCACGCTCACCAGCCCCTACATGCTCGCCCGCACCCTGCTGGACACACACTACAACGACTTCGCCGCGCTCAACATGGCCATCGCCGACGCTTTGGCCGCGCAGGCCGCTGATTTGCAGTGCGACTGCGTGCAGGTCGATGAAGCCAACATCCCCGGCAATCCCGCCGATGCGCCGATCGCCGCTGCAGGCATTAATCGTGTGCTCGATGCCGTCAAAGGCCAGAAAGCCGTCCATTTCTGCTTCGGCAACTACGGCGGCCAGACCATCCAAAAAGGCGAGTGGGCTGCGCTCATCACGTTTTTGAATTCCTTGCGTGCCGATCACCTCGTGCTCGAACTCGCGCATCGTCCTGCCGCTGATCTCGACGCGCTCAAGGAGCTTGATCCCAAAATCGGTGTCGGCCTCGGCGTGGTGGACATCAAAGTGAACCACATCGAATCCGCCGATGAAATCGCCCGCCGCATCGAAGCGGCCGAGAAAAAACTCGGCGCAGGTCGTGTGAAATTCATCCACCCCGACTGCGGCTTCTGGATGCTCAAGCGCAGCATCGCCGACCGCAAGATCGAGGCGCTGGCGAAAGGACGTGACCGGTTCGAGGGGCGTTAAACCAGCTCAAAGAGCTTCTTCAGCGCCGCCGCGTCAGCCGTCGTCGCCAGCATGAAGGCGTGGGAACCGTGGTTCCAGGCAGCGTAGCGCCAGTTTTTGGCGGATTTGAAGCAGGGAGCGTCGTCAGCGGGGCCGTTGCTGAGGTTGGTGTTGTCCAGGACGACGAGGTGGGCCTCCTTGCCGGGCTGAAGCTCAAAACAGATGATCGTGGCGGCGTGGCCGTCGATTTTGACGCGCTTGCAGCCATAGGTGCGCAATCCGGCCAGCGCAGGAGGCAGCGCGCTCGGGCATGGGCACTCGGCCAGTGTCAGATGTTTCTTTACCGCCTCCAGGCTCTCCTCGCGCTCATCGAGCTTCATCACGCCGTATTCGACCTTGGCCACAGCGGCGAGCGATTCAGACTCCCACGCGGCCATGGTGCTGTTTCCGGGCCACAGCAGGATCCAGCCAAACAAAACGCAGGCCGCGGCGGCGAGGGCGGTGGGCGTGATCCACTTCACAGGACGTTTCGCGGGCGTTTCCGCAGCACGGAGGATGTTTTCACGCAACCCGGCCGTCACGGGCAAATTCGCGAGGACTGCGGCGACTTCCTCATCAAAAGCGGTGCGCTTTTCATGCCATGCGGCCAGTTCAGCATCACTTTCGAGCATCGCACGGGCCTCCGGTGACGCGTCCTGGGGGCGGAGCGTCGTGGCGTCAAGTTCGAGTCTGGCTTCTTCGCGGTTCACGAGGTGAATTGGGCAGGGATGATGTTTTCTTCGAGTTGGAGGAGGATGGAGCGGAGATGGTTTTTCGCGCGGGAGAGACGGGACATGACCGTGCCGATGGGTATGCCGAGCGACTCGGCGATTTCGCGATACGACAGCTCCTTGAGGTAAAAAAGCACCAGCGGTGCGCGGTAGTTCGGATCGAGCTGATCCAGCGCCATTTGCAGTGTGGCAGCGTCCACACGGGGATTTTCACCATCAGCATGGTTCTGGGCCGCGCCGTGCAGCTCGGGCTCGAACTCAACCTGCTCGTGCTTTTTCTCACGCCGGGCGATGCTGAGCCACTCGCGGTAGATCGTGGTGAAGAGCCAGGTTTTGACCTTCGAGGTGTCGCGGAGCGTGTGGCCCTTCTTAGCCCACTGGAGGAAGGTCTGCTGCACGAGATCCTGCGCCGTCGTATCGCTGCGGCACATGCTCAGCGCGAAGCGGTGGAGGCCCTGGTAGTGGGCGTCCACGATCTGCTCGAAGCTGGGCGGGGAATCAGTCACGCGGCGTGCTATCGGGCGGTATGCGGGCAGTTCAATGCCGAAATCGAGGGTGAGTTCCATGAGGGCATGCGGGCCATTTCGACATGGGAGTGGCGGAGGGCGTGATTATTCCCGGAAAGCTGAACTTTTCGCGGGCAGGGCCGGAAAGTCCGGCTTAAATCCATCCCCTATCTTCTTCATGGCACCCAACACCAAGCACATTCATTTCATCGGCATCTGCGGCACCGCGATGGGTTCGACTGCGGTCGCGCTGCGGGCTCTGGGGCATCAAATCAGCGGCTCTGACGAGAAGGTGTATCCGCCCATGAGCGATGTGCTGAGCAACGCGGGCATCACCGTGACGGAAGGCTACAAGCCGGAAAATCTGCCGCTGAACGCGGATGTGTATGTGGTGGGCAATGCGATCTCACGCGGCAACGCGGAACTCGAAACGCTGCTGGAAAAGAAACTGCCGTATGTCTCGATGGCGGAGATGCTGAAACGCGAGGTGATCCAGGGCAAACGCAGCTTCGTGGTGAGCGGCACGCATGGCAAAACGACGACAACGACGATGCTGGCGTGGATTTACGAGCATGCGGGCAAAAACCCCGGCTTCATGATCGGCGGCGTGCCGGAGAATTTTGAATCGGGCGCGCGCTTCACGCATTCAGACCTGTTTGTGATCGAGGGGGACGAGTACGACACCGCCTACTTCGACAAGCGCAGCAAGTTCCTGCACTACCTGCCGGAATGCGCGATCGTGAACAACATCGAGTTCGATCACGCGGACATCTTCGAAAATCTGGATGCGATCCTGCTGAGTTTTCAGCGTTTCCTGAACACCGTGCCGCGCAACGGCCTGGTGCTGATCAATGGGGATGATCCCAACTGCCTCACGCTGCGCGCCAAGTGCCCTGCCCCGCTCAAGACGGTGGGTCTGGGGCCGACGTGTGACTTCCGCATCAAAATCACCGGCGTGACGCCGGAGAGCACGCATTTTGAGATCAATGGCGATGCGTTTGAGGTGCCAATGGTGGGCGAGTTCAACGCGCGCAACGCGGCGATGTGTGTTTGTGCCGCCCGTTTCGCCGGATTGAGCGATGATGAGATTCGCGCCGGCCTGACGAGCTTCCGCGGCATCCGCCGCCGCCAGCAGGAATGTGGCACAACGCACGGCATCACGATCATCGATGACTTCGGCCATCATCCGACGGCGATTCGCGAGACACTGCGCGGCCTGCGTCAGCGCTACAACGGCCGCCGCCTGTGGGCGCTGTTTGAGCCGCGCTCGAACACCAGCCGCCGCAATGTGCTGCAAAATGAATTGATCGAGGCTTTGACCGAGGCCGACGGTTCCGTGATCGCCGCCGTGGCAAATCCTGAGAAAGTGGCGGCGGATCAACGATTGGACACGGCCAAGGTGGCGCTGTCTGTGACTGCACGCGGCAAGCCGTGCTGGTTTGAAGCGAACACCGACGCGATCGTGAGCCGCTTGAAGAACGAAACACGCACCGGCGATGTGATCGTGGTGTTCAGCAATGGCGGCTTCGACGGCATCCACGACAAGCTGCTGAAGGCGCTTTAATAGATGATTTGCACCTCGTCACCAACACCGACCTGGCTGAAGAACTCCTTCGCCTTTTCATACGGCAGCCGGATGCAGCCATGCGAGGCGGGACGGCCGGTGACGTAACCGCTGTGCAGCCCGATGGCGCTGCAGTTCAGGCGCATGAACCACGGCATGGCCACATGATAGAGAGTGGAGGTGTGGGAGCGGTGCTTGTCAGTGACCACATAACGGCCTGCGGGAGTGCGATAGCCATCTCGTCCGGTGGAGATGGTCGTGCTGTTGATGATGCGGCCCTGCTTCATCACCCACGCGCGCTGGCTGGAAAGATCAATGGTGACAAGAGTGTCCGGTTCGGACTCCGGATCACGGCCAAGCAGCACGCGCATGAGGAACAGATAGCCCTGTGTGGCGGCGAAATTGATCGGATAGCGATGGTAGCGTGTGGTGCCTAGGCCGGGCTTCGCTCCCGCACGCATCAGAGTGACGGCACCCTCCACATCACCACGCGCGGCGCAGCAGATCAGCGGCGTGATGCCACGGTCGCTCTCCATGGCATTGCGCAGATCCTTGATCATGCAGCGGTCGATGACCTGCTTGTGCACGGGCGTCTTGAAACGCGTGTTGGGATCGACTCCCGCATCGAGCAGGGCCTCCAGCACCTCCACATTGCGGCGGAGTGATGCAATCGCGATGGGAGGCTGCTTTTCGTGCGCAGGCTGATTCATGTCCACCCCCGAGAGCGAAAGCACGCGCACACACTCCGCACGTCCCATGCGCACAGCGGCGCACAACGGCGTGTCTCCACCCAAGGTCATTTCGTCGGGTGGAACGCCTATCGCGATGAGCCTGGCGAGATGCGCAGCATCATCGTTGAGCACGGCTTGATAGGCCTGAGGCAGCGCATCGGTGCGCGGCATCAAACGCGTCCAATGTTCGGTGATGGGATCGAGCACCGGACGCCAGTCAGGTGATCTGACAGCGATGACAGGCGCGGGTTTGCCCGGCTTCGTGGGAGGAGTCATCGCCGGTTCCGCAGTGGCGGGCTTTGTGGGAGGAGAAGGTTTTGCTTTTGCAGTTTCAGCGGCGTGCCTGAGGGCCTCTTTTTCAGCACTGGCAGGCATGCGCGGTGGAAGCATTGGCTCAAACGTCGTATCGACGGGAAGAGCGGCGCGTATCTCGGCAGCAGTTTCGCTCAACTTGCCCTGACGCACCTTGCCGGTAGAAGCAGTGGGCAAGCTGACTGAGCCCGGGCGAAACATGTCGTGATTCTTCAAAACATGAATGATGCCGCCACAAACCCCCACGCCGACGAGCGGCGGGAGGACGCAGGCACCCAGCATGTTGAACCAGTTTCTTTTCATTTTTGAGTCACAAGCCCGCCATTCATAACAAAAATGACCGGTGTGTCGAGGGTCGTTTTTGATGAGCGGAGATCATGCCAGCATGCAAAAGCGTTTCTTCGCCGCCAATCACATGATTCTGAAGTGATCAGGCAAAGATTTATGGTAATTCGGAACGAGTGGTGGGAGAGTACTTTATGTTCACGCGCTCCAAATCATCGACATCGTCATGCGCAGGCTTCATGCCTGTGGTGATTGCATGGCTGTGCGTGAGCGTCACACCATGCCGTGCTGTTTTGTTTTATGACACGGGGGATTCCGGCCACAACACCACGGCACCAACAGGTGCCTTCGAGGACTCAGGCTGGCAGTATGAGGGGCAGTATGGAGCGTATCTCGGCACCATCATCGCTCCACAGTACTTCATCACGGCCCAGCACTTCGGCACGCAGGGAAGCACCTTCACGCACAGTGGCATCTTCAACGGCGGTGCTGACGTGACCTACAACATCGATCTCACCGCCAACAGCGGCGCTGGCTACTGGGACATCGCGGGAACGGATCTGCGCATCTTCAAAGTGGAGGAACTGTTTCCCTATTACGCACCGCTTTACACCGGTTCTTTGGAGGTCGGGCTCACCATGGTCACCCATGGCAGAGGCGGGCCACGTGGAGCCGAAGTGCTGCTCAGCTCCACCTTGCACGGCTGGGAACACGGCTCGCCAGATGGCATCGCACGCTGGGGCAGCAACACGGTCAGTGGTGTGTATGCCAGCGGGCTCGGTGATTTGCTGACGGCCAGTTTCAGTGCAGGAGGCACGTCCGAAGAAGCCTCTTTATCCAATGGCGACTCCGGCGGTGGCGTGTTTGTCAATGACGGTGGCATCTGGAAGCTGGCGGGAGTGAACTACAGTGTCGATGGGCGTTTCGACACGAACAACACCGTGGGAGACGGATCCGACTTCGACGCCGCCATGTTTGATCGCGGCGGCTTCTATCAAGGCTCTGACGCATTTGGCTGGACGCTCATCCCCAATTTGCCCCTGGACAATCCCTCCAGCATGTACGCCTCGCGCATCTCGACCAGTGCCACCGAAATCATGACGATCACCGCCGTCCCGGAGCCTCATTCTGCTTTCCTGGTGATGATCGCGGCCGCTGGCTGCTTGATGCAGCGCAGACGCCTCACGCCGCAGGCTTGATCTCGGCGAAGATCAAACGACCGGCGCTCGTCGGCAGCGTGCCCGAAACGACCACCTCCACCGTCTGGCCGATCTGCGTGGCGGCATTGTTCACGACAATCATCGTGCCGTCCGGCAGATAGCCCACCGCCTGGTTTTTGTCCTTGCCCGGTTTCGTCAGCGGAAGATTCAATTCATCGCCCACGCTGAGTTCGGGATGCAGGGCGGAGGCCAGTTCGCGGAAGCTGAGCACCGTGATCCCGCGCAAACGGGCCACTTTGGCGAGGTTCTCGTCATTCGTGAGCAGCCGGGCATTCAGTTCACGCGCCAGAGTCACCAGGCGCGTGTCCACCGGAGCATCCGCTGTTCCTCCGGCGTCTTCAGAGATGGAAACGTTCATTTCCGGCAGCGCTCGCAGCTTCTCCGTCATCTCCAGACCACGCTTGCCGCGCAGCGCCTTGGTGGACTCGGCGGAATCTGAAAGACGCTGAAGCTCATCCAGCACGAAACGCGGCACCACCACCGCGCCGCTGAGAAATCCGCTGGCAAAGACTCGCGGCAGCCGGCCATCAATGATCACGTTGGTGTCCAGCAGCATCGGCTCACCCTCGGAACCGTCGCGGCGAAAGCGCACGTAGGGAATCAAGAAGGCGAACTGGTCACGATCGCTGCGCAGTGCAAACGTGACACCGAAAAACGCCAGCGTGCCGTAGATGCAGATCTCCACGATGTTTTGCAGCGCATCGCCATCCGCATGATCCTGGAAATAGGCGAGCTGGAACACGCCGATGCGCGTGATCAGCCATGCGCAAAACAGACCGACCGCCAGCCCCAGCGTGGCATGCGAGAAATCACGCAGCGTGAAATGCGCCAGAATCGCATCCAGCACCATCAGCAGCCCCATGAAGGCAGCGCCGCTCACCGCCCCGACCCACGCCTCCTGCTGCAGACCCACGGCAATCGCCATGCCGATGAAAACCGAGAACGCGAAGAACAGCGCGCGCACGAGGCGGATGGGCCAGGATGTTTTCATGCAGATGCGCAGGGGATAAGATCAAATCAGAGGATCGGCAAAAAGAATCTCCCCCGATTTCATCACGGCTGCTTGAGCACTGCCCCTCCGCGCCGTGTGAACTGCAGTTCCACGCCGATGCCCGCGAAGGCCAGCCCCATCTCGCGCTCAAAATCCGCCGTCCTGCGTCCTGCGAGGATGAAATCCCTCACCGCCTGCTGCTGCGGCGTGTTGTTCTCCACCGCACGCAGATAGGCGTTGATGCCCGCAGCGTCTCCAGCGCGATCAAGATGATAGAGATAAAACGTCAGCAACAGCGCCGAGGCATTGTTTTCGCCCGCGGCCGGCGTGGCCATGCCCGCCGCCCATGTTTTGCCATCCATCGCCAGCAGTTCGGCCACGTTCAGCATTGCAAACCGCACGGCGGCCCCCATCTGCCGAGCTCCACGCTCGCGGAGTTCCTTTCTCAACAGTTCCGCAGACTTGGTGGCGTCCGCAGCCAGCCACACAGGCAGATTTCGATTCTGGGTTGTGACACTAACCGGGATCGGCTGATCTGACTCCGGTTGCGCGCTTTCTTTCTTCATCGCATAGGACGCCAGTTTGGACGATTGAGCCGTCTCCAGTAGAGGCCGGAGACTCCGCGCCTCGGCCAGCGGTGATTCACGTGTCGCCTCGACCGGCTGCGGGTGCGGAGATTCGATCTTCAACCACCAAACACCCGTTGCCACTCCCGCCATGGCAGCGAGGACGACCATGATACGCATCATCGTCATGAAACGCGGCTTTCCACGCCGACGTCGATGACGACTAACTTCGGCTTGGTCCACGAGTGCGACGAGCGCACGACTGGGGGCGTGGGGATGCATGACACACGGTACTGACCGGGTAAAAGCTCAAGTCGTCAAGCTCTCTTAACCAAAGCGTGCCTCACTGCATCATCGCCTGCGCCTTTTCCGCCACCACTGGCTCATCACGGAACGCCGCCAGCGCCGGGCGTTGCAGATGCGGATCTTCATCCAGCGTCTTCTCGGCAAGCTGACGCGCCAAGCGCACCAAACGCGTGTCCGCCAGCAGTTCACCAAACAGCAGCGGGGCCTGCCCGCTCTGCGCATGGCCCAGCACATCGCCCGGACCACGCCGCCGCAGGTCTTCCTCGGCAATTTGGAAGCCGTCGCTCGTCTCCTCCATGATCGCGAGGCGCTGGCGGTTCTCCTCGTCCTTGTCCTCCACAAACAGCACGCAGTAGCTCGTGTGCGCCCCGCGGCCAATGCGCCCGCGGAGCTGATGAAGCTGCGCGAGGCCAAACCGGCCCGCGTCATGAATGAACATCACTGTCGCGTTTGGCACGTCGATACCCACCTCGATCACCGTCGTCGAAACCAGCGCGTCCAGCTTGCCCGCACGGAAGCGTTTCATCACGTCCTCCTTCTCCTCAGCGCTCATCCGACCATGCAGCAGGCCGACTTCGCACGGCGCGAGCAGTTTGGACCACTCCTCGTGCCCTTTCGTCGCCGCACCGGCCTCCAGCTTCTCGGATTCATCGATCAGCGCATACACGATGTAGCCCTGGCGGCCTTCCTCGATCTGCTCGCGCAAAAAATTCGCCGCATCCTTCAGTTTCGTCTTCGGTCGCACCTTCGTGATGATCTTCACGCCATCACGCGGCTTTTGGTCGATCGTCGAGACCTCCAGATCGCCGTAGATCGTCAGCGTCAGCGTGCGCGGGATCGGCGTGGCCGTCATCACCAGCACATCCGGCGTGTCACCCTTGCGAATCAGCTTCGCCCGCTGCGCCACGCCAAACTTATGCTGCTCGTCGATGACCACGATCCCCGTGTTGTGCATCAGCTCCGCGTCATGCAGCAACGCATGCGTGCCGATGACGATGTCTGGTTTATCCGAGCTGCTCTTCCCGCGCATCAATTCCAAGCCATCCCCGTCCTCGCGCTTCGATCCCGTCCGCAACGCCACGCGCAAGCCCAGCGGCTCCAGCCACTTCCGCGCATTGCGGGCATGCTGTTCGGCCAGAATCTGCGTTGGAGCCATCAGCACGGCCTGACGGCCAGATTCGACCGCACGCAGCATCGCTGCGAAGGCCACCACCGTTTTGCCGCTGCCCACATCGCCATGCAGCAGCCGGTTCATCGGCGCGCCGGAGGCCATGTCGCGATGAATCTCCTCCAGACAGCGTTGCTGCGCCGACGTGAGTTGAAACGGCAGCTCGTTGAAAAAATCCCGCAGCAGCTCGCCCGTGCCGATTTGTTTGCGACCACCGGATTCAATCACGCGCCGCTTCCGCCGCGCTACGCGGAGCTGGTAGCCGTAAAACTCCTCCAGCGCGAGATAGCGCCGCGCCTGCTCCAGTTTCTCCATGCTCGAAGGAAAATGCACCTCACGCAGCGCCAGCGACCGCGTCAGGCCTGCGAACTCGCCTTCCGCGCTCGGCGGCGGCAGCAGATCCTCGCAGAACGCTCCTGGAAGCACCTGGCACACATGCCACGCCGCCACGCGCAGCGCCTTCTGCGTCATCGCGCCCTTCAGGCGGTAGATCGGCGTGATGCGTCCGGTGTGAATCTGCTCCGCGTCATCATCCGCACCGCCTTTGACGATCTCATACTCCGGGTGCGACATGCTCAGGCGGCCCTTGGAGTCTTTGATCACGCCATAGACGATCAATTCCTGCCCCTCCGCCAGCACCCGGCTCATGAACGGCATGTTCCACCACTTCAGCGTGAGCTGCTGGCCCAGCAGCCCCGTCGCATGCCGCACCACCGCCTCAAACACACCGGATCGGCCGCCAAAGAACTTGTTCCCCGTCTTCGTCACCAAAACATGATGGCACGACGGCAGCGGCCCCGCCTGAAACGCCAGCGCCTGCATCTGCCGCCGGTCCTCATGCCGAAACGGCAGATGCCACACCACATCCGCCACCGTTTTGACTCCTTCCTTCGCCAACAACCGCGCCGCATGCGCAGGCAGGCTGGGAACATCGGCGAGAGACAGATCGAGTGGAATCACCGCGTGAGATGGTGTGCGTGCTCGTATGTGTCAAAGACGAACCGCATGACAAATCATCAACTAGAGGGATTCACTCGCCCGCGCCAGTAGTCGGGGCGTCGCTTTTCATGCATCACCGCGTAGATGCAGAGGAACGCCGCTGCTTCATCCACGCTGTAGTAAAGTCTGAACGGGAACTTCTTGAGCCGATAGACCCGGATGCCTTCTTCGACGGGCTGATAGCGCAGTGGATCAGCTAGAATGGCATCCACCGCCTTGCGCACAGCGCTCACAAAACGGTCACCCGCGAACAGGCTGTGGTCTTCATACCAGTACGCCGCGTCGTGGAACTCCTCACGGGCCTCGGGATGGAAATCAAAGGTCATGCACTGCGCCGTGCTGCCAGCGATTGCTCAATCTCCCGGAACACCTGTTCTCCTGGCAGAGTCTGCACCCGGCCTGCACGCACATCATCCATCCGGCGCTGAACTTCCTGGAGTTGCTCCGCGTCCAGGGAAGGATCGCTTTGAATGGTAGGAATCAGCCGCTCCACCAGTTGCAGACGTGAATCATCCGGCAACGTCAGGGCGTCCGTGAAAAGACTGTCAATGGTCGCGATCATGGCAGGAGATTACCTCAAACCCTCTGGCAAGACAAGATGCGTCTTGATCCCCTCCTTGCCCAGCAACCGCGCCGCATGCGTAGACAGGCAGGGAACATCGACAAGAGACAGATCGAGTGGAATCACCACATGACATGAATGGCCGCGCAAGATGTGTCA
>CAMCWM010000130.1 GCA_945882215.1 Akkermansia muciniphila | reverse complement strand
CGACCAGAGTGCTTTCCAGCAGGCCGCGCTCTTCGAGGTCATCAAGCAGCGCGGCATAGGCTTGCTCCATCGGTGGCACGAGGCGATTCTTGAGGCCGTTGAAGTTGTCCTTGTGCGTGTCCCACGTGATGGACGGGCCGTTCACGGTGGTGACAAAGCGCGTACCGGATTCGATCAATCGTCGTGCCAGCAGGTGTGACTGGCCCCAACTGTGTCTGCCGTAGCGTTCGCGCACTTTGTCGGGCTCTTTGGTGAGATCAAAAGCATCCGCCGCCTTGCCGGATTGCAGCATCGCGGCGGCCTGCTCGTTGAAAATATCAATCTGCTTCGTCTGCGATGAGGCGATGGGCCTGGATGCCGCGCTCATATGATTCAGCAGGGCGAGCCGTTCCTGAAAACGTGCCGGTGTCAGGCTTGCATCAAGGCCCATGTTCTTCACTCGGAAGGTGGCCGCGTTCGGATCATCATCGAGGACGAAAGGATCGTAGCGCGTGCCCAAACAGCCGCCGAACTGACCGGGCGTGAGATAGACCCTGCTGTCGCAATGTGGAAACGGTGTGATGACATACGGCGGCACGCCCTTGCTGAATCCATCTCGCTGCGCCAGCCAGCCACAGAGTGTGCCGACGCCGGGCAGATCAGTGGGGCTCGGCGTGATCAGCGTGCTGTCCACGCGATACGGTCTGCCCGTGGTGGCCCAATGCATGCCGCCATTGTGACTGCTGTGGCCGTGATGCACGCTGCGGATCAGCGCCAGCTTGTCCATGCGCTTTGCCATCTGCGGCAGCAATTCCGTGATGTGGATGCCCGGCACGTTCGTTTTGATCGTCTTGAATTCACCACGAATCTCCGACGGCGCGTTCGGCTTCGGATCCCAGAGATCAATGTGGCTCGGCGCACCACCATTGAAGATCATGATCACCGATTTGGCCTTCCCAAGACCAATGCCTGGCTTTGCTGATGGTGCTCCGAGTGCCGCGAGTTGGTTCAAACCGAAGCCCAGCATCCCCATGCCACCTGCATGGAGAACGTTGCGCCGTGAAATGCGCATGACTGAAGTTGGTGTGTCCACGATTTGCAAACCTACGGCTGCGCATGGGTGATCTTGCTCACACCCGCCACTTCAAGTCCACCGTCACACCATTCCATGCATGCTCCGGGATGTGCGTGTGCGTGGTGAAGGCACCTCCTGATGCGGACAGCCTGGCCATCGTCCAACCGGTGGTCGAGGTCTGCTTGTTGGCCACATACGAGGTGGCGGGGGTGTTGAGAATGTGGATGCCCTCATGCGCGTAGAAGTCGCGATGATGGATATGGCCGTGCATGTAGGCTTTGACGTGCTTGCGGGCGGCGATGGCCTTCCACAGCGGCTCGCTGTCCTCCAGGCCGCCGGGGAAGTGCAGGGGATCACCACCGAGACGCGGGTTGTGATGCGCGAAGAGCAGCGCGGGCTTGTCGGCGTGTTGGTCGAGCAATTTTGTCAGCCAGGCCATCTGCGTGTCGCCGATGAGTCCCTGCGTGATCATGGTGGCCTTCAGCGAGTCGAGCAGGAACAAGTTCGCGCCTGCCAGTTTCACCACGCCGACGTGTTTCGACTCCACGGCAGGGGATTCCGGCTTCTCGTCTTTCAGCACATCATAAAAGACCGCCCGGTCGTCGTGATTGCCCATCGTGAGATGCAGCGACACACCCGCGTCGCGCAGCGGGGCGATGAGTTTGGCAAAATGCTCGTAATCGCCGCGCTTGCCATCCTTCAAGGCCAGATCGCCGTTGATGACTACCGCAGCCGGGCGCTTCGGCAGCGCCAGCAGGTAGTCGATCGTGTTACGCAGGTTTGCCGGAATCGAAGCACTCGCCGGATGCTGCGCACAGATGTGTGTGTCGTTCAAAATGGCGATCAAACCCTCATCCACCTCCGCAGCAGAGGATTCGACCTGCGAGAGCGCGACGGCGGCTCCGAGTTGAGTGATGAACTGACGGCGGGAGGTGAGATGCAGCGGCATGGCGAGTGATTATTTCTTCCAGAGGATACGCGCCACATGCACGCGGTTATTCGCGCCGAGCGGATGTCCGGGTCGGATGACCACATGAGGGCTCCAGGTTTGCATCCATTCCGCCACGGTGACCCAAGTCTCGTTCGAGCTGACTTCGCAAACACCAAAGTTGCCCAGCCGCGCGCCGTGGTCGGTCACCAGCACGACTTCGGTCTCACGTTTCACACGCAGGGTGTCACGATTCACTTCCGCCATGAAAAGCGGCGCGCGATGGCGGAAGACGTGATCGTTGTGCGCGCCCTTCCGCGTGTAAACGAGATACAACCGGTCCCCATGCGTCACCCAATGCTGCTGCGTATTGTAGTTGCCCAGTTCCGTGCCGTCCTCCCAGCACCACATGGCCGGCTTGCTGAAGTGCTTTCCGTCGTCGCTGACGGAGACATAACCGGCCGTGTCGTTGCGCAGCGTCAGGTAAAAGCGCCCGCCGCATTGCATCAGCGACGGCTCATACACGCCGCGGCCGGATTCCAGTGTCAGCACGTCGCCATGCTCGCGATAAAGCAGCTTCGTGCCGTCAAAGACGCAGCGCAGCACGGTCACCGAGTAATATTTGTCTGTTTTCCCTTTGAAATAGATCGGCAGCAGGATGTCGCCGTTGTCCAGATCGACGCGCTGCACGCTACCCGCACCTGCGCTGTGAAATCTCGGATCGTTCGGCATCTCCAGCGTTGTCCAAGGCGTCCACTGACGCGTCTTCTCATCATAGACCGCATACGCGGTCTCGCGCTTCCGGTCATGAATCACCTTGTCACCGCTGTAACGCACCGTGTGGCCGATGCCGAGCAGTGTGCCGCTCTTCGCGTGCCACTTGGGTGTGAAGTCGCAGGTGGCCACAACGACGCCCTCAGCCTCGCTGCGGCGGCCAAGCGTCTCGCCGTGTTCGGTGATCGCACTCCAGGTCTGGCCGAGGTCATCGCTGCGCGTGTCATTCAGTGCAAAAAACACATCGCTGCCGGTCAGCAGCAGTTTTTGCATGGTCAGCACCACGCTGGGTGTCTTGCCCGGAATCGCGCCCGCGCGTGGATGCACCCAGCACGTTTTGCCGTCGTAGCCTTCGGAGGCAATGCGGCGATCCAGCTCAAACGGCACGCCTTTCGGCATCGGCGGCAGCAGTTGCAGATGCGGGCGCAGCTCCGGCACCTCGCGTTCGAGCCCCTCCGCAACCAGCCGTGCGATCATGCGCGCGCCCACGGTGGAAAAGTGAGATTTGTCCGTCTCCGACGGGCCGTAGAGCTGGCAGAATTTTTCTCCCATCTGGTCAAACAGCGCGAAGCTGGCGCTGTGGAGGTCGATCACCGGCACCTGTGTTTCTTTGCCGACCGCCTTCGCTGCCTCGACATAAGGCGTGAGCGAGGTGGTCATTTTTCCATCCACATACACACGCCGCGCCACGGAGGTGACGAGCACGGGCTTCCCGCCGCTCTCACGCACCTCGCGGATGAAGGTCTTCAAGTTCTCGCGGTAGCTTGTGGCAGGATCCGTGTGACGCTTGGGGTCGTCTTTCTGATCGTTGTGGCCGAACTGGATCAGCACCCAGCCGCCTTTTTCCTTCAGCACGTGTTCCCACAGGCCGACCTCGCGAAAGCTCTTCGTGCTGGTGCCTGACCGCGCGTGATTGATCACCTGCGCCTGCGGCATGAACTCGCCCAGCATTTGCCCCCAGCCCGCGAGAGTCGGGCGGTCCTTGGGAGTCTGTGTCACCGTCGCCACGGTGGAATCACCCGCCAGCACGACTTTGAGCGGCGTTTGGGCCTGCACTGCCCCGGAGGAACAAAAGATGAGGAGAAAGAATGCGCGAAGCATGACCAGCAAACGAAGCGACGTTGGTTTCCCCATCATGGACCGCCGCGATTTCCTCAAGACCACCACCGCCGTTGCCGCTTTGACAGGAGCACGGACACTCAAGTCCGCACCTTCGGCCAAACGTCAGCCTGATCTCATCAAAACCGAGAACGCCAAGTCCGGCGCGAGCTTCCAGCTCACCCGCATGATGCCGGACGGTGCGAAGTCCTACCGCACCTCGCTCATCGAAGGCTACTGCTCGCGTCAGTCGATCAAAGCAGGCGAAAAGCTCGACATCTTCGTCAGCACGAAGCCCGTGGCGAGATTCACCATCGACATCTTCCGCATGGGTTACTACGACGGCGCAGGCTCGCGCTTGATGACCACGCTTGGCCCCTTCGAGGGCAAAACACAGCCCGTTCCCGAGATGGCCGACAAACGTCTGCGCGAATGCCAGTGGGAAGCCTCAACCACGCTCACCATTCCCGCCCACTGGCCCAGTGGCGTGTATCTCGGCCGCCTCTCCACCGTGCCCGAAGCCGCCGACAAGCCCTACTGGCAAAGCTACGTCGTTTTCATCGTCAAAGACGACCGCCCTGCCGACATCCTCTTCCAGTGCAGCGACAACACCTGGCAGGCTTACAATCGCTGGCCGGTGAATGAATCGCTCTACACCGATCCGCGTGCGGCTCATGCACCGGGCGTCAGTTGCAGCTTTGACCGGCCATACGGCAAGTATGTGCAGATCTTCGACAACCCACAGAGCATGGGCAGCGGCGAGTTTTTGCTGTGGGAATACCCGCTGTGCTACTGGCTGGAAAAAGAAGGCTACGATGTCACCTACTGCTCCAACGTCGATAACCTCGAAACCGCCAATCTGAGCCGCGTCAAAACGATGATCAGCATCGGTCACGACGAGTACTGGGACGTGCGCCAGTTTCACAACGTCAAACAAGCCATCGCCGATGGCCTCAGCGTGCTCTGGCTCTCCGCCAACGATGTTTACATGGTCACGCCCTTTACCCCGAACGCCAAAGGCGATGCGAACCGCCGCCTCACGCGTGAAACCTGCTTCGGCGAGTTTCGCGAAGAAGAAAAGGCGGCCTATTCCAAAGTGCTCGGCCCCTTTGAAAATCCAGGCCCCGACGAACGCGACATCATCGGCGCACGCACCATCGTCCCCTTCAACGGCGGCGGCGACTGGACCTGCGCCAAGCCCGATCACTGGCTCTTCGAAGGCACAGGCATGAAAAAGGGCGACAGCATCCCCGGTCTCGTCGGCTGGGAGTTCCATGGCGATCCCGACACCGCACGCGCAGGCCTCGCAGTCATTGCTGAAGGGAACGTCTGGGCCGGCGGCACGCGCCTCGGCAAATACGCAGCCACCGTTTTCGAAGGTCCGAAGAAGAACATCGTCTTCAACGCCACCACCATCTTCTGGAGCCAGGGTCTTTCCGATCCCCCCGGTCACATGATTCCGTGGAGTCACTACTCACGGCCGCATGGCCCGGATGAGCGTGTGCAGCGCATCACAGCGAACGCGCTGAAGCGTGCGATTGGATGAAGACTCACTCAAACACGATCAAACTTCGCGCCACTTCGCCGCGCTGGAGCGCGTCGTAGGCTTCGTTGATGCCTTCGAGCGGATAACGCTTGGTCACGAGTTCATCCAGCATCAGGCGTCCGGATTGATGCATGCCGATGAGCAGCAGGAGGTCGGTGCGCGGCTGGGTGCTGCCGTAGAGGCTGCCGCGCAGGGTTTTCTCGGCATAGACGAGCTGGTTCACGTTGATGGAGGCACGATCCGCCGCGCTGGTGATGCCCACCATCACGCACATGCCGCCCTTCTTCGTCGCATCGAAGGCCTGCTCCGCTGTTTTGCCGGAACCGTAGGCTTCAAAGGCATAATCGACGCCTTTGCCGTCGGTAAGGTTTTTGATCGCCTGCACGGGATCACCGGCGTTTACATCGACGTAATCGGTGGCACCGAACTGCCGCGCATCGGCTTCTTTGCGGGTGAATTTGTCCACCGCGATGATCTGCCGCGCTCCCGCCATGCGCGCGCCTTGAATGACGTTCAAACCGATGCCACCGCAGCCGATCACGGCCACCGTGCTGTTGGGCTGCACCTTGGCCGCGCGCTCCACCGCCCCCACGCCGGTGATGACACCGCAGCCGATCAGGGCCGCCTTCTCGAAGGAAAACTCACGCGGAATCTTCACCACCGAGGCCTCAGGCATCGTCGAGAGTGAGGAGAAGGCAGAAACGCCCGCGTAATGCCGGATGCTGTCACCTGCTGCATTCTGAAACCGCGTGGTGCCGTCGGGCATCAGGCCGGTGAAGCGCATCGCCGTGCCCATGTCGCACAGCGCGGGGCGTCCACTGTTACAATACTCGCATTTCCCGCATGAACCCCGCCAGACGAGGATCACATGATCGCCGATTTCGACGGAGGTCACTCCTTCGCCCACGGCTTCGATCACGCCGCTGCCTTCGTGGCCCAGGATGATCGGCATCGGCATGGAGAGATCACCTTTCATCACATGCAGGTCGCTGTGGCACACGCCTGCGGCCTTCATCCGTACCGTGACCTCGCCCTTCTGCGGCGGCAGCACGCGTACCTCCTCGATGCTCAGGGGCTTCTTCGCTTCATACAATACGGCGGCGGGGGCGAGGGTGGACATGGCGGACGATTATGAACAAAGAACGCTAGCTTGACAGGAAATTGTGAATTGGAACACGATGGCTGAAATTGATTATGAAGACGATCCAACTCACCCTCGTAGTGCTGGTCGTGGCGCTTGGCCTGTCAGCTTGTGCCACCAAGCCGCAAATTTGCTTGGCAGACATCACACATGAATATCGGCTTCGTCTGCTGCCTACATTTTTAGAGCCTGTGGAGTTGTTGCTTCAGCACGATGCCTCAGGGACAACCATACTGTCAGAGTTTTCCTATTCTGGCATGGGTGGGTATTCTCCCAAGCGCAAAGCCAAACCGAAGGTGTTCGCCATTAATGAGGCGCAGTGGAGCAGCTTTGTGAAAGCTTTTCACAAACACGCCCCTTGGGACATTCCTGAGAAACAGCCTTATTTGTCAGGCTTGGATGGATGTTCTGTCGTCTTCGAGGTGAGAGAGCACAAGCAACAGAAAAAATTCTATCGCTGGAGTCCATGGTCGTACAAATCCGAAGACAGGCTTGTGAGGGCCATCAACGAGATAATTAAATTGTCTCCACGGAAGAAACTGCGTTCGGACTGGTTGATGGATTGAATGTCTCTTGCGCCAGACCGCACTCCCCGGTTGCAGCCGCCTCCGGTCTCGTTGACATAGCGCCCGCATGTTTTCCAACCGCAAGACTCTCTTCCTCCTCGGCGCCGTGGCGTTGCTGGGCGTGACCGGTCTCCGTGCGCAGACGCCGGAGCAGCCGGTGCAGGCTCCTGCTGCCGAGGCCAAGCCCGATCTGCCCGCGTTGCAGGCCGCCGCACGCGATGCGGAGGCGAAGCTGCCTTCACCGGCGCAGAAACCGCAGAGTTACTTCGATCTGGCTCCGGCTCAGCGCGAACGCTGGCAGAAACACCTGCCGCAGACACTCTTGAAACTCACCCGCCGCGAACGCGTGCAGATCGTGGTGCTGGGCGATGCCATCCTTGATGGCGCGAAGACCGAGGGCGACGCCGATCCGCTGCTGAAGAGCTTTGCGGGCGTGTTTGCGAAGGCGCTGGCGAACCAGTTCTACTACACCGGCGGTGTGCGCGTGATCCGCCCTGGGTCCAAGCTCCGCAGCAAGGAGAGCATGGTGCTTGGGCCGGAGATTCTGCTGCAACCGGTGCGCACCTCCAGCATCGTACCCGCAGCATCGGCGCTGGCGACGGTGGGATTCCAAGGCAAACCAGATTTGGTGCTGATTGCCCATGGTCTCGAAGACGGTATGGCGGGCACTTCGACGGCAGATGTGTCCACCGCCATGCGCAGCCTATTGGAAACGGCGCACACCCATCATCTTGAAGTCATCGTCGCCGGGCCGATTCCGCAGGCGGCAGACCCGGAGGAGACGAGCCTGGCGCTCACCCGCGGGCCGGGCAGTGTGATGCGCGAGGCTTGTGAAACAGGAAAGGTTTTGTTCTCCGATCTCGGCGATCTCTCACGACTGCTCACTCCACCTGCGGGAACGAGCGCGGCTCATCTCGTGTTCCCGGCGCTGGTCCAGCAGTATCAAAGCCGTCTGAACAACACCTCGCCCGGCAAAGTGGCGACACCGACCGCTGACATGCATGCGGCGATGGGGCGCATCCTGTTTGAAGATGTGATGAACGGCCCGCCCGCCGTCGCCTGGGACTTCAGCGATGTGAATGCGACATTGGCGGGGCAGGGGAAACTGAACCTCGAATTCCAGGTCATAAACAAATCTCGTGAGTCGCTGCCATTCACAGTGCTGCCGCTGGTGCCGCGCGGATTGAAGCTCAAGGAGGCGAATCCCGAGATCACGCTGGCCGCTGGTGCGAAGGAAACAGTGAAAGTGAGCTACACGATCACCAACACCCTCCAACTCCCTCTGAGCGATGGCAAAATACGGCTGCCGGTGCTGGTGATCGCGGGCAAGCACGCACGCATCAGCGATCTGGTGACGCCGTTGCGGCCTTTCAGTGCCTCATGGAAGGCGCGTGTGGCCTTCAATCAGGAAGCGGAGTTTTCACCTGAACTCGAAATCGAAAACAGCACGGGTTCCAGTCTTTCTGCCGCGTGGGAATCAAGCTGGGGCGGCAAAAGCCAGGAAGGGAAGGTCTCGCTCGATGCGAATGGCGCCGAGGCGCTGCCCCTGAAGCTCGCGCTGCCCGCAGATGCCCAAGCGCCGTTTCGCCAGCGCTTGCCGTTGAATTTCGCCGTGAGCGCCAACGGGATGCGGCAGATCTTTGACCGCTACATAGAGATCACACGCAACTTTGGCCTCAGGGAATCCGTGCCACTGGCTGCGACCGACGGGCAGACCAGCGCGGTCACGCTGCGCGCGGATGCGGACAACATGAAGCTGTTTCTGACACTGGATCTGACAGGCGTGGATCTCGTGGATGACGCAACCGGCAAAGCCTATGAACTGCGACTGAACCTTGATGCGCGCACTTATGGCGAGCGGTTGACGCGGGGCGCGACGGCGGCGCTCCGCATGACTGGCAGGGCGGGGGATGGAGAAGCGGAGATCGATCCGATCTCACCCTGGGCCTTCGGCAGTGGTTACGCGGCGGAGTTTGAAGCCCAGGAGATCCAGGCCAAACTGAGCAGCTCCGCCAGCGGTGGCCGCAGGCTGACCATCTCCCTGCCCAGAAGCTACCTTTACCGTCACGAATGGGCGTTGGGGAATGGCAACAGCCAACTGGGCATCAATGTGCGCCTGACGGGCGGCGGACGTGAGTATTTTCTCACCCGCAGCACACGCCAGGGCGATGACGCCGAGAGTTTGAGCGTACTGGAACTCACTGACAAACCCACCCGCCGCTGGACCGTGCGCGTGGAGTAAAGAAAACCGAGCATGGCTGAAGAACGAGCGAGCAAAAAACTGTGGGACCGCGCGGCGTGGAAAGACGCGGGCTTTTTCCTGACCTACCTGCGTCCGCACTACAACGTGTTCATCCCCGCCCTCATCGCCCTGGCGATCACGGGCGGGATGACGATCATCTTTATCAAGGAACTGGCGGCTCTGGCAGGAAAAGGCATCGGTGGAGCTTCCGGTCCGCAATGGATGGCCGAACTCAACCACAGTGTGTGGTTTCTTGTGGGCATCGTGACCATGCAGGCATTCATCGCCTTCTGGCGCATCCTGCTGTTTGCCAAAGCCTCCGAACGCGCTCTGGCCGCGCTGCGGCTCGACACCTTCAGCCGCATCATCCGGCTGCCGATGGCGACGTTGAATCAACGCCGGGTCGGCGAACTGGCCTCGCGCCTCGCCAACGATGTCGAGGCCATGCGCGAGACGCTGGTGGTGACGATTCCCATGCTGATCCGGCATTCCGTGATGCTGTCGCTCTGCCTCATTCTCATTCTGAACATGTCGGTGAAGCTCTCGCTGTTCATGGTGGGCACCATTCCGGTGGTAATCGTGATGATCGCCATTTTCGGCTCCCGCATCCGCAAACTGACGAAGCGGGCGCAGGACAACCTCGCCGCATCGCAGGTCGTGGTGGATGAGAGTCTGCAAAGCATCGTGAGCGTGAAAGCCTTCCGCAACGAGGCCTATGAAATGGCCCGCTATGACAAAAACCTCGGTGAATACCTGCACACGGTGCTGCGTGCCGCGATTCCTCGCGCCTCGTTCATCGCATTCATCATTCTCGCATTCAGCGTGGCCTTGATTCTCGTGACGTGGTTCGCCATGCGCATGCTGAACTTCGGTGAGATCGGCAAGGAGGAACTGACTCAGTTTGCGGGCCTCAGCGGCATGATCGCCGCCTCGTTCATGCAGTTTCCCGAGCTGATCACGCAGCTTCAGCGTTCCCTCGGCGCCACCGAGCGCGTGCGCGAGATTCTGCGGGACACAACGGAGCCGGATGACACCGCCGGAGCTTCGAAAACGCGTTTCAAGGGCGAGATCGAGATGCGCAGCGTCAGTTTCGCCTATCCGACGCGGGCCGAAGCCGTGGTGCTGCGTGATTTTGATCTCAGCGCCAAGGCCGGCCAGCGCATCGCGCTCGTGGGACCAAGCGGGTCGGGCAAATCGACCAGCGTGTCGCTGCTGTTCCGCTTCTACGAGCCAACAACGGGAGAAATCCTCATCGACGGGCAGCCGATCCGTGACATGTCTCTCACCACATTGCGGCGCAACCTCGCGCTGGTGCCGCAGGAGGTGCTGTTGTTTGGCGGCAGCATCAAAGAAAACATCGCCTACGGCAAACCGGAGGCCTCGGAGGAGGAGATCATCAGCGCCGCGAAGAAGGCGAACGCGCATGATTTCATCGTCGGACTTACCGAGGGCTACCAGACACTCGTGGGTGATCGTGGCACGCAGCTTTCCGGCGGTCAGCGCCAGCGCATCGCCATCGCGCGTGCCATTCTCGCCGATCCGGCGATCTTGATCCTCGATGAAGCCACCAGCAGCCTCGACGCCGAAAGCGAACGTCTCGTGCAGGACGCGCTCGACAAGCTGATGGAAAACCGCACCAGCATCATCATCGCCCACCGCCTCAGCACCGTGCGGCGTTGTGATCAGATCCTCGTCATGTCCGGTGGCGCGATCCTCGAGCGCGGCACTCACGACGAACTCGTGGCGAAGCCGGGCAGCCTGTATGGCTCGCTGGCGAAGCTGCAGTTGGAGTGATCAACTCCTGAACACCATCGCGGGCTCCAGTTTGCTCACGCGCCAGATGCCCAGCAGCGCGGCCAGCATGCAGATGCTCAAAACGACCGCCAATACTGCGAAGGGCACAAACTCCGGCATGTAAAACGGCGGCTGCTCATTCTTCAGCGCGCCAAACGCGAAGCCTGCGGTCCCCAGCATGCCGATGCCATAGCCAACGATGCCCACCGTGAACGCCTGCACGATCAGCATCAGGCACAAGATGCTGTTCGAGGCTCCCATCGCCTTCAGCGCGCCGAGATGCCGCATGTTCTCCAGCACGAACGAGTAAAACGTCTGGCAGCTCACGGCCATGCCCACCAGCAGGCCGATGATCACCGTCGTGCCGAAGGAAATCGGGATGCCGGTGTTCTTCACATACCACCAGACCGTCGAGACGTTGAAGTTGGTTGTCGGCCTCTCACCTGTTTGCTCCATGAACTCGCCAAAGCCGGCTTCGCGATTGATGAAGGCCTTCAGGCCCGTTTCCCGCCGGATGTCCGCGATGGCCTGTTCCAGGCTCACGCCATCACGCGGGGCGCAGATCACGGCTTGGAGCATCTTGCGCTGCGCCGGGACGTATTGCAGTGCGCGTTCATAGGTCGTCCACACATAAGGCCCGCCGGTGAAGGAGGTCACCGCGTCGGCGATGCCCACCACCCGTGCCTCCTGATCGTTGATCTCGAACACATCGCCGAGCTTCACCTTGTCACCACGCTTCTTCGCGAGTCGCTGCACGCCCAGGTCGTCGATGATCACGGAATGCGGCAGCCGCAGTTGCATCAGATCGCCTTGCAGCATCTTCGCCGGTGCACCGGCCAGCGTGTTCGCGTCGATGCCGATGAGCTGGATGATCTTGAAGTTCCCATTTTCCAAACGCACGCGCTGGATGCCGCTGTAGATCGGCGCGGCCCAGGCCACGCTGCTCACGCTGCGCACGCGGGCCACGTCCGTGTCCAGCAACGGATTCGTCTCGTTCACCTGCTCCACCTTCTCCTCCACCACCCAGATCGGGGCAGGGACGTTGCGCAGCGTCGATTTCGTCCAGCTCATCAGCCCGCAGAACACCGCCGTCTGCTGTGCCATTAAAAACGTCGCCACCGCCAGCCCTGCGACGAGCATCAGGTACTTCGCCGTGTCACCAAACAGCATTTTCAGGGCGAGGCGAAGCATGGGGTGAAGATGTGGTCAGCCAAGAGGTCGCGCAACCGCAAGAATGCGCGGAAAACTCAAGGCACCCGCGGGAACTTCGAGAAATCGGGCTTCCGCTTCTCCACGAAGGCGTTTTTGCCTTCCTTGCCTTCTTCGCTCATGTAGTAGAGCAACGTGGCGTTGCCAGCGAGATCGAGCAGGCCCATCTGGCCGTCACAATCGGCGTTGAGGGCGGATTTGAGGCAGCGCAGGGCCAGCGGCGAGTGCTGGAGCATCTCGCGGCACCATTTGAGGGTTTCTTCTTCGAGTTGATCGAGCGGCACGACGGTGTTCACCAGTCCCATGTCCAAAGCCTGCTTGGCGTCATACTGGCGGCACAGGTACCAAATCTCCCGCGCCTTCTTCTGACCGACAATGCGGGCGAGGTAGCTGGAACCGAGGCCGCCATCGAAACTGCCGACCTTCGGGCCGGTCTGACCAAAACGCGCGTTGTCAGCAGCGATGGTCAAATCACAAACGACATGCAGCACATGACCGCCGCCGATCGCATAGCCTGCGACCATCGCCACGACGGGTTTCGGAATCGTGCGAATCTTCCGCTGCACATCAAGGATGTTCAGCCGCGGCACGCCGTCCTCGCCGATGTAACCGGCATCGCCACGCACTTTCTGATCGCCACCGGAGCAGAAGGCGAGGGGACCTTCGCCACAGAGGATGACCACGCCGACCTCGCGGTCCTCATGCACGATCTCAAAGGCCTCCAGCATCTCCTTCACCGTCAGCGGCCGGAAGGCGTTGCGCACCTTGGGCCGGTTGATGGTGATCTTGGCGATGCCATCGCTGGTTTTCTCCAGCTTGATGTCTTTGAAGGTTTTGATGGTCTGCCACATGGGGGAGGAAAGTTTACGGTTGTTGGCGATGGTTGACTGTTGTTGACGGTGGTTTGGGAACAATCGTAAACCACCGTCAACTCACGCGAAAGCCGTGAAGCTGCGCAGTTCCGCAATACGTGCCGCGATGTCTGCCTTTGTGACGGTTTGCAGCTTGTGCGTGCTGAAGGCTTCGCAGGTGTAGCTGGCGGTGACGCTGCCGTGGACGACGGCGGTCTTCAAATTTTCAAACGTCGGCTTCGTCTTGCCGTTCGCGGCCAGCCAGCCGGACAAACCGCCGAGGAAGGAATCACCAGCACCCGTCGGATCAAACACGCTGTGCAGCGGGTAGGCGGAACAGGCGAAGAAGTCTTCCTTCTTCTCGCCAAACAGGAAGCTGCCATGCTCGCCACGTTTCACGATGACGAAACGCGGGCCCTTGGCCTGCAATCGGCGGCCTGCATCGACCAGATTGGTCGTGCCAGCAAATTCCTTGGCCTCGCCGTCATTGATGACAAGCAAGTCGATGCGCTTGAGCACTTCGTGCAGACGTTCGTTGGCGATCTCGATCCAGAGATCCATCGTGTCGGCGGTGACGAAATCAGCCTCGATCTGGTCGAGCATCTGCATCTGGTTGTCTGGGCTCATGTTCGCGGCCACGGCCACCTTGGCCTGACGGGCGGCGGCGGGGAGCTTGGGCTGCCAGTTTTCGAGCACGTTGAGCGCCACCTTGTGCGTGGTGCGGCTGTTCATGTCAGTGTGGTATTCGCCGCTCCAGGTGAAGGATTCGCCCGAGCTGCGCTCCAGGCCGTCGAGCGTGATGCCGCGTGCGGCCAGCATGTCGAGATGCGGTTTGGGAAAGTCATGGCCGATGACGCCGACGAGATGAATCGGCTGGCAGAAGACGCTGGCGGCCAGCGCCGCGTAGCTGGCGGAACCACCGAGCAGGTTTTCCTGCGAATCCTGCGGGGTTTTGACATTGTCCAGGGCGACGGTTCCGGCGATGACGACTGACATGAGCGTGTGTTTGGTTAGATAAGGTGTAGCAGTTAATCCTTGCCTCGCGGGCGGCCAACTTTAACGGTACGCGGCCAGCGGGGGCCGCGATTATCGGTTCGCCCCTCGTTGTGTCAAATGCCACTCCGCCCACTCTTTCATGCGTCTCAGCCTCATCTTCTTCATGCTGATCCTGCTGCCGGTGGCCACCGGGGTGCATGCGTGGCTGTTTTGCCGTGACAACCTTCCAGCGCTCACGCAGGAGGCCGTGGCGCGATTGACGGCCGCGGGCGTGCGTGATCCCGTCGTGGATGTGCGCTTCTTTGACATCGCCGTCAGCGGACAGGCACCTGATCCGGCTGCGCGGCAAAAAGCGCTGGCCGCCATCCGTTCCCTCGTGCCTCTGCGGCTGCAACCCGGTGCCGACCGGATTCATGTGCTGGCCAGTCTCAAGGCGAAGCTGGACAAGAACACGCTTTCACTCAGCGGCTGGCTGCCCGAAGGAGACGAAGTGCAGAATGTGAGTCGTCTGCTCGCCGCACTGCGGCCTGATCTCGCCCTGCGCACAGACGAGTTGCGTACTGCGCCGGATGTGCGCTGGCCGGATGGGATGAAATCACCGCTCACGGCGAACAGTCTCATGCTCAAGCCCATTCTCGAAATGCTGCGTGTGCCTGCCGAGCTGCACATCAACGCGAAGGAGGATGCCATCGCTCTCAGCGGCCTGCTGCCGGACACGGCATTGAAGGGAGAACTGGTCGCAGCGCTCGCGGAGATCGCCGGAGCAAGGGAGGTCGATCCTGCGGCGCTCAAGGCCAGCCCTCATGTGCTGCCCGCCGCGTTCGCGAAGCCGGAGCTGCTGGCGGCCTTCGTGCGCAGTTTCTTCAGCATGCCACCGCCGCGTTCGTTCGACATCGGAGCCGATGGCATCCCGCATCTGGTGGGAGTGGCCACACGGCAGATGGAAAGCACCTGGCTCGGCCTGCTGCGGCCCGTCACCGGCGCGGCAAAGGTGGATGCCCGCTTCACGCTCGTGCCATCGCTCTACCATTTCCCCGGCTATCAGATTCAATCCAAGCTGCCGCCCACCACGCTCGATCCTCTGCGCGAAGCCCTGAGTGGATTCGTGATCGTGTTCGAGGCCGGTTCCGCGCACATCCCGCCGCTGGAACAGACGAAGCTCGCCACGCTCGCGCCGACGCTGCTCGCCGCCGGACCGGCGCTCGGGCTGGTGATCGGCGCGCATCCTGATCCTGCCGGGCCTGAAAGCGTGGAAAGAGACATCGGCAAGGCGCGGGCTGATGCGGTGATGTCCTTTCTGATTGATCAGGGCGCGCCTGCCGCCGATGTCAGCACCGTGGTCTTTGATCCCGTGCCTGCGGGCTCTCCCTCGGCGCCGGCCAGTCCGCGCAGCGTCGAACTTCTCATCAAATAGCCGCCCATGAAATTCGACTTTGAATCCCTTTCCACCGAGCCGCTGTTTTACATGCTCATGCACAGCGGCGCCTTCGTCACTGTGCTGGGGATCATCTTCTTCTTCATCGGCCTGCTGTTTGGCTACGCAACCTGGGGCCGCTACAAGCGCCAGACCCGTGAGCTTCGTGGCGAAACGGCCTCCATGAAGGATGAGATCGCCCAGTTGAAGCGCAAGATCGGCGACCACTCCGTCAAATCCGGTCCCAACATCGCGATGGCCACGGAAACCATCCACATGCCCCCAAAGGAGGGCGCGACGGCGGCCGAAGCCGTTCCATCAATCACGAAGGAAACCATCACCACCCAGGATATTCGTCTGTCTGCCACGCAAGAGGCCCGTGTGCCGACCAAGGATCGTCTGCCCAGGTCGCGTGCCAATGTCATCAAGTCCAAAACCGTCCCCCAGGT
>CAMCWM010000129.1 GCA_945882215.1 Akkermansia muciniphila | reverse complement strand
ATTCGGGATGAGCTGGTCGTTGGCGTAGTTTTTCAGTGGAGAATCCGGCGCGATGTTCTCCGGTAGCAGCACGTTGTTGCCATGCGCGACGTAAATGTCGCCATCAGGGCCGAGTTTGATGTGATTGCGGCCATGGCCGACACCGCCTTCGGAACGGACGAGTTCTTTGCGTTCTTCAAAGATGCCGTCGCCATCTTTGTCGGTCAGGCGGACGAGCACCTTGGTGTTGTTCGCGTTCGCGAATAGCGATCCGTGCGCGTAGAGCAGCCCACGGCACTCCAGCAACTCGTCGTCGATGACTTCGACCTTCTGTTCGCCACTGCCGCTGATCGTGAGGCGCATCAGTCCCTTCTTTTCTTTGCCGAGTGTGATGCGGCCTTGCGGGTCGAAGGCCATCGACACCCACGAGTCTTCGCCGGGCTGCGAGGAGCGGATGAGTTCGGCTTTGAACCCGGGTGGCAGCGTGAGCGTGGCCGGATCGGTGGCCTGGTTCTGCGCGCCGGGCTTGGCGAGCTGCCAGGAATTGTAGGCATCGAAGGTTTTCTTCAGATCAAAGGGGTCTTTGGCAGGATCATCGTCGGTTGGATACAGTGCTTTGCCATTCTTCCAGGTCGCATCCGTCGGAATCCAGCGCACGGCGGCGAGGTCACCGTTGAGTTCAAGCCGCGCGGCGGTCATGGCTTTGCCGGAGACGCGAATGCCGATTTGATGCGCTTTTCCGTCTCCAAGATAGGTGGTGAGGTCTGTCCCTGTGGCGCTGTCCTGAGCGACGCCTTTTTTTGTGACGACTTTTCCATCCACCAGAATCTCATGTGGCACCTCGCTCGCGGTGAGCAGCACAGCTTTGAGAAGCTTGCCGTCGTGTTTCACCTCTTTTGTATAAGTGACAAGCTCATTGAACTCATCGTGCAGCCACATCGGCGAGGGTGGACGGTTTGCAAGCTGGGTAAAGGCGGTGACGGGCAGCAGCAGGGCAAGCAGAAGGCAGCGTGACATGCGCAAAGAACGCACGCTGGTGCCTGAGACTGTCGGCGGTGCTTAAAGCGTCTGCGCACCCACCGTGAAAGTCACGTTTTGAATCTGCGCTTTGTGCAGGGAGTTGAGCACGTCGATGACGCGTTCGTAGCTGGCCTGTTCTTCGGCCTGGATGGTGACGAGAACGGACTGCTTTTGCTGCGCGGACGATGCAACGAGGCGGCGCAGAGTTTGAGTGAGCGCGGGAAGTGTTTTGTCACGCGGAGTGTCGAAGGCCTCTTCGTTGAGCGTGACGGTGCCGTCTTCGAGGACGCCGATGGTGATTTCGTCGAGCTCCAGAGCATGCAGCGGGTCACCAGACTTGGGCAGTTTGGTGATCAGTTCCCGCTCCACCTTCACGGTGCCGACCATCACCATGAAGAACAGCATGATGACGAAGACGACATCGATCATGGGAGCGATTTGAAAACCCAGCATGGTGGTGTCGGAGTGGATGATGCGCTTCATGGCGGGAGGAGTTTCTGAGAGGCTCCACGGCTGGGAAAAGGGAATCTTGGGGACGTGTTTGAAAATGACACTGGCTCTTTGATGTGTTGTCGGCTTCTCTTTCCAAGGAACCCTAGCCACCCATGAAGAGAGCCTCACCTCCACCAGCGAAGAAGAAAGCGGCCCATCAGCAAGGGGCGGATTTGGGCATGAGCTTGGAGGAGTTGCACGAGTTGGAGGAGAAGGCCGTGCGGCTGGAGAAAATGGCGCTGGCGCTGCTGAACGCTCCGCAGCAGGCGTTTTATCTTTACGATTATCGTGCGCAGCGGTTCGTGTTGGGCCAGGAACATGTGTCAGGCTTGTATGGTTACAAGGCGGGAGAAATCGAGAAGCGCAAGGGCGGCTGGTTCAGCATCATCCACCCCGATGATCTGGAGGAGTTCAAAGCCACGCACCGTCGTGTGCTGGAAGGGCGGGGGGAAAAGGTGCAGACCATGCGCGTGCGCATTCTGCGGAAGAAAGGCGGTTTCGAGTGGATCCTTGCCCACATGCGCCCGTTTGAGCACGATGAAAAAGGCCATGTGGTTTCCGAAGTGGGCATGGTGAACATCATCACGCCGCTGGTGGAGGCGGAAAGCGCTTTGCGAGCGACCCAAGCCCGCTGCCACAATCTGTTTCAAAGCAACACCGCCGGCGTGCTGGTTTTTGACAGCAAGTTTCACATCGTTGAGGCCAATCCGGCGGTTTGCAGCATGCTTGGATACGAACCAAGCGCCCTGCTGCGGCTGGGAGTGCTCGATGTGACCGCGCCGGGTGCCCGTGTGGGGATGCATAAGCTGCTGCGCTCGTTGAAAAGTGGCGCCAAAGCGCCGCTGAATGTGGACACCACGCTGGAAAGACGGGACGGCGAAAAAGTGGAGGTGATGGTCGGACCCTCCTGTCTTCATGGAGAAAAAAAAGATTTTAACCAAGGCATGTTGATCCTCACGGACATCACCGAACGCAAGAGGACTGAGGCCGCGCTGAAGCGTGAATCGGACTTGAACAAGATTCTGATCGATCACGCACCCATCGCCATCGGACTCCTGTCCGCCGATGGTGCCATCGTGCGCGTGAATGCGGCGGCGGAGAAGCTCTTTGGCTTTAAATTGAAGGAGGTGAAGGGGAAGGCGGTGTGGACGCTGCCGGTGATGGGACCGGAGGAGATCGGTCCTTCACGCCAGCGTTTTCAAGCCTTGACCCAGGGTGCGGGAAAGGTCTCTGCCACCATTCCGATGCGCACCCGCAGTGGTGAGACGCGCTACATCGAAAGCGAGTCCACCGCTGTGAACAAGCCGGACGGCAGCATCGACTTTTTGGTAACCATCGGCACGGACGTCACCGAACGGCGGAAATTGGAGGTGGAGGTCATCCGCGTGGCGGAGCAGGAGCACATCCGCATCGGTCATGACCTGCACGATGGCATCGGCCAGACTCTGACGGGCATTGCGTCGCTGGTGGAAGCGCTGGAGAGCCGCTTGGCGGGCGAAGAACAGAAGGACGCCAGACGCATTCACGAACTGGTAAAAACGGCCATCACCGAGACACGTCGGTTATCACACGGTCTGTCACCGGCGGCGGTGAAGAACCGCGGCCTGGCTGGAGGCCTCATGTTGATCGCAGAGACAGTGCGGGAGAATTTCCGCCGTGAATGCACCTGCCAGATCGATGATCCGCCGCCCGTCGTGGGTCAGGAGGCGGAGATTCACCTCTTCCGCATCGCCCAGGAGGCGGTCAACAACGCCATCCGGCATGGCAGTGCCACGAAGCTGCGGATCAGCCTCCGTCGCAAGTCCGCCACGCATGGCATCCTGGACATCAGCGACAACGGCCCGGGCTTCCCGAACGGCCAAAACAAGCCCTCCGGTGACGGCATCGGTCTGCGGGTGATGGAACACCGCGCACATTTGATCAATGGCGAACTAAGACTTCAAACATTGAAAGGCAAAGGAGTGCGTGTGACCTGCCGGTTTCCGCTCAAGCTTGCTTAAGAACGTCGGCTTGACATTCCTTTCAAAATGAGTCTGCTAAGCGCACCGTGAAAAGCAAAATCTATATACTCGACGACCACCCCATCGTTATCGAAGGGCTTAAGAAACTAATCGACCAGCAAGAAGACATGCAGGTCGTGGGCAGTGCTGAAGACGCCAACACAGCGCTTCAGCAGATCGCCAAACTCAAACCGGACGTTGTGGTCCTGGACATCACTTTGAAAGACCGCAGTGGTGTGGATCTCATCAAAAAGCTGCGTGCCAGCCATCCGAACATGCAGATCCTGGTTTACTCGATGCATGATGAAAACGTGTATGCCGAGCGCTGCCTGCGTGCCGGTGCCATGGGCTATGTGATGAAGGGTGAGCCCAGCACTCGTGTGCTGCAGGGCCTCCGCCAGGTGGCCGCCGGTTCGTTCTTCTTCAGCGCCTCCTTGCTCGGCAGCATCGTCTCTGGCGGTGGTCCGCGTGGCGGCTCCCGTGGCGAACCCGCCCGCATGCTCAGCGACCGTCAGCTCGAAATCTTCGAGATGGTCGGGCGTGGCTTCGATTCACACAGCATCGCCGAAAAACTCGGCCTCAGCGCCAAGACGGTCGATGCTCACAAGGCGAACATCCGCCAGAAACTCGGCCTCGCCTCCGCACGCGAACTGCTCATGGAAGCGGTGCGCTGGGTGGAAAAATAGGATTCCACGTCACTCTCATTCAATTCAACCCAGGACGGGCGGCAGATATGCCGCCCGTTTTGTTTTCAAACAGTGAGTGCCTCAGTCGTTCGCCACGGCATCCTTGTCCGCCTTGGCATAAACGGCGAGCGCGGTCTGCAACTCGGCCGCTTTCGCTCGGATCTGGTGATTGTCGTAAAGCCCGGCCTCTTCAGCGTTGTTCTTTTGCAGCATCAGTTTGAGATCGCCCACACGGAAGGAGCGTGACTTGGCGAAACCTCATGGCGTGATCTCGCATCAACGGTTGCGTGGGTGAAGGCGTTGCGGCATAGAAAACGCATGGGAAGCGCCAGGGACTCCGCCAGTATCCTCACACGCACCGGGCAGTGGATGGTTTACGCGCTGTTTCGGTGCGTTGAAGGCGTTTTGCGGCTGCTGCCGCTCATCGTGATCTGGCACGCAGGGCGTGTGCTTGGCACCGCGGCTTATTTTCTGGCCGGCAAGTATCGCAAACTCGCGTTGAACAACCTGCACATCGCCTTTGGCCGTGAGAAAAGCGAAGCAGAACGCCGCCGCATCGCTCGCGAGCATTTCGCCAGCCTCTTTGCGAACATGCTGTGCGGGTTCAAGCTGCCGCTGATGAGCGAGGCGGAGGTCGCATCACGCGTTACCGCCGAGAACATGCACCACTTGAAGGAGGCGTTCGACGCCGGGCGGCCGCTGCTGCACCCCATCATGCACGCGAGCTGCTGGGAGGTCATGACGCAGGTGCCCTCCATCTTCATCCAAGGCCATCACCCCGCCAGCATTTACCAGCCGCTGAGGAATCCGTATCTGAACGCGCTCGTGCTGCGCCGGCGTGAAAAACTCGGCTACAAACTTTTTGACCGGCAGGCGGGTTTCAACGGGCCGATCCGCTACGTGCGTGACATGGGCATGCTCGGGATTCTTGTGGATCAACATGCAGGCGATCACGGCATGTGGTGCCCGTTCTTTGACCGCCTGGCCTCTACCACCAACATCGTGGCGCTTTGCGCCATGCGTGCGAACGCGGTCATTTTACCGATGATGGTCTATGACGATGGCCCCGCGCGCTGGCGCTTTGTGTGCGACGGTCCACTGGTTGTCAATGAGTCCAAACCAACCATTGAGGGCATCACGATGGCGATCAATCAGGCCGTCGAGCGTCTGATCCGCAAACAGCCCGAAAGCTGGTTCTGGGTTCACAATCGTTGGAAGCTGCCGAAGCCGCATTTCCTGCTGCCGAATTATCGTCGTGGGGTAGCCTTTCCCGAAGGTTACGATTTGAACGAGCTGCAACCCTTCGAGCTGCTCATCCGCAGCCCCAACTGGCTCGGCGACGCCTGCATGGCCTTTCCCATGGTGCGGGCGATCAAACGTGGACGGCCTGACATGAAGATCACGGTTCTTGGTCCGGATAAACTCGAAGAACTGTGGCTCTCGATGCCTGAAGTTTCACGTTACATCGGCAAACCGGCCAAAGAAGGTCTGCTAGCAGTCGCTAAGCGCATCAAGGCCACCGGCGTTCACTTCGACGCCGCCGTGCTTTGCACGAACTCGACGCGCAGCACACTGGAAATCTGGCTTGCGGGTATTCCGCGCCGCGTCGGCTTCAAAGGCTCGTTCCGCAGAAAGCTGCTCAATCAAATAATCCGGGAGCCGAAAAGCACCGGCGGCAAACTTCATCACGCGCACCGCTACCTGCACATCGCGAAAGGAATCGGTGCTGACATCGAACAAAGCGGCCTTTGGGATGCCGGATCGCCGGCTGTTTCAACCGATGGCACCATCCGCATCGGCGTTTGTGCCGGAGCCGAGTATGGTCCCGCCAAACGCTGGCCGTTGGAGCGTTTCGCCGAGGTGGTGAATCACATCTCCGCGCAGCATGCGCAGTTTCGCTGGCAGTTGTTTGGAGCTCCGGGAGAGAAGGAAATGGGCGAAAAACTCTCCGCTCTGCTGCAAGCGCCGCATGAGAACCTCGTCGGCAAAACACGGCTCTCCGAGCTCATCGCGAAGCTGCGTGAGTGCCAGCTTCTGCTCACCAACGACACCGGCACCATGCATCTGGCCGCCGCGCTCGGCATTCCCACCGTCAGCATCTTCGGCTCAACCTGCCCCATTGAAACCGGTCCGCTCGGCGATCGTCACACCGTGATTCAGCACAAAGCGCCGTGCAGCCCGTGCTTCGACCGCGAGTGCCGTTTCGGCCACTACGACTGCATGACGAAGGTCTCGCCCGCTGAAGTCGCCGCTGCTGTTTTGAAGACGGCGGGCGTGGCTCAATGATTGTGTCCGTGATGGTCCAGCACCGGATCGCGACCCACAAAAATCCCCAGCACCGCGCCGCCGATGATCCATGCGATCAGATGATCCGCGATGTTCACGATCGTGTCCCGCCCTGGATTCTCCATCCAGATCCACATCGGCAGATCGCACGTCAGCCCTGCAAACAAGCCAGCCGCCGCCACGAACGCGATCCGCGCTGGATAAAACAACGCTGCCTGGCTTAGCAAAGCTGCGATCAAAAACGCGCAGATCAAACTGCGCACTCCACTCAGGATCATGTTCCTTCCCATGCTGATCTCGCCCTTGCCCGGGCGGATGATCGCATAGACATAAGGACCGTTCTCCATCGCCTGCGCCTGCTTCTCCTCGAAAGCCGTCTTTTCCTCTGCTGTGGCCAGTTTGGGCGCGTCTTCCATCGATGGCAGCAGGTAAATGCCGTGTCCTGACGTCACGTTGGCCTTGATCACTTCGGCGACAGCGGATTCATCGCGGAACGAGCGAAATCCGTTTTCATGCCAGCCCAGAGTTGTCCACGACACCGCCTCCCAGACGAAAACGGCGACGGCGGCGAGGAAGGCTCCGATGATGAACTTGATCATGGCCTGCTAATTAATAGCTGCATGGAGAAGGGCAAGCAGCCATTGGGCCCAGGAGTGCGGCCGCTGGCGTCAGCACACGGGCGTCAGCAGCGTTTTGCCGTCAAAGTAGGCCGCGAGATTGCCCACCACCAGTCCCGCCATCGCACGCCGCGTCTCATGCGTGCCGCTGCTCAGATGCGGCAGCAGCACGGCGTTTTCGCACTGCATCAGCGCCTGCGGCACCAGCGGCTCGTTTTCAAACACATCCAGCCCCGCGCCGCGAATCGTGCCGCTTTGCAAAGCCGCGATCAGGGCCATTTCATCGACGACGGAACCGCGGGCGATGTTGATCAGCGTGCCTTTCGCACCCAGCGCCTCCAAAACTTGCGCGTTGATCAGATGCTTCGTCCCCGCACCACCTGGACAGGCCACGATCAGAAAATCCGCCGTCTTTGCCAGTTCGATCAGCGATTCAAAATACTCCCAGCTCACTTCCTGCCGGGCGCGTCCATGATACGCGACACGCATCCCATGCGCTTCGAGCCGCTGCGCAATCGCCTTGCCGATACGCCCCAGTCCCACAATGCCCGCCAGCTTCCCACGCAACGCATGTGCGAGTGGAAACGGTCCCTGCGTCCAAGAACCGGCGTGCAGATAACGATTCGCCGAAATCAAACGCCGACTCGTCATCAGCACCAGTGCGCTCGCCGTGTCCGCCACGTCTTCCGTGAGTACGTCCGGCGTGTTCGTCACGCGAATCCCGTGTGCACGGCACCAATCCACCGGCACGCCATCGTAACCGACACCGAACACGCTGATGATCTCCAGCTTCGGCAGCTTCTCCAGCAGCGCCACTGGTGACATACTGTGGCCCGCCATCACGATCCCGCGAATGTGTGCGCCGACATTCGCCAGCAGCGCATCTTTGTCCTCCGCATGGAAATAATCATGGCACACATGCGCCGCACGCAGCGGCTCCATCAAGAAATCTGGCAGCGGGGCCAGCACCAGCACCGGGGTCTTTTCCATGAGTTGTTATGAACGTTAGCGTTTCCAGTCCTGCGGCGGCACCAGGCGCACGCCGTCCGGCCAGTCCGCGCCCTGCAGAATCCAGTCGTGGATGATCTGCTCGTGCTCGCGCTCCAGTTTTTCCGGGGTCGGCGGCATGGCGATGGGATTCTCATGCCCCAGCAGCAGCACTTTGTGCAGCAGGCTCTTGTGCGGCGCTCCCGGCACGATCACCGGCCCGCTGCGCCCGCCCTTCATCGCCAGCTTCTTCGTCTCCAGGTTCAATCCTGCAAACACATACCGGCTGTGATGACACTCCAGACAGCGCGACTCCAAAATGGGCTTCACATCGCTCACAAAATCCACCGGCTCATTTTTTAGCACCTCCACATCCAGAATCACACACGCGGGCAGACCGACGACGACCACGATGGCGGAAAGGAGCTTTCGTTTCATGCACACATCATCCTGTGACATCGCCGCCTGACAAGCAGCGTTTCATCAGGCCCGGTTTCGCATCATATCCGCCACCTGCGCAAAGAATGTCCCAATGACCGTGCCTTCCTCCGGCGAAATCGCCACCTCCGCCATCGCCTCGCCCATCAGCTTCATCCAACGATCCCGCTCCGTCTCGCCAATGGCAAACGGCATGTGCCTCCCTCTCAAACGTGGATGTCCACGCTCCTCGATGTAGGTCTGCGGCCCGCCGAAGCGATACACGATGAAATCCGCCAGTCGCTTCTCCGCTCCTGCCCAATCCTCCGGCGGATACATCTTTCCGATCACGTCATCCACCTGTACACGCCGGTAAAACGCCGTCACCATGCTACGCAGCTTTGTTTCGCCCACACGGGCGCAGAGAGTTGAGATTTCGTCCATGGGGTCAGCATAAACACCGCAGGAAGACAGGAAAGCACGAGTCTGAATTCCTTCCCAACACCGCGTTTCTCATGGAAAAACCAGCTTGCCGGGAATTCCGCCGAAAGTTTCACTTCTCACTCGACGGATGATTGACTCAACCGTCCCATTCGTTCGTATCCACGTCATGAAAACCGCGCTCACCCTCCTCACCACCTTCCTCATGGCTTCTCTTGCCCCAACCTCTTCCGCTGCTGACGCCCCCGCCGCCAAAACCGAAACCGCCATCATCGGCGGCGGCTGCTTCTGGTGTGTCGAGGCGCAGTACCTCCTCGTCAAAGGCGTCAAGAAAGTCGTCAGCGGCTACGCCGGCGGCAAAACCGAGAATCCGACGTATGAGGACATCTGCACCGGCGAAACCGGCCACGCCGAGGTCATCCAGATCGAGTTCGACCCCGCCATCATCACCTACAAAGAAATCATCGACCTCTTTTGGGACACGCATGATCCCACCAGCGTGACGAAGGAAGACATGGTCAAACACGGCAAGCTCCTGCCCAAAGGCACCGCCTTCCAAGGCAACGACTACGGTACGCAGTACCGCTCCGCCATCTTCTACACCAGCGATGCGCAGAAACAGATCGCCGAAGCCTCCAAGACCGTCGCCCAGAAGAACTGGAAAGACCCCATCGCCACCGAGATCGCCCCGCTCAAGAAATTCTACCCTGCCGAGGACTACCATCAGAACTTCAAAGCCCTTAACCCCAACCAAGGCTATGTCCGCGCCGTCGTCGATCCCAAGACCGAGAAGTTCAAGCACACGCTCGAAGAGAAAGGCAAGATCAAGCCCGAGGCGAAGTGAGCTGGCCAAAGTGGCCCGTACAGTTTTCTGTGCGGCATCGCGGTCCAACGGACCGCCCGATTCAGCCCAGGCCGTAAGGCCTGGGTTTTTCGTTCTCATGTAGAACTGATCAAGGCAGCGCCTTGAAAAGGCGCGGGAACCATTCGTCAGCGATTCCAAACATGATTTACCTTGCCACGCTGCCGCGCCTCTGGCGAAATGCCATGCATGAGCAGCGGACGAACTTTTGCACGGGTCATCATCATGCTTGGACTGGCCGTTCTCGGAGCCAGTGTCGGCGTTTGCTATCAAGCCCTGCGCATCACCGGCAGACCTCAGGAGTTTCGTTCGCTGGCAAAGCTGGTGGCGGGTGGTCAGATAATGACTGATGACAGCATCCACTGGCGCGAGCAGCAGCAAGACTTCTACGGCACGATCATCGAGACTCTCGAATCTGCTGAAATGCAGCGCCGGGCCTTGGAGCGCGTGCGGGCCTTGAACCCCGATCTCAAAGACAGTGATGTGGTTATCCGCGTCGCCCAAACCAAAGGCAGCGCCATCTTCAACATCCTCGCCACCGGCACCGAACCCAAGTACACCAAGATCTTTCTCAACGCCCTGCTGGATGAGTTCATCGCCTTTCGCCAAAGCATTCGAGAACAGGCACAAGGCAAAGTGCTCCAGCAGTTTCTCATGGAGATCGTTTCTCGGCAAAAAAAGATGGAGGCGTCGTTCGAAGTCATGGAGAAAGCCCGAGCCAGGGTCGAATCCTTGAGCGCCAAGGCGGACCAGGAGAGGCTGGTGACTCGTCTGACCAAACTCAGAGATCAGCGTGATGGCCTGCGTCTCGAACTCAAAACCATGGCGGCAAATGATGCTGCCCGAGCTTCTCTGGAAACAAAAATGACTCCTATCGAACAAGAGATCTCCATGGTCGAAGCCGAGCTGGGTCGTTACGAACCAGACATCGCCGAATTGAGGAAGGCTGCCGAGCGACATGTCGTGGATAAAGAAGCCTACCAAAAGCTGTTCGAAAAACTCGATGAGTTGCAGGCTCAGTTTAATTCGCGGACGGATTACGTCGCCATCCAGGAACGTGCGACTCTCGCCAGCGAAAACGTCGAAGACTGGCGGCTTCCCATCGCCATTGGAGCAGTTGGCGGCGGCTTCCTGGGTGCTGTGCTTGGATTCCTACTGAGCTTGATCATCGCACGCCCTGCTTCCCCACCGCTTCCGCCGACGGCCTGAGTTCACATCTACACACTCAATCCCCTCATTAAGTTTTTCGATTCGCATCACCGCAGCGAGTCGCCCACAATCGGCACCACTCTTCTCCCATGAACACCTCTCACCACCGCTGGCTTCTCGAACAACTCCCGAAGTGGGAAAGTGAAGGTCTTCTCACCACGGACGCGGCCCGCACCTTGCGTGAGCGGCATGCGGTGGATGCCTCGCAGCCGGGCGCGGCGCAGATCATCATGGGTTCTCTCGGAGCGCTGCTGATTGGCACCGGCTTGATCACCATCATCGGCTTCAACTGGGACGACTTCTCGCGCCCGGTGCGGTTGGTGTTCGCTTTTCTGCCGCTGCTGCTCAGTCAGTTGTTCAGCCTGCGGGTCATGCTGCGTGGAGACGCCACCGCAGCCTGGGTGCGCGAGACGGCGGCGCTGCTCCAAGCGCTTTGCACGGGGGCCTGCATCGCTTTGGTCTCACAGATTTACAATCTGGGTGGCGAGTGGCCGGACTTCCTCTTCTGGTGGTGCCTGCTCAGTCTCCCGCTGGTGTGGGTGATGAAATCGAGCTCTGTGGCGATCTTTTACCTCATCGGCATTGCCGAATGGAGCATTCATCAGGTGTGGGGACATCAACCCTGGCATGCCAGCCCGATGATCTACCCGCTGCTGCTGCTCGGTCTCTTTCCGTTCTGGCCGGGATGGAAGTTGGACCGCCCGCTTTCCATCACGCTGCGCTGGGTGATGACGATCAGCGCCATCTGCGGCCTGTGTGCGGCGGCGCATCATGCCACGAGGATGCATTTCGCCGAATCCTGGGGCCACTTTGAAGTGACGCTCTGGCAGTGGGTGCTCACCTCCGCGATGCTGGCGCTGTTTCCGCTCTCCTCATCAGCCCTTGATGCCACTTCGCGTCACAAGCCGCAGGTCATTCTTGGGTTTTTGCATCTCCTTCAGTTTGGAGTCGTCGCCACGTTTCTGGACATGGGGCAGGAACTCGCCAAGGCGGTTCGCGAGGCCTGGCAAGTGCCGTGGACCTGGGTTCTCATCGCGGTGATCGCCGCCTTTGCCGTTCATGCGATCTTTCGCCGCCGCTGGGCGGTCTTGTCTGTCGCTTCGATCGCGATCACACCCGTGCTCGCCTTGGTGATGGGTGAAACAGCCCAGGCCGTCCTGCCCTGGCTCATGACGCTGCATCTCTCTCTTATCGGCATCACACTCATCGTACTGGAGTTCACCGGACGGCGTGGCGCTCCACGTTTGGGAGCCGCCCTGCTCTGCGTGCTGATCATTGCGCGCATGTTTGAGAGCGAGCTGTCACTCCTCACCAAAGGACTGGCCTTCATCGTCATCGGCGTGGCCTTCCTGGCCTTCAACATCTGCATGAGCCGTCTTGCCCGTCAAAAACAACTTCCCCAGTCATGAAAGCCCTGCCCCTCGTCATCTTCGCCATCGTCGCACTCGCTCAGTGGGCCGCACCCTTGTCCCAAATCTGGACGCATGAGCAGACGCTCACCCAAGGCACCCTCATCAAGCTCAAATGCAGCGCTCCCGATCCCTACGACCCGCTGCGCGGCCGCTATCTTGCCGTGCGGCCGGAGCAGCGCGAGGCCAGCGTGCCTGCGGGTCTGAAACTGGAAAGCGGCACCCGCGTTTACGCCACACTGACCTCCGGCGCGGATGGTCTGGCCACGATCTCCAGCCTGTCCCTCACGCCACCCACGAGTGGTGACTACATCCGCGTAAACGTCGGCTACGCTTATGAGAGCAAGGCGACCATTGAGTGGCCCTTCGAGCGCTTCTACATCAACGAAAAGCTTGCGCCTGAGGCGGACGAATGGTTCGCCGAGAACATCCGCACGTCTAAAGGCATCATTGCCGAGGTGCGTGTGCTCAACGGCCGCGCCGTGCTGGCGGATCTTAGTCTTGATGGCCGCTCGTTTCGCGAGATCCTCAAGGAGCGCGTGAAGTAAATGTGAGACAGGCTGCCAGCCTGTTCAGGTCCGGGTACACAGGCTGGCAGCCTGTTTCACGCACTACATCGTCACTTGCATCCTGCGTTGGCCTGCTTCATTCGCGGCGCTTGCAACCGCTCCACCTCATCGACGCCATCGGCCCGTTTTTTCGCGGGCATGACGTGCGCACGATCAACTGGTCGAAGATCCCGTGGCAAAACCTGCCGAAGACGCGCGATGCCGCCGCAGATGCCTGGTGGGCGCTGGTGCGGACGGATTTGACGAAGTTCGCGGATCAGGCCGCCGCGTGGGGCTTCAATGCAGTCTCGCTTGATGACGTGACGCATCTGGCCGACCACGAATGGCTGGAACCGGAGCTGCGCGAGCGCATCGCGCTCTACCGCGAGGAGTTCACCCGCTGCTTCGCGCTTTTCACGGAACGCGGCCTGGCGGTGCATCTGACGATGGACGTGATGACCTACACGCCGGAGCTGCGCCGCCGCATGACCGAGGCGAAGCGCAGTGTGAACGATTACCTCGCCGAATTGCTCGACGGTTTCTTCACCAGCTTCCCGCAGGTGGCCGGAATCATTGTGCGAATCGGCGAATCGGATGGGAAAGGCGTGCATGACGAGTTTCGCAGCGAGCTGGTGATTCAAAAACCCGCACAGGCCCGCCAGTTGCTGCTCGATCTGCTGCCGGTGTGCGAGAAGCACGCGCGCCGCCTCATTTTCCGCACCTGGACCGTCGGCGCGTATCGCATCGGCGACCTGATGTGGCACCGCCGCACCTTTGCGAGCGTGTTTGAGGGCCTGCAAAGCCCGGCACTGGTCATTTCGATGAAGTACGGCGAGTCCGACTTCTTCCGCTACCTGCCGCTGAACCGGAACTTCTTCCGCACCAGCATCCCGAAGATCGTGGAACTGCAAACGCGCCGCGAATACGAGGGCTGCGGCGAATATCCGAGCTTCACCGGCTGGGAATACGAACGCTATGCGAGAGAGCTGAAGCATGCGGACAACGTCATCGGCTGCATGGTCTGGTGCCAGACGGGCGGCTGGGTGCCCTTCCGCCGCATCGCGCTGATCGATCCCGAGGCCATCTGGATCGACCTCAACACCTTCGTCACGCTGCGCATCATGAAAGATGGCTGGGTCGTCGAGGATGCGGTGCGCGCCTTTGCCCAGGAGCGTGGCTTAGGCGATGCGAACGCGCTCATCGAGCTGCTGCGCTACTCCGACGAGGTGATTCGCGAGCTGCTGTATGTGGAGGAGTTCGCGCAGCAGAAGCTGTTTTTTCGCCGCGTGCGCATCCCGCCGATGCTCCAGGTCTATTGGGGGAACATCTTCATCAATCACAGCGTCAAAAAGCTGCTGCGCTACTTTGTGCATGAGCCGGAGGCCGCGCTGCACAGCGCCGCGCGCTGCATGGACCGGCTGGAGCAGATGATCGCCCTCGCGCCGCGTGCCGGCGTGCCGGTGGCCGATCTCGAATACATGCGCGACACTTTCCGCCTGTTGGCGCTGGCGCGGGAGTACTGCTTCACCGAATTCACGCCGGAGATCGAAACGCGGCTACGTGAGGCGAAGCGGGCCTACAAGGCGAAATACCCGAAGCGCGGCCTGCGCGCCCGTTATCGCATCAAAATGGGCTTCACGCCCTTCTGGCTGCATCGCCGCTACATCGGCTGGGCCGTCGAGCTGCTCATGCGCCGCCGCCGTGGCTACCGCATCATCGACCGGCTGCTCATCCTGCATGTGCTGTCGATGATCTACCGCGTGATCGCGCTGCGAAAGCCGCATTGGATTCCCGGCTTCGCCAAGGAGAGCGCGATGGGCGTGGATGTGGTGTTCCGATAAAAGTAGCCCTGTTCCTGTGGAACAGGGACGTTCTTGTTGCACAGCAACAAGGCTACTTTGGCTCAGATCTTCACGTCCCACCCCTTGCGATACCCCTCACGGCCCCAAAGCTTCAGCGCTTCGGTGTTGTCGAGGATCTTGCCGGTCTTGGGATCGCATTTCACCACCGTGTTCGTGCGGTAGGCCATGTTGCCGAGGTGGCACATCATCGTGCTCTTCTGACCTTCGACAATGGGGCTGTTGAGCTTCGCTTCGCCGCGAATCGCGTCGAGGAAGTTGCCGATGTGCGCGGGATCACCGCCGCCCGCGCCTTTGCCCTTGCTGATCTCGACGCCCTTCGGGTCGTAGATCGTCCAGGTGTCGCGACCGGCGGCCATGGTGCCGTTGTCGCCGTAGAACATGACTTCTGAGAGCGGCTTCTCCGCCGCACGCGGATGCGAGCTGCTCTGCACCCACTCGCAGCCAGCGTGGCCGAAATCATAGACCGCCGTGCCGGTGTCGGGTGTTTCCTGCGCGTCATCGTAGAAGTATCGGCCGCCGTTGTAGGTCGTGCGCAGCGGGTAGTCGCCCTTGATGCCCCAACGCAGGATGTCCAGCGTGTGGATGCCGTTGTTGCCGAGTTCGCCGTTGCCCCAGTGCCAGAACCAGTGCCAGTCGTAGTGCGCCAGCGATTTGAAGTCGTGCTTCGCATCATCCGGCACCGGTCCCTGCCACAGGTTGTAGTCGATGTCCGGCGCGGCGGGCTTCTCGTTCGTGGCGACGGATTTGCGCGTGTTGTAGTAAAACCCACGGCCAAAGCGCACCGGACCGATGGCACCGCCGTGCAGCGCTTCAATCGCCTCCTTCATCCAGGTGCGGCGCTGATTGCCCATCTGCACCACGCGGTCGTATTTTTTCGATGCTTCGACGATCATCTCCGCCTCGTGAGCGTTCTGGCTGCCGGGCTTTTCCACATACACATGCTTCCCGGCCTGCATGCAGAGCAAAGCGGCGGGTGTGTGCCAGAAATTCGGCGTGGCGATGAAGACCGCGTCCAGCGTCTTGTCATCGAGGATGCTGCGGAAGTCCTTTACGCCCACGCACGACACCTTCTGTGTGTCGTTGACCACCTTGAGGCCGCTTTCGAGACGCTTCGGATCCACCTCGGCCAGATACGCGATCTCCACGTTCGGCAGCTTCAGCAGCGCCTGCACATGCCCCATGCCGCGACCGAGCGCCACGACGGCCACCTTGAGCTTTTTCTGCGCGGCATCGGCAGCGCGGAGTTTTGGCAAAGCGGAGACCGCAGCGAGCGCGGACGTTTGGTGGAAGAAAGTGCGGCGATTCATGGTGGTGCAAAGAATCGGCTTCGAGTGGGTCTGTCTTGCACGCCATCCAATCGTCCTCGTCCTCCTACTCGAACTCGTCCTCGAT
>CAMCWM010000128.1 GCA_945882215.1 Akkermansia muciniphila | reverse complement strand
CGGATCGTTCACATAGACGTGGGCGATTTGATGATCGGCGATGGCGAAGGCTTTGGAGCCGCCGAGGTCGAGCGTTTCGGTGCCGAGTTCGTCTTTGATGCTAAGCCAGCCGCGTTCGCGGAAGACGCGGTTCAGATGCACGGGCTGTTCGACGTTGGTGATGCCGTATTCGGAGAGGAGGACGACCTTGATGTTCCGCGTTTCGTAGAAGCGGATGAGATCGCCGACGACGTTGTCGATCTGGCGGAGGTCGAAACGGATTTTCTCCATGTCGAGGCCGACGCGCTGGAGGTTGTAGTCGAGATGCGGGAGGTAAACGAGCGAGAGGCCGGGCCAATGCTTTTCCTCGATCCATTTGGCGCTCTCGGCGATCCAGATGGAGGACTTGATGTCGGAACCGGGGCCCCAGAAGCTGCGGAAGGGGAAGGGGCCGAGATCCTTTTTGATGCGGTCCCGCAGCGGCATCGGCTGCGTGTGGATGTCGAAGACCTTGCGGCCATCGGCTGGATAAAGCGGGCGCGGCGTGATGGCGATGTCCGCTGTGGAGTACATGTTGAACCACCAAAACAACTTTGCGCAGGTGAACTGCGGATCGACGCGGCGGAGCGCCTCCCACAATTTTTCGCCCTGCATGAGCTGCTCGGGCTGCTTCCAGAAGCGATGCTCGGCGTAATCGCGATCATACCAGCCATTGGCGACGGCACCGTGGTCGCGCGGCAATCTGCCGGTCAAATAAGTGGCCTGGGCGGTGCAGGTGACGGCGGGGAGCACCGGTTCGATGAGCGTGGAGCGGTTGCGCTCGATGAAGGCACGGATCGCCGGGGTGTGTTCGCCAATGAGCCGCGTGGTGAGGCCGACGACGTTCAGGATGGCGGTGCGTTGCATGGTGGTTCGCGGTTCTCAGTTCTCCGTTCGCGGTTGTAGCACAGAAACAGAGAACGGCGAACCGGGAACTGCAAACTGGTCACACCAGCATGGCCGCGACGACATAGCCGATTTTGCAGATGCAGTGCAGAGCCTGATCCTGGTTGAGCGTGGTCCAGTTCTCGCACTTGGCGTAGTCGATGATCCAGTGCAGAACGAACTCGATGCACCCGACGATAAAACAGCCGGTGATGGCCCAGACAGTGGCGCCGTGGATCAGGCAGTGCGCCGTCATGCAAACGGGCCAGATTTGCACCGGGCGTGATGGATCTTGCAGCTTCCAGAGCAGGTGGCGGTTTTTGCAGGAGGAGAGGAACTCGCCTTGCAGCGGATAATCCATCAAGGCATGACCGGCGAACAGCAGGAAAATGAGCTGGAGGGCTTCCAGTAAAGTGTGAGGGGGGAATGGCAGCAAGCCGGACATGGGGGAATTTACCTATTCGCGGGCTGCGGACCTCCCGGCGCGCTGTTTTCATGCGCGCCCAAGTCCCCTCAAACCCATCACCGCATCATGCGCTGTAGAAGGCGGCGATCTTCTCGTTCACAGCACGCAGACGATGGGAGATGGTGCGGCCCACGCCGATAAGCAGCCAGGCGGCGGCACGTGGATATTCGTTGATGTAACCTTCAAGGCTTTCCCCGTCGATGCGCCAGACTTGGGAAAATTCGACGGCCGTGACACTGGCGCTGGCGACATTCGGGTCGAGCAAATTGATTTCGCCGATCGTTTCACCTTTCTGAATCGAGCCGAGGAGGACCTTGTGGCCGCCGCGCATGGCGGTGGCGTGGAACTTGCCGGAAACAACGAAGAAGAGGCTGTTCTGCTGCTGGCCTTCCTCAATGAGGTGCTGGCCGGGCTGCACGGGAAGGAATTCGCCGTAGCCGCTCAGGATGTCACGATCCTCGTCGCCGAGGGGTTCAAGAATGCCTTGGGCAGGAAGCTTGGGAGTCGAGAGAGAGCTCATGGGAGAGTGTTGGGATTGAATTAAGCCGTCTTTTTTACGCGGAGATAAGGAGAATGGCAAGCACGGCGAGAAGGAAGCCTCAGAATCCGTCATCCGCCTTGAAGCCGGGGCATTCGAGCGTGAGAGCATTTCTCCAGCATTTTCATTCGCTGTGTTCGTTCATATTTGCGAAGCATTCGCCCTCTAAATTCTACTGGATTTCCAAGTCCAACGGTTCAGAATCGCCCTCCCATCAACCAGCAACCCGACCACCTCATGTCCGACTCTTCCTCCTCCAAATGCTGCGGCAGCTACAGCTACGATTTTGCCCACCTTCTGCTGCGCCTCTGGGTCGGCATGCGTCTTTTCATGGCGGGCCTCGACAAGTTCCGCTGGGGCAATGGTGCCACCACCACGTTTGGCTTGGAAAACTATTCCAAGAAAACCGAGCCGCTGGCCAAGCTCATGGCGGACAACAGCTTCCTCCCTGAGGCGGCGTGCAAAGGCTTCGCCGCCAGCATTGGTTACGTCCTCATTCCGGTCGGCATCTGGGTGGCCATCGGCATTTGCACCGAGTTCGGTCTGCTTGCCGCAGGCCTGGTGTTCCTCGCGCTTGGTTTCGGTCTTGCCGCATTGCCGGATGACACTGAAGTCGTCACCAACATCGGCCTTTCCGTTCTCATCGTGGCGGCGGCTCTCGTGACCTCGAAGGCAAAGACCTTCTCCCTTGATGGCATCCTCGCCCGCAAGAAGTCTGCCTAACGGCTGCTAGCGTATCGGTCAGTGAACCCACTCGCCTGATTGCACTCTATGAATTCCCAGCCTCTCCCATCTCCCACAGCGCCGCTGTCCCGCTTCATGGACCGTCGCGGCTTCCTCCGCACCAGCGCCCTGACCAGCAGCGGCCTTTACCTCGTCACCAGCAAGACCGCTGTCGCGCAAGAGACCGCTCCCGGTCGCACCATCAAGTGCGCCCTCGTCGGCTGCGGTGCCCAGGGCAACGCGCTCCGCGTCGCCTCGAAGGACGTGCCCGGCATCCAGTGGGTCGCCATGTGTGACATCTGGAAGTTCTCAGTCGCGAAGACACGCGGCGGCTTCCTCGGTGAAAACAAGCATCAGGTCGAAGGCGAGGTCAAAATCTACGAAGACATCAACGAGATGCTCGACAAGGAGCCGTCCATTGAGGCCGTCTTCATCGCCACGCCCGACTTCCTCCACGCGCCCTACTCGCGCCTCGGCCTCGAAAAAGGCAAGCATGTGTACTGCGAGAAGATGATGAGCAACACCCTCGACGGCGCACGCGACATGGTCCGCGCCGGCAAGGCCAACTCTGGCATCTTCCAGATCGGCCACCAGCGCCACAGCAACCCGCGTTACCTCAATCTGCGCGACAACGTCATCAAGCCCGGCAAGATGCTTGGCCGCATCACCCACGCCTACGCGCAGTGGAACCGCGGCGTCTCCGGCAGCGCCCCGCAGGGTGCCGTCAAAGGCTACGACATCCCCCAGGACGTGCTCACCAAGCACGGCTACGCCAGCATTGAGGAGTTCCGCAACTGGCGCTTCTTCTCCAAGTTCGGCGGCGGCCCTCTCTCCGACCTCGGCGCGCACCAGATTGACATGTTCAACTGGATGTATGACTCCACCCCCGTCTCCGTCATGGCCTCCGGCGGCGTCGATTACTTCGACGGCACGGAAGGACGTCCAAAGTTCGAACTGCCTGACAACGTCATGTGCATCTATGAGTTCAAGACGCCCGCCGGTGCGCTTCGCGCCTACTACCAGGTGCTCACCACGACCGGCTCCCAGGGGGCTTATGAAAAGCACATGGGCATCGGCGGCACCGCCATCATCTCCGAACTCGATACCGCCGGCAACCAGCTCTACGCCGAACCCGGCCAATCTTGGGAAGAATTCGCCGGTGGCGACAACCCGCCCATCCTCAAAGCCGCCGACAAGGCCAAGAACAAGTTCTGGGAGCATCCCCGCGACTGGGAAAAGCCCAAGCCACCGTCCTACGGCGCCGTCAGCGTCGCCGACGTGCGCGAGAGCAAGGCGCTCGCTCAGTGGGAACTGGGTGTCAAACTCCTGCGCAAGCCGCACTCACCGCACGTGCAGAACTTCATCGAAGCCGTGCAGATGAAGAAGCCCGAGCATCTCACCTGCAACGTCGAGGCAGCCTTCAAGTCCTGCGTCACTGTGCTCAAAGCCTACGAGGCCATCCAGACCGGTGGCAAATACGTCTTCAAGCCCGAAGACTTCCAAGCCTAAAGACCCAGCCTCAAGAAGCTAGAAACCAACATCCATCCCCCCATGAAAAACAGCATCCACATCCTCACGGGCCTCGCGCTCGCCATCACCCTTGCCTCCTGCGGCAAGACCGAAGACAAAAAGGCCGAAGGTGCCGCCGCTGCTCCTGCAGCCGCCGCCGTTCCAGCCGGTGACCTCGAAGAAATCAAACTCGAGTTCCCCAAGCCCATGTTCATCGGCACCCCGGTGCCTGCTGAGCTGCCAAACCTCGAAAAGGCCGACCCAAGCAAAGTGGTGAAGTCCTTCCAGGCTCCCAAGGGCACCGTGAACCTTGCCAAAGGCAAGAAAGTCACCAGTTCTGACTCCGCCCCGATCATTGGCGACCTCAACCTCGTCACCGACGGCGACGCCGATGGTGCTGACGGTTCCTTCGTCGAACTCATGCCCGGCAAACAGTGGGTGCAGATCGACCTCGGAGCTCCGGCCAACATCTACAAGATCGCCATGTGGCACTACCACAAGCAGGCTCAGGCCTACATCGACGTCGTCGTGCAGGTGTCTGACGATGCTGAGTTCAAGACCGGCGTCACCACCCTGTTCAATTCCGACCACGACGACACCTCCGCCATGGGCAAAGGTGGCGATCCCGCCTATGTCGAAACCAACCACGGCCGCGTCATCGACGCCAAGGGCACCAAGGCCCGCTACGTCCGTCTTTGGAGCAACGGCAACACCAGCAACGACATGAACCACTACTGTGAAGTTCAGGTCTATGGCACGCCCGCCAAGTAAGCCGAATCAACATCCCGTTTGATCCACCGCCGTGCAGCGCCCCTGCACGGCGGTTTTTTGTTCGTAGTTCCGGCTTTAGCCGGTCTGGAAAAGAGAATCACGAGTCTCACGTCAGAACCGCCTGAAGGCGGAACTACAAACACAGAAGCCACACCTCAAACATCCACCACCTTGCCGCCTCCACCCTTCGTCTTCGCCGCCACCCATTCTTGGTAGCGCTCAATCTCTCGCTGCACCAGTTTCAGGCAAAACGCCACCACCGTCGCGTCATCCAGGTAACCCACGCCCAGCAGCACATCCGGCAGCACATCCACTGGATTGAGCACATACAGCAGCGCCAGCGACACCGCGCTGATCGCCCAATAAGGCACCTCTCGGTAGCTGCCATTCCAATAATCCTTCACCATGCCCAGCATGACCTTCCCCTGCTCAAACAACGTCTTGAGCTTCGGCAGCTTGCCCTCGATGTCTTGTGCGCGCTGGCTGACTTTCTCGATGCTCAGATCGTGCTCGCCTTTGGTGGTGCTCATGCGGGAAAAATAAGCGGATGCTTTGATGAAGTCCAGTTGGCAGTGGAAACTGCCATTGTGCCGCTCAATCGCTCTGGTGTTCATTGACCTTGCCGTCGGCCTCCTGAATCATCCGCCATGCACATCCACGGCCAGCCGCACCGTTCCATCGAAGCCGATCACGCCACGCGCACGGCCCGCATTCTCGATCAGACCTTCCTGCCGCATCACGTCGAGTGGCGTGATCTCCAGACGATGGAAGACGCCGCCGAGGCCATCCAGGTCATGCGCGTGCGCGGTGCGCCGCTCATCGGTGCCACTGCCAGTTTTGGCATGTTCTTCGCGCTGCGTGATGATGCCTCCGACGCGGCTTTGCAGCGTGCTTATGACGTTTTACACGCGACACGCCCCACCGCCGTGAATCTGCGCTGGGCGCTGGATCGCGTGAAGCGCGTCGTCTCGCCGCTACCGGTCGAAAAACGTGCCGACGCAGCATGGAGCGAGGCTTTGGCCATCTGCGATGAAGACGTTCAAACCAATCACGCCATCGGCAGACACGCGCTGGAGCTTTTCCGCACCATCCAATTGAAGAAAGCCGATCCTAACGCCCCGCTGAACGTCATGACGCATTGCAATGCCGGCTGGCTGGCCGCCGTGGACTGGGGCATGGCGCTGGCACCCGTTTATCAAGCACACGACGCAGGCATGAACGTCCATGTCTGGGTCAGTGAGACGCGACCGCGCGGCCAGGGAGCCTCGCTCACCGCCTGGGAGCTACGCGAGCACGGCGTGCCGCACACCTTGATCGTCGATAACAACGCCGGACACCTCCTTCAGCGTGGCTTGGTCGATCTTGTCATCGTCGGGGCCGACCGCGCCACCGCGCAAGGCGATGTGGCAAACAAGATCGGCACTTACCTCAAAGCGCTGGCCGCCAAAGCCCACAACGTGCCGTTTTACGTCGCCCTGCCCGTCAGCACCATCGACTGGACCATCACCGATGGCATCCGCGACATCCCAATCGAGCAGCGCAGCGCCCGTGAAGTCACCCACATGCCCGGCCTGAACGCCGAAGGCCGCCGCGAGGAGGTGCTCATCACGCCAGCAGGCACTCAAGCGCGGAATGATGGCTTCGATGTCACGCCCGCCAACCTCGTCACAGCGCTCGTCACCGAGCACGGTGTGTTCGAGGCGAATGCGGAATCCCTGGGGCAATTGCAAAGCAAGCTTTGAAAAGAGCAGCGCAATCGGAAGCCACTTTTTATCATCTGCGGACTTGTTTCGGTTCGGAAGTCGCGGAGGCTCGCCTTGCTATGAAACTTACTCACATTCTTCTGATCGGGCTGCTCGCGGGCGGCCTCACCTCATGCGACAAAAAAACACCGGAAGCCGCCAAGGCTGCCGAAGACACCAAAAAGGCGACGGAAGCTCTCAAAGAAGCCGTCAAATCCAGCACTGACGCCGCTGCAAAGGAATTGGAAATCGCCAAGGCCGATGCTGCGAAGAAGGCCGAGGAATTGAAAGCTGCGGCTGAAAAAGAAGCCGCCGCGCTCAAGGAAGCTGCCGCTAAAAAGGCCGCTGAAGCCGCCAAGGCCGTCGAAGACGCCGCCAAGAAGGCACAGGAAGCCCTCACGCCTCCTGCTCCTGCCGCACCGCCAGCAGCTCCCGCTGCGCCTCCGGCAGCTCCGGCACCTCCCAAATGATTTTGCCGTTCATCTCTGAACCACGCGAGAGCGTCAGGATCACTCCTGACGCTCTTTTTGTCATCGTGCAGCGAGATCAAACCGCCTGCGGCACTTCATAGCCCGTGCGATACTCACGCGTGAGCAGCGCCAGAGCCTCCGGCGTCGCGGTGGAACCAATGAAGGTCTCCTTCGCAGCATCCAGTTCCAGCATCGGTCCCATCTTGATGTCGAGCTTCGCGGCATCGAGCTCGTTTTTGACGAGATGCTCGTGGAAATCGGCGATCACATCGTTCCACGGCTGGAAGTCCTTCACGGCGGCTTCCGCCTGCTCGCGATTGTATTGCTGACCGAGGCGATAAGAGAGATTGCCCAGATGGCACCACGCGCTGGAGTAATGAATGGCTTCGATCTCGGCCTTCAGCTCCGCTTGTTTGCGGCTGCGGATGGCGGCGATGAAATTGGCCGCATGCGTTTTGCCGCCGTCGCCCTTGAAGGTGTGGAGTTTCTTGCCTTCAGCATCATACGCCGTGCCACCGCCACGACTGCCGGTGTAGTAGCCGCCCTCGCACTCGATGATGAGGAAGGCCCCGGTGCGACGACGCAGATACACATCCGGCGCTTTGATGCCCTTCTGACGCGGCAGGTTGTGGAAATCGACGATCACCGGAATGCTGCCCGTGTCCATGTAGGCGAAGTGCGTGTTCGGCGACTCACCCGCATCGTCCCAGGCAAAACGTCCGCCCCCGGCGATGACACGTTTCGGCAGCGTGACCTTGTCACGAAACACGACGTTGCGCAGGTCATCGAGAATGTGCGGCCCCCAGTTGCCCATCTCGCCGTTGCCGGTGTTCCAGTCCCAATGCCAGTCGTAGTGGAACTTTTTGCGGAAGATCGGCTCATCTTTCGCCGGGCCGAGCCACAGGTCGTAATTCACCGTGGGTGGCGGTGCCAGCGGCTCCGCCTGCTTGCCGATGGTGGCGCGCATGCTGTAGTGATTGCAGCGCACATACTTGATCTTGCCGATCGTGCCCGCGTCCAGGAAACCTTTGATCTCATCCTGCAGCGGATCGCTGCGCTGCTGCGTGCCGCCTTGCACGATGCGGTTGTACTTCCGCGCCGCTTCCACCAGCTTGCGGCCTTCCCAGATATTGTGGGAGACGGGTTTCTCCACATACACATCCTTGCCCGCCTGCAGCGCCCAAATGGATGCCAGCACATGCCAATGATTGCCGGTGGAGACGACCACGGCGTCGATGTCCTTGTCCTCCATCACCTTGCGCAAATCCTGCGTCGTTTTCGCCTGCGGATACACCTTCTTCGCCCGATCTAAGGCCGCCGTGTCGGGATCGCACAGGTAAGCGATCTCCACGCCCGGCACCTTCGCCATGCGGCTCGCATTCCCCATCCCCTGGCCACCGAGACCGATGGAGGCGATGCGAATCTTGTCATTCGCCCCCAGCACCCGGCTGGCGGACAACGCGGTGAAAGCAAGAGCGGACTGGGTGATGAAGGAACGGCGTGAGGTCATAGTTCGTGAGTGGTTGGTGCGGATGGTTTTGCCAGAACGCCGCCTTGGGTGCAACTCCTTCCTCAATCCAGCCCGAACACAAAAAAGGGGCCGCAGTGACGCGGCCCCTTCGTGGTTGGGATTATGTGACCAATGAGGCTTAGCCCACGTCTTCGGCAGGAGCGGCTTCACCAGCGGCGGCAGCAGCGTCCTTTTCCTTCATCGCGGCCTTGCGGCTCATCTTGATACGGCCTTTGTCGTCGATGCCGACGCACTTGGCGGTGACGATGTCGCCGGTCTTGACGACGTCTTCGGTGCGGTTGACGCGGAAGTCGGCGAGTTCGCTGATGTGGATCAGGCCGTCTTTCTTGCCACCGAGGTTCATGAAGGCTCCGAAGTTCGTCGTGCTGACGACCTTGCCGGTGTACGTCTTGCCGACTTCGATTTCCTGGGAGGTGCCGCTGATCATTTCGATCGCGCGTTCGATGCCTTCCTTGCGGTTGGAATAAACATACACGGTGCCGTCGTCCTCGATGCTGATTTCAGCGCCGGACTCTGCCTGGATGGCCTTGATGTTCTTGCCGCCAGGACCGATGAGCTCGCCGATCTTGTCAGGGTTGATTTTGATGATCTCGATGCGCGGGGCATACTTGCTCAGCGGCTTGATCTCGCCGATGGCGGCGTGCATGGCGTTGAGGATGGTGGTGCGGGCGCTCTTGGCCTTGATCACGGCTTCTTCGAGGATGCTCAAAGGAATGCCGGGGAGCTTGAGGTCGAGCTGGTAGCCGGTGACGCCTTCGCTGGTGCCACAGAGCTTGAAGTCCATGTCGCCGAAATGGTCTTCGCTGCCCAGGATGTCGATCATCGTGAGGTAGCGGGACATCTTGTCGCTGGTGTCGAACTCAGAGACGAGACCGACGCTGATGCCAGCCACAGGGCGGATCAGAGGCACGCCGGCGTCCATGAGCGCCATGACGCCGGAGCAAACGGAGGCCATCGAAGTGGAGCCGTTGGACTCCATGACCTCGCTGCTCACGCGCATGGCGTAAGGGAAGACTTCCTTCGCTGGAATGACAGGAGCGATGGAACGCTCGGCAAGAGCGCCATGGCCGATTTCGCGACGATTCTGACCGCCGAAGCGGCCGGTTTCACCGACGGAGAACGGAGGGAAGTTGTAGTGCAGAATGAAACGCTTCGACTCTGGGCCACCGGCGTAGGTGTCCATTTCCTGAGCTTCATCAGCGGGAGCGAGTGTCGCGATGGCGAGCGCCTGCGTTTCGCCACGGGAGAAGATGGCGGAACCGTGCGTGCGGGGAAGCACGGAGGCCTCACCGTAAAGCGTGCGCAGATCGTCGAGACCACGGCCGTCGCAGCGGTTCTTCTTGTCGAGGATGCTGATGCGGAAGGCTTTCTTCTGGAGGTAGTCAAAAGCCTGGCTGATTTCGAAGTTGGTGGCAGCAGGGAAAGCGGCCTTGATGGCGACTTCCACTTCGTCTTTCAATGCGCCGACGGCCTTGCCGCGAGCAACCTTGGATGGCTGGTAGAGAGCGCCTTCGATGCGGTCGCCCGCGATCTGGTAGGCGATCTCAAGCAGCTCATCTTTGACGAGCATGAGAGGGACTTCGCGCTTGGTCTTGCCAGCGAGCTTGGCCAGTTCGACCTGAGCGGCGACGATCTTGGTGACTTCGCTTTGAGCGTAGTGCAGCGCTTTGACGAATTCTGCTTCTGGCAGTTCGTTGGCGGCACCTTCGATCATGATCACGTCTGTGGCATTGCCGACATAGACGAGATCGAGGTCGCTATCGAGACGTTGCGACTGGGTTGGATTGGCAACGAACTCGCCATTGAGGCGGCCGACGCGCACAGCGCCCACTGGGCCTGCGAACGGAATGTCGGAAACGCAAAGAGCGGCGGATGCGCCGTTGATCGCGAGGATATCCGGATCGTTTTCGCCATCAGCGCTGAGGAGCAGGGCGACGATCTGGGTGTCGTAGTAATAGCCTTTTGGGAACAACGGGCGCAATGGGCGGTCCGTCATGCGGCAGGTGAGGATTTCCTTCTCGGTCGGACGGCCTTCGCGCTTGAAGTAGCCACCGGGGAAGCGGCCTGCGGCGGATGCTTTTTCCTTGTACTCAACGCTGAGGGGGAAGAAGTCCTGGCCGTCCTTCACTTTCGTGGCGGAAACAGCGGTGACGATGACGATGGTGTCGCCGAGACGAACGGTGACGGCTCCATCAGCAAGCTTTGCAAACTTGCCGGTTTCGATTTCAATGGTGCCCTGTCCGAGGGCGGCGGTTACTTTGTGTATGGCCATAGGTTGGCGTGTGTGTGTTGGTTTGTGTTTGGGTGAAAATAATCCCGGGCTTCAGCCCGTCGGGGATGCGCGATGGCGCATCATGCAGCGTGAGCATCGGCTATCGCCGACATGCTGGTGGAAGCCTGAAACAGAAAAGGGGCGATGCTTGCGGCATCACCCCTCGTGAAATTCTGTTAGCGGCGCAGATTCAGGCTCTTGAGCAGCTTCTGGTAACGTTCTGCAGCGGTCAGCTTCAGGTAGTCCAGCAGCTTGCGACGACGTGCGACCATCTGGAGGAGGCCGCGACGTGTGGAATGATCTTTCTGATGCGCGGAAAGGTGCTGCGTCAGATCGTTGATTCGCTTCGTCAGGAGGGCCACTTGGACGTCGGCGCTGCCGGTGTCCTTGTCGTGGATCTTGAAGGAGGTGGAATCGGGGAGGGTTGCTTCGCTCATGGTTTGGTTGAATGGCCGGACAACTTGTCAGGCGGTGTGTGTTCTAGGATGTGGGGCCGCGAAGGAACCATAGAAGCCTTTTTTGGCAAGGGGAAGTTTACGGCTTTGTGAACAAGATTTCCGCCTGTCCGGCCCCCATCCCCGCGCTTGCCTACGGCCTCATCCTCATCCATAAACCGGCCCCCTTTCAATATATGTCACGCACCTTCAAACTCGCAGTCCTCCCCGGAGACGGCATCGGCCCCGAAGTCATGGCCGAGGCGCTCAAAGTCCTCGACGCCGTCGCCGCCCGTTCCGGCCTCACCTTCGCATACAACCACCAACTCGTTGGCGGTGCCGCCATCGACGCCGTGGGCAAAGCTCTCCCCGCTGAAACGGTCGCCGCCTGTGAAGCCAGCGACGCCATCCTGTTCGGCTCTGTCGGCGGTCCGAAGTGGGAAAAACTGCCTCCGAACGAGCAGCCCGAGCGCGGCGCATTGCTGCCTTTGAGAAAACATTTCGGCCTCTTTGCCAATCTGCGCCCCGGCATCTGCCACCCTGCCCTGACGTCCTCCTCGCCGATCCGCCCCGACCTCGTCGAAGGCGGCTTCGACGTGCTCTGCGTGCGTGAATTGACCGGCGGCATGTACTTCGGCCAGCCAAAAAGCCGCACTACGCTGCCCGATGGCGACATCGAAGTCATCGACACGATGGTTTATAAAAAGAGCGAGATCGTCCGCATCGCCCACGTCGCCTTCAAGGCCGCGCAGCTCCGCCGCAAGCACGTCACCAGCGTGGACAAGGCCAACGTTCTCACCAATTCCGTCCTCTGGCGCGAAACGATGGTCGAAGTCGCCAAAGAATACCCGGATGTGACTCTCGCCCATCTCTACGTCGATAACGCCGCGATGCAGCTAATCAAAGCCCCGCGCAGCTTCGACGTCCTCGTCACCGAAAACCTCTTTGGCGACATCCTCAGCGACGAAATGGCCATGATCTGCGGCTCCCTCGGCATGCTCGCCAGCGCCAGCCTCGGCAAACCCAAAGGCGACGGCCTCTACTTCGGCCTCTTTGAGCCGAGCGGCGGCACCGCCCCCGACATCGCCGGCATGGGCATCGCCAACCCCATCGCCCAGATCCTCTCCGTCGCCCTTCTGCTGCGTTTCTCTCTCGGTTTGGAAAAAGAAGCCACCAGCATCGAATCCGCCGTCAAAAAGGTCATCGACGCCGGCCTCCGCACCGGAGACATCTTCAGCGGCGCTCCCGGCACTAAGAAGGTCAATACCAAGGAGATTGGCGAAGCGATCATTGCGGCGCTGTGAGTTTCATGGTTTGGGCTTTGCCTGTCTTAACAGGCTCACCGTTGGCTTTTCTCGGAAGAAATCACCGTGTTGTCCAAATCCCAGAAAAGAGTTCCTGAAGTTCGGGCCACGGCGGTTGGATCGGCTTCCGTCCTTTTTGTCGTATGATCCCTGACTGCTTTCCAATCTTTATGTCAGCGCCAGGAGCGCCTGTATATCCGACCGCAGTTCCAAATATCCATTCGTTTGATGTTTGGGCTTCAAGATTCGCGAAGCCACACAATCCTTCGAACCTGCAGAAGTAAATGTAACTGAGCACGCATGCCTCGGAACGATCTATTCCGTCGGATGGATCAATTTGCCGAAAACGTTTTTGGAGTTCATTTTCAGAAAAATCATAGTCGGAATCCTCGGGATGGACAGGCGTGGAGCAATTCACCTCGAAGAACATCATCAACAAAGCCACCGCCACTCTCCACCCAAACATCCTGTTTCGCTTTGTTTGTTGCATCGGGTTTGATTTGTAGGTCATGCAAAACCTTATCCATTCACCACATTCACCGGCGTCCCCGCCAGGAACGCCTTCAAGTTCGCAGCGGTGATGTCAATGAGGCGGGCGCGTGATTCGCGGCTGGCCCAGGCGACGTGCGGGGTGATGAGGCAGTTCTTCGCCGTGAGCAGTGGATTGTCCGCTTTCGCAGGCTCCACCGACAGCACATCGAGTCCGGCCCCGGCGATGCGGCCTTCGTTCAATGCTTTGGCCAAAGCGGCCTCGTCCACGAGCGGACCACGACCGGTGTTGATCACAAAGGCCTCGCGCTTCATCAAACCGAGCGTGCGCTCGCCGATCAGATGCTTTGTGGCGTCGGTCAGCGGGCAGTGCAGGCTGATCACGTCCGACTGGCGGAAAATATCGTCGATCTCGGCGGCTTCGACGCCTGCGGGCGGCGCTTCCTTCCAGGTGCGCTTGGAGGCGAGCACCTTCATGCCAAAAGCCACGCCGATCCTCGCCACCGCGCCGCCGATTTCGCCATAACCGATGATTCCCAGCGTGCGTCCGGCCAGTTCGATGATCGGATGGTCCCAGTAGCAGAAATCCGGGCACTTCACCCAGCCACCCTGCTCCACGCTCTTCGCCGCATGGCCGACATGATTCGTCAGCTCCAGCATGAGCGCGATCACATGCTGCGCGACTGCAGGTGTGCTGTAACCCGGCACATTCGTCACCACGATGCCGCGTTCCTTCGCCGCAACAGTATCGACCACATTAAAACCCGTGGCCGTGACACCGATGTATTTCAATTCCGGCAGCGCGGCGATGATTTCACGCGTCAGCGGTGACTTGTTGGTGATCACAATCTCCGCACCAGCACAGCGGGCCACGGTTTGATCCAGCGGCGTGCGCGGATGGACTTCGCAAGGAGCGATGGCTTCGAGCGGCTGCCAGGACAGGTCGCCGGGATTCGCAGTGTGGGCGTCGAGAAGAACGATTTTCATGAGAAGGGCGGCATGCTTAGCCGAAAAAACAGAATTTTGGGAGAAAAAGTCATCACCTGACGATAATGCTGCCGCCATGCGCCCAACCCTGCTCTTCCTTCTCTCCCTCATCTGCCTGTTTGCCTCCGGCGTCTTCGCCGAAGACTTGAAACCGCTCAAAGTCCTCATGGTCTGCGGCGGCTGCTGTCATGATTACGAAAACCAGAAGCTGATCCTCAGCGAGGGCATCAGCGCACGGGCGAATGTCGAGTTCACCATCGTGCATGAGGAAGCGCGGGTGAAGGACGACCGCACGCATCAGATCAGCATCTACAAGGAAGCAGGCTGGGCGAAAAAATATGACGTGGTCGTTCACAACGAATGCTTCGGTGCGGTGACCGACGTGGCGTTTGTCGATGGCATCGCCAAAGCACACTTTGAAGGCGTGCCTGCTGTGATGCTGCACTGCTCCACCCACAGTTACCGTGCCGCGAAGACCGATGAATGGCGCAAATGCCTGGGCCAGACCTCGATGAGCCACGAAAAGAACCGCGATCTCAAGGTGCGCAATGTCGCCGATGCGCACCCCATCATGAAGGCTTTCCCCAAAGAGTGGCTCGACCCCAAGGATGAGCTCTACAAGAACGAAAAGCTCTGGGAGAACTTCGTGCCACTGGCCACCGCCTTTGGTGAAGACACGCAGAAAGACCACCACGTCATCTGGACGAATCACTATGGCGCCGCACGCGTGTTCGGCACGACACTCGGTCACAACAACAGCACGATGCAAGATCCGGTGTACCTCGACCTCGTCACCCGCGGCCTGCTCTGGGCCTGCGGCAAGCTTGATGAGAACGGCAAGCCATTACCGGGCTACGAGTCGAAGCAGAAGTGACGGCGCTGCAGCCGCTCAAGGGAGTGAATCAAGGCCCAGAGTGTTGCGTTCTTCCAAATGTTCGCGGTCAGCCTCGCGACGGTATTTCTTGGGATTGAAGACCTCGCTGTGCGCGTGCTTGTAGCCGGCAGGGTCGAGGGTTTGCCAGAGCTTGTGGCGGCTTTCCATCGTGCAGGCGGCAAGGGCCAAAGTAGTGATGAGCGGAAGGAGCAGCAGTCGCATGCCAGGAAGTTGATTCGTCATTTCTGTCCGTAATACGCCCCCGGCCCGTGTTTGCGCAGATGATGTTTTTCCAAAATGTGCGCCGGGAGCGGTCCCATCGCCGGATTGAGCGAAAGCGAGCCAAGCGCCATGTGGGCGCACATTTCGAGGGCGATGCTGTTGTTGAGCGAGTCCATGGCGTTTTCGCCGAAGGTGAAGGGCGCGTGGTGCAGTTGCAGCACGGCGGGCATTTCGAGCGGATTCAATTTCAGCTCACGCAGACGCTCAATGATGGCGACACCCGTGAAGTGCTCGTAGTCCCCGGCCACTTCCTCCGGCGTGAGCGCACGCACGATGGGCACGGTGCCGTGGAAATGATCGGCATGCGTGGTGCCGAAGCACGGCAGCTCACGCCCGGCCTGTGCGAACATCGTGGCATGCAGGCTGTGTGTGTGTGTGATGCCGCCGATGTCGGGGAACTCGCGATATAGCACCAGATGCGTCTTCGTGTCGGACGAGGGTCGCAGTTTGCCCTCCACGACTTTGCCTTCGAGGTCGAGCACGACGATGTCGTCCGGCTTCAACTCGGAATAATCGACGCCACTCGGTTTGATCGCCCACAGACCGGATGCGCGGTCGATGCCGCTGACGTTACCCCAGGTCAGACGCACGAGGCCGCTGGGCTCCAGGGCACGGTTGGCGTCGCAGACTTGTTCGCGCAGTTCATTGAGGGTCATTGGCGGCATCAAAGCCGGAACCTCCAGCAATTCCAGCAACATAAACAGGGCTGTGCGGCGTTAATACCCTGATCCTTGAAGGTTGACGGGCGATGCCGCCCCGTTGACCAGTACTCACTTTCACATGCCTGCCCCTGCCGCCCCCCCCGCCGTTCCTGATCAGGAAGCCATCATCCAAGCCTCCTCCTGGGTGGCTCCTCTCCGAACCGAAATCGCCCGCGTGCTGATAGGTCAGACGGCTCTGGTGGACCGCCTGCTGGTGGCCCTGCTGACCAACGGCCACGTTCTGCTCGAAGGCGTGCCCGGCATCGCCAAAACGCTCGCCGTGCGCACACTCGCGGGCACCTTGCGTGCGAAGTTCCAGC
>CAMCWM010000127.1 GCA_945882215.1 Akkermansia muciniphila | reverse complement strand
GGTTTCGGAGTGGAATGGCAAGGACCTGCCTTACATCGAGAATTACGTGAACCTCCTCGTCGTCGAGGACGCGGCCGCCGTTTCCAAAGAGGAGATCGACCGCGTGCTCACACCGCTGGGCGTGGCGATGATCAAAAAGGGCAGCACCTGGGAAAAGATCACCAAAGCCTGGCCGAAGGACATGGATGAGTGGACGCACTACGCTTACGATTCGAAAGGCAATCCAACCTCGAAAGACATGCTCGTCGGGCCGCCGTCGCGGATGCAGTGGGTGGGAAATCCGCGCTGGAGTCGGCATCATGATCGCATGTCGTCGGTGAGCGCGAAGGTCTCGGCGGGTGGACGCATCTATTACATCATCGACGAGGGCAGCCGCATCTCGATCCTCATGCCGGCGAAGTTCATGCTCATCGCTCGCGATGCTTTCAATGGCACGGTGCTTTGGAAAAAGCCGATCCCGGAGTGGAGCACGCACCTTTGGCCGTTGAAGTCTGGCCCCACGCAACTCACGCGCCGCATCGTGGCCATTGGCGACAAAGTGTACGTCACCATGGGCATCGCGGACCCGATTTCATGCCTCGACGGAGCCACCGGCAAGGTCATCCGCGTGTATGAGCAAACCAAAGGCGCGGAAGAGCTGATCATGCGCAACGGCACCATCTTCGCCCTCGTGAACAAGGAGCCGTGGGTGCTCAACAAAGACTACGCCGTGAAGCAGCAGAGCGATCAGAAGCGTGTGGAGACCGAGTTCAATTGGGACGGCAAACCGCGCCACCTTTTCGCCATCGACGCCGAGAGCGGCAAGACGCTCTGGCAGCAAGAGGACCGCATCGCGCCCGTCACCTTGGCCATCGATGACAAACGCCTCGTCTATTACAATGGCGACGGCATCGCCGCCCGCGACGTGAAGACCGGCGAGGTGAAATTCACCACCGATCCCACCAAGCGCCGCCAGCTTTATGAGTTCAATTTCGCCCCGCGCATCCTCCTTCATAACGACGTGATCATCTACGCCGGTGGCGATGGTGCGATGAAGGGCATGAACGCCGAAACGGGCAAAGACATCTGGACCGCGCCGCATGAAAAGAGCGGCTACCGCAGCCTGGAGGACGTCATCGTCGCCCAGGGCCTCGTGTGGAATTCCGGCAACATGAATGGCAATCAAAGCGGCGAGTATCGCGGCTTTGACCCGCTCACTGGCGAGAAAAAGAAGAGCTTCTTCCCCGACGTCCCGGAGGGCACGTATTGGTTCCACCACCGCTGCTACATGGGCAAGGCCACGGAGAAATACATCATCCCCAGCCGCACCGGCATTGAGTATGTCGATATGGAAAAGCAGCACTGGGATCTGAATCACTGGGTGCGCGGTGCCTGCCTTTATGGCGTGATGCCTGCAAACGGCCTGACCTACGCGGGACCTCACAACTGCGCTTGTTACCCCGAGGCGAAGCTCGATGGCATGGCCGTCATGGCCAGCGCTCCGCGTTACCCGATGCCTGCGAATACGCCCGACGATCAGCGTCTCGTCAAAGGCCCTGCGTATGCCGATGCCATCGACGAAAAAGAAGCCAGCAGCGAAGATTGGCCCACCTACCGCAGTGACAACGCCCGCAGCGGCGCGGCGAAGAGCGATCTCAAAAAGGATCTCGGCATGGCCTGGGAGGCCAAACTCACGCCGCCGCTCAGCACCACCACCACCGCCGCAGGCCTCACCTTTGTCAGCGAGGTCGATAAACACACGCTGCATGCCTTTGACGCCGCCACAGGCAAACCCGCGTGGCATTTCATCGCCGGTGGCCGCATCGACTCACCGCCCACCTATTGGAAAGGCCGCGTGTTCTTTGGCGGCAAAGACGGCCAGGTCTATTGCGTCCGCGCCACCGATGGAGCGCTCATCTGGCGCTTCCAGGCCGCACCCGTCATGCTCAGCCACGGAGCTTGGGAAATGATGGAGAGCGTGTGGCCTGTGCATGGCAGCGTCTTGGTCGAAAACGGCCTCGTGAGCTGCATCGCCGGTCATTCCTGCTTCCTCGATGGCGGCCTGTGGTTCTACCGACTCGACGCGAAAACCGGCGAGATGCGGGTGAAGCAAAACTACGACGACAAAGACCCCGAAACCGGCGGCGACCTCAATGATCGCCACAAGACGCTGCAAATGCCCGTCGCCCTCAACGACATCCTCAGCAGCGACGGCAAGTGGACCTACCTCCGCACGCAAAAAATCATCGAGGATGGCAAACGCGTCGAAGTCGGCCCCGTCAGCGGTGACGCCGACAAACAAGGCGGCGCTCACAAAGGTGAAGGCGATCATCTTTTCGCCCCCATGGGCTTCCTCGACGACTCGAACTTCCACCGCAGCTACTGGGTCTATGGCAAGAGCTTCGCCGGAGGTCACAGCGGTTATTATCAAGCCGGCAAATATGCCCCAGCAGGCCGCATCCTCGTCCACGACGACAAAAACGTGTACAGCTACGGACGCGAGGCCCAATACTACAAATGGACCACCACCATGGAGTACACCCTCTTCTCCACGCCGAAGACACCGCCGGAAGAGTCCTTCACCACTGAAGGAGCCACCACCGAGCGCATGGGCAACAGCCTTGTCCTCGGCCCCGATGGTCAGCCGCTCACCAATCAGCCGCCAGTACTCGAAAAGAACAAAAAAGGCGCTGCCAAAGGCCCCGCCAAAGGCGACGGCAAAAAGAAGGGCAAAGGCAAAGCAGCACCCGCCGTGGCCGCCAATGCACCCATCCCCGGCTCCGTGCTCTTCCCCGATGCCGCCGCGCTCGATCCGTCCAAAGCAGCTCTTTCCGTCGAAGCCTGGGTGCTGCTTGATTCGGCCAACGGCACCGTCCTCCACCACGGCGGCCCCGCACGCGGCTATGTGCTCGACATTCGCGATAAAAAACCGCAGTGGCACATCCGCAGCAATAGCAAACTCATCACCATCGTCTCCGCTGAAGCTCTGAGCGAAGGCTGGCACCACCTCGTCGGCACCCTCGCCACCGATGGCAACATGGCGCTCTACATTGATGGCAAACTCGTCGCCTCAGGCACCAGCACCCCCGTCGATGCCAAACCCGCCCGCCCCATGTATCTCGGCAATGGCGAAGGAGCCGCCGAAGGCAGCGCCGGAGGTTTCAGCGGCCTGCTCGATCAATTCGCCCTCTACCACAAAGCCCTCACCGCCGCCGAAGTACAGCAGCGCTTTGAATCCCCCGACGCCAAACCCACCGAGGCCATCCTCATCTGCAATTTTGACAACGGCGACAGCCGCGACAGCTCCGCCAACGCCGCTCACGGCATCGGTGCCGGTGTCGAAACCGGCAAAGGCAAAGTCGGAGCCGCTTTATGGTTCAAACCCGCCGCCGGAAACAAAGGCGGTAAAGGCGGCGGCAGCTTTGTGAAGCACACCTGGGACCGCTTCGTCCCCATCGTCGCCCGCAGCATGGCCTTGGCCGGAAAAACCGTTCTCGTCAGCGGCGCTCCTGACACCATCGACGAAGAATACGCCTTCGAACGCCTCGCCGCCAAAGACCCCGCCATCCTCCAAGAACTCAACGAACAAAACGAAGCCCTCGAAGGCCGCCGCGGTGCCAAAATGTGGGCCGTGAACACCGAAACCGGCGAACAAAGCACCGGCCTCGAACTGACGAGCCCTCCAGTGTGGGATGGCATCACTGTCGCCCAAGGCCGCGTGTATGTGAGCACCATGGATGGGCGTGTGCAGTGCTTTGGGAAGTAGCCGTGTGTCATTTTAACAGACTCTCATGGGCCTTGATACTGTCGAACTCGTCATGCAGGTCGAAAAGACCTTCGCCATCACCATCCATGACCATGAGGCCGAAAAGATGCTGACGGTTGGGGACATGCATGACTATGTGATGCGGGTCACTGTCGCGGATGGCCGGGCGCTGGATTCCGATCAAGTGTGGGATCAGATCACAGAAATCCTGGCTGAGGACTACGGGGTTGCGCGAGTGAAGATCACTCGTAAAGCCGCGTTCATTCGTGATTTGGGAATGGATTAACCGCTTATGGCCGCCCTGATCACACCCATGCGTTTTACACTCTTTCTCAGCCTTGTTTGCGCCAGCGGAGCATGCGCCTGCACGATACCGGTGTTTCGCTATGCCTTGGATCGTTGGGAGGCGGACAAGTTTCATCTCGTGCTGCCTGCATCGGCGGCGCAAGACACCGCATTGCAGGATGTGCTGAGGCCGTTGCGCGCGAACGGGAAGGCGAACATGGACATCACGACCTCTCGTGATGCCGCAGTGACGAAAGCGGAACTGCGCAACTCGCGTGAGAGCCGCCAGCTTGTCTGGTCGGGCACGTTGGACCAGGCCTCGCTGGCGGCCTTGCTGGACTCGCCCGCGCGGAAAAAGATCGTTGAGAGCATTTTGGCGGGAGATTCCTTCATCTGGGTCATCGCTGACGGTGGATCGCCGCAAGACGCAGTGGAGGTGGAGCGCATCGAAAAGCGGCTGCGGTTCCTGGAGCAGGTGGCTGCGCTGCCGATTCAAGATCCAAACGATCCGGACAGCCAACTGGGGCCAGGACCACCGCTACGGCTGAAATTCACCACGCTGCGGCTGCGTCGTGATGATCCGGCAGAAAAGGTGCTGCTGAAGATGCTGGCGGGTCCCAAAGGAGAGTTCGATCCTGCAAACACGAGCTTTGCGGCCCCGGTGTTTGGGAAGGGCAGGGTGCTCGGAGCTTGGCCGCTGACTTTGCTCGATGACGCGACGCTGGAAGAGGCGAGCATGTTCCTAGTCGGCCGCTGCGGGTGCCGGATCAAAAACGAAAACCCAGGGTGGGATCTCCTGCTCAATGTGGACTGGGAAACGGCGCTTCCAGAGGCTTCTTCGGTATCACGGGGTCCCCATTCGCCACCGGCCTTGGCTGTAGCCCAGACAAAGGCGGTTCCCGAGGTCATGATCATTTCGGGGGAAGATGTGAAGCCGGAAGGAACTCCGAAATGGGGCGGTGTGCCGAGGGCTGGCATCCTTTTCGGACTCGTCTTGGTCGTGGTGACCCTGTATCGGCTCAGAAAGGCCTGAACGGCCCGATTTGACGAAATGATTCGGAAAACAGGGCGGGCGTTGAGGCTGTAGCGACTGCTCGGACTGAAAATCTCAAAATCGCAAAAAAGATTTGCCGAATCTATTGATTTGAGAGATTATTTAACTTATCTGAATAATCAATAGTTCCCCTGCTTGTCATGAAAAGGATCTTCTTTAGCGCCCTGATCATCAGTGCCGCCTGCTGCCAGAGTGCCCTTGGCCAAGGGGCTCCTCCTCCTGGTTATGGAGTCATGGGGGTTCCGCCTCCCGGTTATGGTGCATACGGTGCGCCGCCTCCGTCAGTGCCTGCCTATCCTAATTCTCTGCCACCGCCATCCATTACTCCAGGTGTGACGGCACCGCCTCCATATGCTGATCCATATGCCTCGGCTCCGCCGCCTGGACAGATGTCATCGTATGCTCCTCAGGGTGTCAGCAATTACAGCGCAGCTCCGGGCGCTGCAACTTACGGTGCCAAACCCGGGCCTGAGATGGTCAATTTCAACAATTTGGAAGTGTTCTATCGTTACGTGGATCCGAAGCAGAAGGATCTTGATGGGGCGCACACCATCGGCGGTGCGCTCACGGTGGCATTGTTCAACCCGCTTTACCTGAAGATTGGAGCGTCTTGGGGCAGTGGTGCTGGCGGTACGGGCAACGTCGGCGGGGCCGCAAATGCCAACTATGATTTTGCCAGCATTCAGGCGGGTGCGGGTTTTCACACGCCCCTCATCCATAACAAGCTCACCTTTGTGGCAGAAGCGGGTATCAACTACACCAGCCTGCGTGCGACGAATTCTGCGCTGAGTTTCAGCGATGGTTCGATTTACATCCGCCCGGCTTTGCGCTTCACACCGCTCGATTGGTTGGAAGTGCAAGGGGGGGTGACAGTAAGCAGCGCCGACAAGTATGACAGCAAGGTGCTGGATCTTTCCACCTACTTCCGCGTGCTGCCCATGTTTGACATTGGCATTGGCGCTGATTTTGGCGACACCACACGAGCGTTCCGCACTGCTTTAAGATTGCGCTGGTAGTTCAAATTCTTTCAAGCTCAAATAGACCCGAGCACCCTGTCTCCCGACAGGGTGCTTTTTTATGCCTTCCGTGTGCGTGCGGGTTTGTGGCGCTGCGGAAAGCAGGTGCGGCAGATTTCGCAGACAGTGCCGTCACAGCCGCGTGCGGTGCAGTGCTCTCGCCCGTAGTAGATGATCTGGAGGTGCAACTGATTCCAAGAATCCTTCGGAAACAGGCTCTTCAGATCACGTTCGGTTTGCAGGACGGATTTGCCGCTGGTCAGCCCCCAGCGCTGAGCCAGGCGGTGGATGTGAGTGTCCACTGGGAACGAAGGCACGCCAAAGGCCTGCGCCATCACGACTTGGGCTGTTTTGTGACCGACTCCAGGCAGTCGTTCCAAGGCCTCCAACGAAGCGGGAACCTGGCCATGATGTTCTGCCAGCAGGATACCTGACAAGGCTTTGATGGCTTTGGCTTTTTGCGGTCCCAAACCGCACGGGCGGACAATAGCTTCGATCTTGCCCAAAGGCGCGTCAGCAAGCGCGGCTGGTGTGCGTCCCAGTTGAAATAAAACAGGAGTGATCTGATTGACCCGAACATCCGTGCACTGCGCCGAAAGCAGAACTGCCACCAGCAGAGTGAACGCGTCCTCGTGGTCTAAGGGAATCGCCGGCTGCGGGTATAGCTGTTCCAGTCGGTGTAGAACATGGTCAGCGCGTTCCTGCTTGGTCACTGCGGGGGAAAACTACGAGCTGCCCTGGATGCGCGCAACCATGCGGCGGATGTGCGAATAGCCGGTGCGATCTTTCATGATGGATAGGCTCTTGGAAAACGAACCCCACTTCAGCACGCGAATGTTCACATTGCGAACCCCCCAAGCTCTCATCGTGGCTTTGTCCGGTTTGTAGAGATCGATCGTATTGGTGCCGACCAGCGCAGAACCGTAGTCATCGACTTGATAAACGTAGGGCAGTCCTTCGATCTGGAAAATCGTTCCCACGGGGTAAACCGACCAGTCGGCGGCGGCGCTGCGCACGTTGCCATATTTGAGCTGGGTTCCGACTGCTGTCTTGGCACCATAAATGATATGATCTGACTCTCCGTGGGTATAGGCAGTGGTGCGAACGGATGTGATGCGTGTGGCGTTCTTGTTGAGCTTGCTTGCTCCAAAAACCCCAGAGGAGGAGCAGGAGACAAGCAGGCAGGCGGCGAGGCCGAGAAAGAGGGCGGGGAGCTGGCGCATTGTGTTATTAACAATATGCTGATTATTAACTTTCCTTTTAAAGCATTTATTGTGGGTTAAACCCCTGTGGAAATCAATCATTGATTTCAAGCCGTCTTTTTCCACCTGGATCGAATATAACAGATGAGAGAATGAACTTAGGAGAGTCCGAACTTTAGTGATGAGTGCTGCCGGAAACGCTGAGTGAATTCCATGTTGCGTGAGCGGTGCTGTGCTTCATATCGCGACATGCCCGAACTTCCCGAGGTCGAAACCACGCTGCGTGGCGTCTCTCCGCATGTGATCGGAAAACGCGTGCGCGAGGTGATCGTGCGGGACAAACGGCTGCGCTGGCCGGTGCCGGACACGATTCACGAGATGGAGGGCTGCCGGATCGACTCTGGCATCCGCCGGGCCAAATACATGCTGTTTGGCACCTCCAAAGGGACGCTTCTGCTGCACCTCGGCATGTCCGGGAATCTGCGGGTGCTTACTCCAGAGGTGCCGTTTAAAAAACACGATCACCTCGCCATCATGCTCGATTCCGGCAAGCAACTCCGCCTGCACGATCCCCGCCGCTTTGGAGCCGCGCTGTGGATTGAGGGCGATCCAATGCAGCACCCCCTGCTCAAAGACCTCGGCCCGGAGCCGTTGGGCGGTGATTTCGACTCCAAGCACCTGCGCGCTGCCTGCAAAGGAAAAACAGCCGCGATCAAGCTCGTCATCATGGACGCGCATGTGGTGGTCGGCGTCGGCAACATCTATGCCAGCGAAGCCTTGTTCATGGCGGGCATTGATCCACGCAAACCAGCAGGCAAAGTGACGAAACCGCGCCTCGAAAAGCTCGTCACAGCCATTCGAGAGGTGTTGGCGGCTTCAATTGAGATGGGCGGTACTACTCTGCGCGATTTTGTGAATGAAAGCGGCGAGCCGGGCTACTTTGCGCAGACTCTCCGTGTCTATGACCGCGAAGGCGATCCCTGCCGGGTCTGCGGAGCGAAGATCAAACGCATCGTCCTGGGCCAGCGCTCCACTTTCTTCTGCCCGAAGTGCCAAAAATAGCCTTTCCGGCCCTGGTTCGTCATTCTTGCTTCGACATTCCATCGTCATTCGGATTTAGTCATTTGTCCTTTCCTCCCATGTCCACCAGCCTTCCTCCTCTCCGCAGCGCTCACGACCTCGAACGCGTTCTTGAATTTGAATTCGTCCGCGCCACGGAAAACGCCGCATTGCAGGCCATTCATTGGCTGGGACGTGGCGAGAAGGAACTCGCTGACGGCGCTGCGTGCAGCGCGATCTACGGCGTCTTCGACATCCTCGACATTCGTGGCGAGGTCGTCATTGGCGAGGGCATCAAAGACAACGCCCCAGGCATCTTCGTGGGCGAGCACCTCGGCACCTGGCGTGACGGCAGCCCGCGCTTCAACATCGCGCTCGATCCCATCGACGGCACCAGCAACATCGCCAAAGGCCTGCCGAACAGCATTTCCGTCATCGCCGCGGCCCAGATCCCGGAAGGCGCCCCCTGCGCGATGAAAAGCATCCCCAGTTTCTACAGTCACAAAATCGCCTACGGCCCCGCTGTGAAGCGTGCGCTCGAAGGCCGGGGCGACCGCTGTTTCCTCGACATGCCGCTGCAAGAGGTCATCACTTTTGTGGCCGAGGCGCTGGGCAAACGTGAGCGAGATCTCGTTGTCGTCACCATGGATCGTCCGCGTCATCACGACATCGTGGACCAAGTACGCCGCACCGGCGCGGCTTTGCGCATGGTGACGGATGGCGACATCGCGGCCGCCGTGGCCCCTTCCATGCCCGAATCATCCTGCGACCTCTATGTCGGCATGGGCGGCTCCCCTGAGGGCATCCTGGCCGCCGCCGCTTTGAAATGCCTCGGTGGAGACATGCAGATGCGCATGTGGTTTCATGACGATGCGCACCGGGCCGAGGTGGCCGCGCTGGTTTCCGCCTCGGAACTGAACCAGGTCTTCCGAGTGCATGAGCTCATCGTCGGCGAGAGCGCTCTTTTCTGCGCCACTGGCATCAGCGACAGCCCTCTGCTGCCCGGCTGTCGTTTTGTCGGCCACCGCGTCGAAACGCACTCCATCCTGATGCGCAGCCGCAGCGGCACCGTGCGCCGCATCCACGCCGTGCATGACCTTGACCGCAAGGTGGTGCCTTTGCGTGCTTAACCGGCGCAAACACAAATCTCGCGTCGGTTCGCCGCCAGTTGGGTGGCAAACACGGGGGCGGGCGCCCAATCGCGAACGGCGTCGATGAACTCATGCGCACGATCTTCGAGTGCGGGTGTGTTCAGTTTGATCGTGAGGATTAATCTCCTGGCCTGAACCGCATCCTGAATGCGGGCAATCTGTGGCAGCACCTCGGGCGGAGCGAGATTGATGTCGCAGAGCAGCAGTGAAACGTCCTGTGGCAGTGCTGTGAGATTCAGTCGGCCGGCGGCGGTGCGCCAGTGGTCGAATCGAACACCTTGGGCTTGGGCGAGTTGGAGGACGCTGGGGTTCATCTCGCCAGTATCAATGCCGAGGACGTTCATGCCGCGTTGGAGGAGCGCATACGTGGCTCCCCCGGGAGCGCAGCCGAGGTCGAGGGCGGTATGGCCGCGCAGATCGAGTTTGTCCCAGCCACGCCACACGAGGGCTTGTTCGAGTTTGAGCCATGCACGTGAGGGCACGGCCTCGGGCAGGGTGATGCGTGGCAGTCCGCCGGGTTGGGCGTGGGAACTGGCTTGATGCTCGTGGTGGCCGAGGAAAAGCGGTTCATCATCCTTTTCGCCGACGATGACATCGAGAACTAAATCGCCGTGAGCGTCAGGCAGCCGGGTTTCGAGTTGGACGCCAGCCTGCTGGAGTTCGCGAGTGATTTCAGCTTCGAGAACATCCATGCGCTGCCAAGTAGCGGCTTCAATCCCGTCTTCAGGAGTGACGCGGGGAAAGACGTGAAGACGAATCGGCTTGGTGGTGAGTTTACGGGCATGATCGACGAGTTCGGCGATCGTTTTGCACAGCCCGAGGGAGATGCCGCTAACTCTGGCGAAGGTGCTGAGTGTCCGCGGCGGGCTGAAGCCTGGACTGCGCACTTTCCAGGTGATGAACTGCGGTTTCATGAACGCAGGCGTGAGTTCACCGGCAAAGTGCGTGGCGATGTCGCGCTTGAGTACGGGTTCAGATCCAGCCCGGCAAGTGGTGAAGCGAAAGGGTGTGTTCATGAAGGGGAAAAAAGAAAGGCGGAGCCGTGGCTCCGCCCTCCGTGGTGAATGGGGTACTGAAAATTACTCGACGCCTTTCCAGGTGCCGAAGTTCGCGCCTTCGGTGATCCACTTCTTGATCAGGTCGATGTTGGCAGGAGTGATGCGGTCGCCCTTGCCCTCAGGAGGCATGGCGAGGTCGTCGGAATCAGGCAGCGCCATGGTCTTGACCAGCCAGCTTGCGTCAGGCTTGCCAGCGACGACGTTTTCATCCGGGTATTCTTTGCCACCCTTCATGATGACAGCGGCTCCGTCGAGGCGGAGGCCGCCCTTGGGCTTTTTGACCTTGCCGTTTTCTTCGTGCTCCTTCTCGTGGCACTTGAAGCAGCTTTCCTTGAGGATCGGAAGAATCTGTTTTTCAAAGTCCACTTTGCCGGCGTCCTGAGCGCTGGCGGTGGAGGTGATGGATGCGCCGAGAGCAAGCACGGCGACGAGGGTGAGGGCGAGTGTGTTTTTCATGGGTGTGGTGTGACGTGGGGGCTGGCGAAGATGTTCGCGGGAGTTTCGCGGTCAAGTTGCATCCCTGATGCGGATCGAAGCCGATTCATAAAAGTGAGGCAAGGTAAATATTTTGGTAGCCTTAAATAAATTCGTCTGCCAGAATCCCACGATTCTTGCCATGAGCCGTGTCGCTGCTGCCTCCCGCCCTCCTCGCGCCCGATCCACGGACGAGAAGGAAAGCCCGTGGAATGATGCTTTTGGCATCCTGCTATTGATGGTGGCGGCGCTGCTGCTGCTGGCGCTGGTGTCTTATGATCCGCTGGACATGCCATCGTGGTCATTCCTGGCACTGTCGGAGGCTTCGGGTGAAGTGACGCACAATTTCGTGGGTCGCATGGGTGCGCTGCTGGCGGGGCACATGCTGTGGCTGATGGGTTTCGCCGCTTACCTGCTGCCGTTCAGCATGACGTGGTTTGGCGTCTGCAAACTGCACTCGAAGATGAAGATCACGCGCTCGGCGTGGCTCGGTGTGGTGATCATGATCATCAGCGGAGCCGCCTTGCTCGAAGTGCAAAACCTGCTGAGCGAGAGGGATCACTTCACACCGCTGGGTGGCTCAGGCGGCCTTGGCTTCGTGATCGGCGGCAGTCTTTTGAAGAATTTGCTGGGGAAGGTGGGAGCGACGCTGTTGCTCGGGGTCGTTTACATGATCGGTCTGTTTTTGGTCACCGGGCAGCATCCGCTGAATGCAATCCGTGGCATTCGTGCAGAACTGACCCGCTGGAAGACCGAACGTGAAGCCCAGCGCCTGATCGAGGAAAAACTCGCGGAAGAGGCAGCAAACACGATTCCCGGCACGCTGACACCGGTGCCGACCGAGCTTCGACGGAAGAAAAAGGGCGCTGAGCTGCGTGGAGACACTCCGGCGGCAACTACCATGGAGCTGCCGCTCAAATTTGACCCGCCCGCACCGAAGATCATCGACTCCTCGATTCCGCGCTCGCACGAAGACAACGCGGACAAGCCGAAGCTGGCCGAAGTGTGGGAGAAAAAGCGCGCCCAGAAGATGGAGCAGGCCCCTCACGGCTCCCTGGGCAATCTCACGGTGCGCTTCAAGGACTACAAACTGCCGCCGATGGACCTCCTTCAGTGGGCGGATGAAAGCAACCGTGCGCCGACGGACAAAGGCGAACTGCTCGGCATCCAGGCCACGATTGTCAAAGCGTTGGCCAGTTTCGGCATCAGTGTCGAACCCGGCGACATTACGCGTGGTCCTGCGATCACACGCTACGAGGTGCGTCCTGTCGATGGACTGCGCGTGAGCCGTATCGCGAATCTTGACGCCGACATCGCCCGCGCGACGCGTGCCGAGCGCATCAACATCCTCGCTCCGATTCCCGGCAAGGACACGGTTGGCATCGAACTCGCGAACAAAGAAAAAATCATCGTCCCGCTGCGTGAGTTGCTGGAGGACGATGTCTTCGTCAACGGCAAATCCAAGCTGCCCGTCGCACTCGGCAAAGATGTGTACGGCAAGACCATCATCGGGGATCTCGCGGCCATGCCGCATCTGCTCGTGGCCGGTGCCACAGGTTCTGGCAAATCGGTCTGCATCAACAGCATCATCACCAGCCTGCTGTGTCGTTTCGCGCCGGACGAGCTGCGCTTCATCATGATCGATCCGAAGGTCGTGGAAATGCAGAACTACGAGGAGCTTCCGCATCTCGCGCTGCCCGTCGTCACTGATCCGAAAAAGGCGCTGCTCGCCCTGCGCTGGGTGGTGAAGGAAATGGAAAATCGCTATCAAATCTTCGCCCAGGAAGGCTGCCGCAACTTCGAGGCCTTTAACAACCGCAATCGCAAACGCAAGGCCGAGGCGGACGCCGCCCGTGCCGCCCGCAATGCGGCTGGAACACCGCCAATCAAAGCCGGTGTCGATGATGCCCGCGTCTCTGCTGCCTTTGCTGAAGAAGCTGCTGCACCTGACGCCGCTCCTAAAACGGCCCACGTCGGCACCGTGGATGGCGACACTGAAATGCGCGATGCCAGCGGCACCTGGCTCGGCGATTCACAACCACCCCCACCGCGCAAGCAGGAGGTCGTGATTCCCGACACGATGCCCTACATCGTCGTCATCGTCGATGAGCTGGCCGACTTGATGCAGACGGCGCCTGCGGACATCGAAGTCGCCATCGCCCGCATCACGCAGATGGCCCGTGCGGCCGGCATTCATCTCATCGTCGCCACACAGACGCCGCGCGCGGACGTCATCACTGGCGTCATCAAGGCGAACATCCCCACCCGCATCGCCTTCCAGGTCTCCTCCGCGCTCGACAGCCGCGTTATTCTCGACCGCAAAGGTGCCGAGAACCTCGTTGGCAAAGGGGACATGCTTTACGTTCCACCCGGCGGTGCGCAGCCAGTTCGCAGCCAGGGTGCGCTCGTCACCGACGATGAAATCCACGCGCTCGTGAGCCACTGCGTCGCGCAGGGCAAGCCGGTCTTCGATGTCAAAGTCGATGACGAAGGCGGCGCGTTTGGTGATGAGGAAGGTGATGAAGATGGTGTCAGTGCCGAAGAACAGGAATGTTTGGAGAAATGCCTCGAAGTCATCCGTCAGGAGAAAAAAGCCAGCACCAGCCTCCTCCAGCGCCGTCTGCGCCTCGGCTACGGCCGCGCCGCCCGCATGATCGACCTCCTCGAAGACCGCGGCATCATCGGTCCTGGTGAAGGTGCCAAGCCGCGTGAGATTCTGGTCCAGATGGACTAACGAGCCTTGCGCAAAGCGAGCCGCTGGCGAGAATCGCGCCATGCCCGACCACGCCGTATTCCGCACCCTGTTCACCGATCTTAAAGCCGAGATGCAAAAAGCCATCGTCGGTTACGATGAACTGCTCAGTGACGTGCTGGTGGCCATTTTCTCTGGCGGGCATGTGCTGCTCGAAGGCGTTCCAGGTCTCGGCAAAACGTATCTCGTGCGCACGCTGTCGCAGGTCGTGGGGCTGGAGCCGGGCCGGGTGCAATGCACACCGGATTTGATGCCCGCGGACATTCTCGGCACCCACATCGTGGGCGAAGACGAAAAAGGCCACCGCACACTGCGCTATGAAAAAGGCCCCGTGTTCAAAAACCTGCTGCTGGTCGATGAAATCAACCGCGCCACACCCAAAACGCAGGCCGCGCTGCTCGAAGTCATGCAGGAACGCTGCGTGACGACTGGTGGCGAGCGGCACCTTGTGCCCGAGCCATTTTTAGTGCTCGCCACACAGAACCCGATGGAAATGGAGGGTACTTATCCGCTGCCGGAAGCGCAGCTCGACCGCTTCATGTTCAAGATCAAGGTGCCGTTTCCAGATCTTGATTCCCTCGTTGAAATTTCCCGCCGCACCACCGGTTTCACCGAACCGAAACTGGCTAACATGACCAACGGTCCACAGTTGATCGAGTTGCAGAAGAAGCTCTCGCAAATGCCCGTGGCTGATCCTGTGGCGCATTACGCCTCACGTCTCGTGCTCAGCAGTCATCCTGAACAACCGGATGCGCTGCCCGAAGTGAAGCGCTACGTCAGCTACGGTGCCAGTCCGCGTGGTTTGCAGGCGCTGATTCGAGGCGCTCGTGTCTGGGCGGCGATCCAAGGTGCCACTGCTGTCTCCACAGACGACATCCGCGCCATCGCCCACGTCTCCCTGCGTCACCGCATCATCCTGAACTTCGAAGGTGAGGCCGGGCAGATCAAAGTGGACGACATCATCTCCAAGCTGCTCGATCAGGTGAAAACCCCGGCGCAGCAGGCGGCGTAACCTCGGTGCCATCCGCTCGAATGCCCGACACCCTCGAACGCGAAGATCTTTTCGACGCCTCCTTTCTGGACCGGCTTCGCATGCTGGCGTTGCGCTTGCGCAAACGGCGGCAGTTGATGCGGCGCGGCTCGCAATCGACTCCGGCGACCGGTTTCACACGCGAATTCAAAGATTACCGCCACTACACGCCGCGTGAAGACTATCGCGCCATCGACTGGCGGCTGTATGCGCGGCTCGACAAGCTCTTCGTGCGTCTCTACGAGGAAACACAGGAGCTGAACCTGCACATCTTGCTCGATACCAGCACGTCAATGACCCAGCCCTTTCCTGAAAAGCGGCGGCAGGCGCTGCGCTTCGCCGTGGCGCTGGCCTATCTAGCGCTCAGCGCCCAGCAGCGGGTGAGCGTGTATTCGATGAGTGACACGGTGCATCAAGAACTGCCGCCACTGCGCGGACAGGGGAACATCGAGAAGGTCATCCAGGCGGTGACGAAGCTGAAATTCGATGGTCTCACCAACATGAAGCGCTGCTTTGAGGAATACCGGCCCAGCAAGCAGCGCTACGGCATCATCTTCGTCATCAGCGACTTCTTCGGTCAGGAAATTGGCAGCGCCACCGAGGCCGTCTCCCGCGTTTCCGCCTGGCCGGGGGAGAATCACTTCCTGCAAATCGTCCATCCTGAGGAGCGGCAGCCCGAATTGGAGGGCGAACTTGAGCTCACCGAGGTGGAAACCGGTGAACGTCGTCGATTTTGGCTCACCAAGCGCGATGTGCAGCGCTATGTTGAAACCTTCGACGCTTTCGCCGAAAACCTCTCCCGTGAGTGTGCCAGCCATCGCATTGATTTCCTCCAGGTGACCAGCGAGGAGGCTTTCGAAGAGCGCTTCCTCGATCTGCTCGTGCGCGGGTCAGCTTTGGCGGGTGGAGTGTGACCGAACCTCAACCACCAGAAGGCTTCGCCGGGGCGATGAGCAGCTTGGTGAAGCTTTTGTCGAATCGCACCGGCATCCATGCATCGATCACGACACGGAGCCATTCGGATTGTGTTTCCCCCGTTGCGATGGCCGGAATAGATTTTCCGGCTTTGAAGTCGAGCAGCACCGGGGAGCCGGAAGCCGGGTCTTGATGCAATGCCGCGCCCTCGGCAGGCGAAAGCAGCAACTGCGCAGGATTGTCCTGAACCACATGCGCATCAGCACCCTCGACTTTGCTGGAATGCACCCAGCCGGTGAATCGCACCCGTGCCTGGGGGGTGCCATCATTGCTCTGCTCGGGCACGTCGAGGCGGACGAACTGGCCGATGTCTGATTCGGAGAATTTGACGGCACCCACCGCGTCACTGGAGACGTGATTGGTCGGGGTGAGATAAACCGAGACACCCTTGGGGTCTTTGGAGTAAACCACCCGGTGTGCGGAGCCGGGCAGTCCGTCTGTTCTGAGCAAGGTGGCCCGGCGTGTCTCGATTTGCTCCCGGCGCTGCTTTTCCTGCAGTGCCATCTGGCTTTCCACCGCCTGTGCGGCGCTGGAGATCTCCCCGGCCTTGCGTTGCATGGCCTGTAGAGTCTTCTGGACGTTGTCCTCCAACTGCCGCACGCGCTCCTCCAGTTTTAGCGTGATGAACTGGGCATCCTCCGCTCTTTTTTTGAGGCTGGCCACATGGCGGCTGCCTTCGTCATGCTCGGTTTTGATGCTGCGCAGGGTTTCATCAATGGTTTTGCGGTCGGCAGAGAGACGGGC
>CAMCWM010000126.1 GCA_945882215.1 Akkermansia muciniphila | reverse complement strand
TCTGGCCGTAGGCGGTGAGACCTCCGAGCGCGGCAGGGCCGCCCGCGCCGAGGAAGCCGGCGATGTCCTTCAAATTCGACGGATTGGCGAAGGCGGTGCCCTGCGTGTTGAGCACGCCCCCCACGAGGCCGTCGTCACCGGCCTGCTTGAGTGTTTGAATCCAATCGAGGCCAAAGTTGAAGTCGTCGCCAAGAGTGAACTCGCCGATGATGGCGGAGATCATGATCTGACGCGGGCGCACGTCGAGTTCATCGGCGAGTTCCTGCAGCGCCTGAATCTGGTCCGGCGGGCCGCTGGCGAAGAATTTGGAACTGGCGGGATCGGCGATGACGTGCGTGTTGGCGATGAGGACGCTGATGGGCTTCTTGGTGATGTCGAGCTGCGTGGGTGCGTTGGCGGGATTGTTCAGCGACTGGCCGGAGGATGATCCTGTGCCGCCCAACCCGCCGGAGCCATAGGCAGGGTTTACGGTGGAACCAAAGGCGCTGGAGCCTGATGTGGCCGCAGGCTGTGTTGATGTGCTGGAATTCTGCGCGGTGGCGGTCTGCTGGCTGGTGACAGCCTTCGGGTTGGTCCGCAGCAGGGCTTTTTCCGCGATGCTGAGAAACACGGTGAGGTCCATGTAGTTGAGCCTGCGCGAGATGTAGCGGGTGGAAGAAGATTCGGCATCAAGTTCGCTCACGAGGCTTTCAATTTTCCGCATGTCCACCGGTCGGGCGACGATGATGAGGCTGTTGGTACGAGAAACGGCCTGGAGAATGGGTTGGGAGTTTTCCAAAGCGGAACTTCCCAGGGTCGCCGAGAAGGGAGCGGCGGCTCCGGTGATGATACCAGGGAGCGGGGAACCCTGCGCTGCAGGATCGGCGGAAGTTCTGGCTGTTCCGGTCGAATTCCCAAGCCCCAGCAGCACTTGCAGTTGTTCGACGACTTCGCCCGCTTCCGCACGCTCGAGTCGGATGGTTTTGTGCACCGTTTCCATCGGCGGCTGATCTATCTGTTTGGCCAGATCGAGATAGGCGCGGATGGTCTGCGAGGCCTCGGTGATCACCAGCGCCTGCGAATTGGGCACGGCGAGGATTTTGCCATACGGATGCAGCGGGATGATCTGCTGAAAGGCCGTCGATGCTTCATCGGCACGCAGATGGTTGAGCTGAAGCACATGCGTCACCACCTGGTCGGCCTGTGGCAGGTCTTCGGCACGCAGAATCATCGGCACGTTCTGTGAAGAAGGCATCGTTCCGAGCTCGGCGGCGATGAGCTTATAGAGGTCGCCGCCGCTTGGAACCAGGACATAGCCATGCAGGAGCAGGCCTTTCTCGATGATGGTGCGGTATTCCTCATCGCTGAAATCGCCGGGAACATCAATGCTGACGACCGCGCTTTCGAGACCACGGTCACGCAGCACGCGGCGGCCGGTGACACGGTAGTATTCGGCCAGCACCTCGGAAACCGGCGCTGAGGTGAAGCCGATCACGTTTTTTCCGGAGCTGGCCGGATTGGCGGACGATGACGGCAACGCTGCGTTTTGCGCCACCACTGGCGATAAATAAAACAATGTGATCGCGAGGAGAAAGAGTGCCGACTGGAGGTTCATGTTCGTGGAGTTGCGGTGTGTTTCAGCGCTGCACGGCGGTGATGATGCGTCTGCGCACCCCGGGGGTGGCATTGCCCGCCGGTGTGCTGGTGGCCGTATTGCTGTTGCTGGAGGCCGGCTGAGCCGTGTTCGAAGTTGTGGCAAACACCGGCGCGGATGCCACGGCGGAGCCCGGGGGTGCGGATGCCGCAAAAACCGAGGCGGGCAGAATGCCCCGCAAGGCTTCTGGTACGGCGGCGGTGTTTGCGACCGGTGCCGAGGCTGCGGTGGTGCCTGCTGCGGCACTTCCCATCGGTTTCGTCACAGGCGGGCTGGCTGGCTGCTGGCCTGGCGCTGGTTTCGCGGCAGTGGCAGCCACCTGCTTGAGATAACCTTCGTCGAATTTCACCAGCGCCGCCTGATCGCCGGAGGTGATCTCGACAGTGGCCTCGCTGCGGCTGATGCCGAGATTCACCGCGTTGAGTGTGATGCCCGCTGTGGTTCGCTCGCCTTTCTTCAAACGGATGCGCTCGTGCGTCTTGATGTTCACCAGCACAATGGTGGGATCTTCCTGCGCACCGTAGAAAGCGCCGATGGCGAGATCTTTGGCAAAGGCGGCGTTTGCCACAGGCGTGGGCGCAGTCTTCAGCGTGAAGGGGTTCTTGTTCCAGCCAGCCTCATAACGTTGTACGTCGTAAGCCTTGGGCGGTTGAAATGCCGCAGGTTCTTGCGCAAAAACGCCGCTTGCCACAGCCAGTATCATGAAGCGGACGCATTTCATGATTGGGTCACCTCCTCAGGACGGGCTGTCACCGCAGCCGGAGCATGCAGGCGGCTGAAGTGAATCGTGGCGATGACGTTTGAGGGGTCGGAGTCGTCTAGAACGACCTTCATCTGGGGCACCGCACAAAACGATTCCGGTGACAACACGGCGTGCATCCAGCGGAAGACGGACGGCAGCGCCCCTTTGACAGTGAGTGTCACGCCCACTTCACGGTGGAAGGCGTTGCTCACCGGCTCGTGAAGTTGTTTTTTCTGCACCAGAAGTGAATGACTGGCGGCAGAGGCCAGCAACGCCTCCAGCAGCTCCTCACTGGCCTGGTTTTCGCTGGTCATCCCCGGCTGCTCGGCATGCAGCCAGGTGAGGCGCTGCTGCCACAACCCGGCTTCCGCCAGCATCGCGCGCGCCTCCATCTGCTTCAGTTCGAGCGTTTGCTCACGACGTTCGACGGCATGTTGAAGACGCAGAAGTCGCTGGGAAAGAATCGCGCCGCCGCACACTGCGGCCAGCACAGTCAGGATCGTAAGCAGCCGGCGTTCACTGGCCTTCATGCGCGGTTCCTCCGTTGAGTGTTCCTTCGGCGCGAAACTCCGCGCGATTGTCCTCACGGATCGCCGGCACTGGAAAATTCCAGACATAGCGCTGCAACGGCTCGCAGGCGGCCAGCCGGTCCTTGAAGCCGAGCGCGTGATTGACCGTCGCGGCTTCGCCGCTCACGATGAGCCTGCCGTCCTCGATCTGAAATTCCTTCAAACGAATGCCTTCGTCGGGCAGCAACGACACGATCTGATGGAACAGTTCAACGGGATACAGGTCGGGATTGATCGCCGCCTCCATGTCTAGCCAATGTGCCTGCGCCTCGCGTACGCGGTCGATCTCCGGCTGCCGGGCAGTCATTTCGGCATCCACCTGGTTCAAGTCAGATTCACGCCATTGCAGCCGCAGCCACCACACGCCGAAGAAGCATAGATAAACCAGCGCCGCCGCCGCCAGCAGCAGTGTCTGGCGCTGCCGGCGCTGTTGCTGCCGTCGCATCGCAGCCACCTGCACCGGCAGCAGGCCGCTGGCAACCGCAGGCAAGCGTGGATCCGGGCGTGATTCCTTGATGACACTTGCTGCTTCAAACAAACAGGCAAGCTGCGGTGCAAAATCCGTTTCACAGCGTGTCCACACATGAATCGCTGAAACTTCGCCGAGGAAACCGTGTGCTTGCAGTGCGGCGGACAAATCACGCACTTCAAAGGCCGCATCCACATCCAGACTGCGCGAAGTCAGCACAGCGACATGCAACAGCGCCGCCTCTCGCGTGAACGCCACGACACAACGTCCCAGCTCCCGCCACAACGCGATGCCATTTTCAGGCAGCGGCAGCAGGCGGGCGCTGGGTTCATAGCCTGGCAGGTTCGGCCAAGATGCTTCCGCAGTGAGCGCCAGCGTGCCCACGAGAACTTGTTTGCCCTGGCGTGTGACCGGCAAGTGCGTCCACAAACGCGAACCACCCTCATTGAGCAGGCTAAAACTTTCCCAGCGCAAGGCCACCGCCTCGTCAGGCCTGTCTTCGTGGTTCAGGGACCAAAATGGAGCGCTGTCAAAGGCGATGGCTTCGACACCCATCACGCCGCCGACAGCATGCTCAATGCGTTGCCAGGAGCCATCGGCGCCGCCAAGCCATGCCTCTCTGGCAGATTCCCCTGGGAAACTGAGCACTGGCTGTGATGGACGTTGAAAAAACATGAGGTTCAAAGCCGCCCCGCTCCTTCCACGGGAAACTCACGCCATTCGGCGATGCGCGGCGTTCCGTCATCAGCATGAATGACCACTGCGATGCCACAGCGTGCATCACCCGCCGTGCCGATGCTTTCGACACGCCGTGTGGGGCCCTGCAATGTCAGCAACGGCATGAGGTCCGCCGCTTGCTGCCCGGCGAGACCCAGCAGCGCCAGCGCTTCCTCCAAACTTTGCAGTGGCTGGTTGTTACGCTTCTGCACGAGCTGCCTGGCATTCTCCACCGAGGTGCCGGTCGCCGCGGCGAGAACTTCGGCAGAAGCGGTGTTCACATCCAGTTGGCCATTGCCTCTTAAAGTGAAGAAAGCTCGCCAGTCAGGTCTGGCGGCCTGGATTGCATCCGCACACGCCAACAAGTCGAGTTCATCAAGGCTGGTCAGCTTGCGGTTCAATGGCCTGTCAGAAAATCCCAGACGCGCATATTCCATCTTCTCGGCACTGTCAGGGCGGCGCTTCAGATCATCCGCATCTGTGAAATCCATCAGCGTCGCCACGATGCCTTGCGCATCCGCATGTGAAATGCCCCAGGAGGCAAAAATGCGCTCCAGCACAGACATGTGTTCTTCTGTGAGCAACACATTCAGGTTCAGCCTGCTTTCCTCCGTGCTCAAGAGTGCTTCAAAAGCTTCAATGCTTGAAATCCTTCGCTTCAAAAGTGGATCTCCCGCTTTGATCATCGGGTGCGCCGCCACCGCCACGCCCATTTCAGCCATCTGGCGTGCTCGCATCGCCCCCTGCCTTGCTTGCTGCATGTCACCGTGCTGTTTCGAAACTGAAACCGTGGTGACGACAAGGAATGAAAGCACCGCCACCAGACATAGCACTGCCAGCAGCACCGATCCTGCGGCTGCGGCCTGTCTGCGAATCTGAATGCGACATTTCACCACCATGAATGGGCATGCGATGGCCCGGATGCTCAAGTGACGGAATCTTAACAATGAAACGCTACCCGGCATCGCATCAGTGGAGTTCGAGTTCGTCATGACCGTGGAATGCAACGGTCCTGTCACACGACCATGGCTACCATTCTTCAAACCAGCGCCCGTGCCGCCGAAGTGGCGGAGGCGGATGTGCAGGCAGCGATGGCGATGGCTGCGGCGGGTGGTATTTCGCCGGTGCTGGCGTTGATCGAGAGCGGCGCGGTGGATGAGCGCGTGTTCACGCGGCATCTGGCGGCAGACCTAGGCTGGAAGTGGCTGGAGACGCCGCAGCCCGAGGCGGATGACATGGCGGAGCTGAAGCGCATGATCCCGGCGCGGTTTGCGGTGCGTCATCAGGTGTTTCCGGTCGGCTTTGAGCGCGACGAGGCCGGCAGCACTCGCAACCGGCTCGTGCTCGCCTGTCATGATCCGTGTGATCTGATGGCGCGGCAGGCTGTGGCGCGGCAATCCGAACTCCCGGTGCGCTGGTGCCTCACGCCGCGTGGTGAGCTGCTCAACGCGGTGCAGCAGCTTTATGGCGTGGGCGCGGAGACTTTCGACGCGCTGATCGCCGCCGGTGGCGGTGGCACGGATGAGTTGCATCTGCGTGACGAGGCCAACGTGATCGACGACGAGGACGAGGACGCCTCGGTGGTGAAGTTTGTGAATCAAATCATCCGCGAGGCGCTGGCCCAGAAGGCCACGGACATCCATGTGGAGCCGCAGCCGGACAGCCTGCGCATCCGCTACCGCATCGACGGCTTCCTGCACGAGATTCCCGTGCCGGAGAACATCAAGCAGCTCCAGGCATCGGTGATCGCCCGCATCAAGGTGATGAGCAAACTCGACATCGCCGAGAAGCGCCTGCCGCAGGACGGACGCATCCATTTGAAGGCCGAGGGGCAGTCCATCGACGTGCGCGTGGCCTGCATCCCGAGTGTCGAGGGCGAGTCGATCAGCCTGCGCTTGCTTGGGCAGGAGCGCTTCACGCTCGACCGCCTCGGCCTCAACGAGGCGCATCGCAAAACCATCGAGCTGCTGCTGGCCAAGCCGAACGGCATCGTTCTCGTCACCGGGCCGACGGGTTCGGGAAAATCGACCACGCTTTACACTTTCCTCTCGCAGCTCAACAGCGTGCATCGCCGCATCGTCACCATCGAAGACCCGGTTGAAAACAAGCTGCCGGGCATCGTGCAGATTCCGGTGAAGAACGAGATCGGCCTCACGTTTGCCAGCGGCCTGCGCAGCATCCTGCGTGGCGATCCGAACGTGGTCATGGTCGGTGAAATTCGCGACCTCGAGACGGCGGAAATCGCCGTGCGCGCATCATTGACCGGTCACCTGGTGTTTTCGACGTTGCACACGAATGACGCCGTCGCGGGCATCACGCGTTTGATTGAAATGGGCGTGAAGCCCTTCCTTGTCAGCTCCTCGGTGCGTGCTTTCCTCGCCCAGCGGCTCGTGCGTGTGCTGTGCGATTCCTGCAAGACTCCGGCGAAGTATCCAAGCGACGAGCTCATCAAGCTCGGCTTCCCCGAGGCGAAGGGGAAAACCGTGTGGCGTGCCACTCAAGGCGGCTGCCAGCACTGCCGTGGCACGGGTTACTCAGGACGTGTGGCCTTGTATGAGATCGCGCTCATGACGCCGACGATGCAGGCGATGGTTTCCCAGCGTGCGTCCGAGGCGGATCTGCACACGCAGGCACGAAAAGATGGTTTCATCCCGATGCGCGAGTACGGCCTGCAAAAGGCGCTCACAGGCATCACCACGCTTGAAGAAGTCGCCCGTGTGACCAGTGAGGAGCTTGCCTGATGCCCGCCTTCGCCTTCCAAGCCCTATCTGCCGACGGATCGGTCAAAAACGGCTCGATCGAGGCGGCGGATCGTGGTGATGCGATTCGGCTGCTCGCCCGGCGTGGATTGCAGGCGCGGTCGATTCAGTCGCAGTCGGCCGAGCGCGAGAAAAAAACCGAGGCCGCCGCTGAAACGACGCTGCACATCACCAAGGCCGATGTGATCCGCTTCACCGAGGACATGGGCGACCTGCTGGCCTCCGGTTTGCAGGTGGAGCAGGCCTTGCAGGCCATGGAAAACCGCAGCGCGTCCAAACTCGGCACGCTGGCGAAGAAGGTGCGCGATCTCGTGCGCGATGGCGTGCCGCTCTCCGCCGCGCTGCGGCAGGTGTCGGAGTCGTTTGATGAATTGTACTGCAACATGATCGCCGCCGGTGAGAACAGCGGCACGCTGGACGAGATCATGGACCGTCAGGCGCGGCATCTGCGGCTGATGGAGGCCGTGCAGGCCAAGGTGACCGGCGCGTTGATCTATCCGGCGTTCTTGATCACCGCAGGCGCGGCGCTGGCGCTCATCATGGTGACGTATCTGCTGCCAAAGCTCGCCACGCTGCTCAGCGGCACGGGCAAGGAGCCGCCGTTCATGATCAAGGCCAGCCTGGCGCTCTCCGCCTTCATCAACGGCTACTGGTGGGCCATCTTGATCTTCCTGGGGCTTGTCTTCATGACCCTCTTCGCCGTGCGCAAGACGCCAGCTTTTGTCTCCGGCTGGCACCGTTTCATGATCAGCATGCCCGGCATCCGCGACATCAACCGCGCGCGCTTTGAGCTGCAATTTTTTGAGACGCTCGGCAGCCTGCTGCGCGGTGGCGTGCCGCTGCTGCCCGCGCTGGAACTGGTGCGCCGCGCCGTGACCAATCAACACATCAAACAAGCCATCACACAGGCGGAGGCGATGGTGCAGGAAGGCTCCTCGCTCAGCGGCGCGATGAAGAAGACCGCTGTGCTGGGATCGCAGGCCATCGATGTCATCCGCATCGGCGAGGACACCGGCCAGCTCGCCGTGGTGCTCGGCAAGGCCGCCGCGCGCATGGACACGCAGCTCACCCGCGTCATCGAGCGCGTCACCGCGCTCATTCAGCCCATTTTGCTCCTGCTCATGGCTGGCCTCGTCGGCGGCCTCGTCTGGACCATGGTGAACATTGTCTTTTCCACCCTCAGCCAGCTCAATCGTTAACCAACCACCGCATGAAAAATCCCCACCGTCCCAGTCCGCGCACGAACGCCTTCACGCTCCTCGAAATGATGGTCGTGCTGCTCATCATCGCGCTCATCATCGGCAGCGTGGCCGTCATGGTGCAGGGCATCGAGGGCAACGCGCAGAACGTCACCACCAGCGGCAAGATCAAGGCGCTCGAAACGGCGCTGACCTCCTACAAGATCAGCAACCTCGTTTATCCCACGCAGGAGCAGGGGCTGGAAGCACTCGTCACGCGTCCAACCGCCGAGCCGAAACCACGCCGCTGGAATGCCGTGATGAAGGCGGACGGTTTGATCGACCCCTGGGGCCGCAAGATCGCCTACCGCAACCCCGGCAAGCGCAACGCGGGCGGGTATGACGTGTTCTCGCTTGGGCCGGATGGCTTGGAAAACACCGAGGACGACATCGGCAACTGGTGATCTGCCATGCAACGACACGCCGCCGGTTTCACGTTGCTGGAGATGATCGTGGTGCTCGTCATCGCGGCGCTCATCATCGGTATCGGGGCGAGTGCCGTGGCGCAGCTCACCGAAGAGCATGAACTGCGGAAGGTGGCGAATGACGCGGAAGGCATGCTCATGCGGGCGGTGACACGGACGCTGGCCACCACGCAGCCGCAAAGCGTGAGTTTGGAAGAGCTTGGCAGGCAGGCAAATCTGACGGTTCGCCGCATGGGCGCGGAAGAGTTTGCGCCAGCAGCCGGACAACGCCTGTTGCTGCGTCCCGGCGGCCTCTGCGAGCCGCTGACATTGCGCTGGCAGAAGGACGCGGTCTGGATCAGCGCTACGCTCGATCCGCTGACGGGCGGATTCGCTGAAACGGAGGAAAATTTATGAGAACACGCGGCTTCACTCTGCTGGAGACGCTGCTGGCGCTGATGGTTTTCAGCATGGCCGTCGTGGCACTGGTGGAAGCCGTGCATCAGCTCGGCGGCACCACGCTGCTCATGCGTCGCGAGGCGGAGGTGCAGGAGCGCATGCGCTCTCTGCTCATCGAACACACGCGGCTGCCTGATCCCAAGGACGAGGCACAGGTCAAGGAAGGTGATGTCACTTACACTGTGAAGCGGACGAACCTGGAGCTGAAGAACCGCGAAGGTCTGCCGCTGACCGATTTGTTTGAGGTGCGTGTGACGGCGGAGTGGATGGAAGGCCGCGTCGCGCAGCAGGCCACCGCCGAAACCTGGGTCTATCCGTCGCTGTTCCGTGCTCCGGGCACTTGAAACACGATGAAGACGCTCTTTCAGTATCGCACCCGGCGTGGCGGCTTCACACTGCTCGAAGTCGTCATCGTGTTGTTCATCGTGGCTCTGGTGCTCGCGGCGGTTCACAGCATCGCGCAAGGGGCGATCACGCTGGCGGACGATGCGCGCCGCGCGCAACGAAGTGAGAGCCGCCAGCAGGCGTTCACCGGCTTTTGCGAGCACTTGTTCACCACACTTCCCGCCACCAGCACCTTGAAGCTGCGCACGACCCAGGACGGCGGCCAGTATCTCACCAAACTCGAGCTGGAGAACACGCCATCGCCTTTCGATGGCTCTCCCGAATGCCTCGTCACCTTGCTCACCGAGCCCCTGCCGGGCGGCGGCCTGCGTTTGCTGCTTTCGTGCCGCAAAAAAGCCGATGAGGCGGATGTGAGCGTGGTGCTGTTTGATGATCTCCTAAGCTGCGAATGGCGGGCCTTTGATCCTGCCACACGTCAATGGACGACGGTCTGGGACGCCTCCACGCATCCGACGTTGATGGAGCTGACGGTCATTCAAGCCTCCGACAGCCGTCGCCGTGTGTTCTGGATCGCGCCGAACGAGGCTGTGTCGTCATGAACCACCAGCTCAGGGTTTCGCTGCCGGCGTGGTTCTGCGCTGGTGCTCCTGAAAGGCCTGGCGCGCCTCGGTGGTTTTGCCGGCCTTCTTGAGCGCATGCGCCAGGTTCAGCCAGGCCTGTGGGTGACTGGGGCGCAGGCGCGCGGTGGTTTGATAAGCTTTGATGGCGTTGTCATGCTCGCCGCGCTTGTCGAACAGCAGCCCCTGATAATACCAAGCCTCGGGATAACGTGAGTTCAGGTTCAACGCACGACGGATGTACTGCTCCGCACCGTCGTAGTCACGCAAACGCCCGCGCACGTAAGCCATGAGGTAGTGGCCCTGCGCGTAATCAGGAGCCAGCAATATGACGCGGTTCAAGGCATCGTCCGCTTTGCCCAGGTCACCATCGCGCACATAGCGTGAGGCAAGCAGCAGCCAGGCGAGTTTGTCATCGGGTCGTTGCTGCGTGGCCAGTTCGAGCGCTTCTCGATCCTCCGTGGTATTTGGGGCGACGGCCGATTTGTCACGCAGTTTGGCAAAGGCAAGCTGATGCCAGTAAAGACCAGCCTTGGGGTCGAGCGCGACGGCTTTGCGCTGGCAGTTCACAGCTTCGGAGGCACCGCCCATGTAACTGGCCGCGAGCCCAAGCAGCGCCCAGCATTCCGCGCTGCGCGGATATTTGGTGGTGAGACGAATCAACTTGGACAACGCAGAATCGACCCGCCTGGCCTGCAAGGTTTGAAATGCGTCGAGAAACTCGGTGCTGCGGGCAACGCTGACCAGCGTGGGCGCTTTGGGCAGGTTTGTCAGCGGCTGGAGCGCTGCACGGCGGCGCTGGATCTCGAACGCGGCCTGGTCGGACTTCAACGCGAAGTTCATCCAGCTTTTGAGCGGCACCTTCATGCCAACGATGGCGATGACATTTCCAGCAGCATCCAGCACGGGCGAGCCGACGGCACCGGGGGACTCATCGCCGCGCAGACTATGCCAGCCGAGGGCGGTGATGGACGAGTCCTTTTGAATTCGCGCGCTGGCGAGCACGAGGCCGCGCTTTTCGGACACGGCCACGACGTGGCAGGCGGTTTCTCTGGAGAGATCGACTTCGGCAAGCAGACGCAGCGGCGTGGAGGAGCGTGACTCCGCCTGGAGCAGCGTGACTCCAGTGGTGAGATCCGCCAGATAAAAGCCCTGCACCGGCTGGTTCGTGCCATCGGCGGTGGTGATCGTGACATGATCGATCTTGCCTGCGATTTCAGGATGAACCAATCCGGTGTCCGTGAGCACGACTCCATCCGCGGAGACAAAGCAGCCGACGCCGTGGGCAAGCTGCCCGCCAAATTCATCCCACACTCGGATGCTGACGACAGAGGCCACCACTTTCTGTCCCAAGGCCAGGAGTTTCAGTTCCTCGGGCGTCATCAATTTGGCTGGCGTCGGCAGCGGTGCGAGCGGTGGCAGCAGATCAGGCGGGCGTCCCGGATCGAGTTCATCCTGCATCGGCAAGCCCTGCGGACTGCCCCGAAACAACAGCAGAGGGTTTTCATATTCACCCACCTCCTCCATCGTTGGAAAACCGGTGTCGTCAGGCAGGTCGAGCACGGGAGCGGACGACGTGCGCTTGGTGACAGGATCGTTGATTTCGGGCGGCCTGGGCTTCGCTTTCGGAACTTCCTGGGACGATGCAAAACCACCGGCCATAAGGGAGGCCAGCAGGATGAAGGGCAGTGGATCAAATCGGCGCATGGAAAAGATCATGGCATCAGCGGTTCAAATCCTGCGACCTTTCAATGTGACAATTTGTTCACATCGAAGTGATTCCTCAGAGCGAGGTGCGCGGCTAAAAAACGCTGAAATACACCCCATCATGCAACACTCCCGCCTAACCCCGCTCCTTCGCTTGTTACTCCTCGCGGCCCTGGCCCCCACCCTGGCTTCCGCCGAGCTGGAATTGCGCAGCGTGGCCGACAAGGGCGACGCCATGACCACCAAGCGCAAGTTTGGCCCGTATGTCGGTGTGTATGCGGGGGAATCCTTCGGGCAGAGTGGCAACGTGCGAATTCAGAATCGGCCGTTCCCGCTGAACGATGTCAATGGCAGCGCGATTTTCGGCATCGAACTCGGCAAAAGCTGGCGCATGAAACGGATGCCGCTGATTCTCTCCACACGATTCGAGGGGACGTTCAGCCAGACCTCGCTGACCGGCAGCATTGGCAACTTCAACGGCGCCACAGTGACCAATGACGTGGTGTCCTACTCTGCGGACATGAACTCGCTGATGTTCACGCTTGGCGGCTCGGTTTCCGTGGATCTCTGGCGCTACCGTGCGCGCATCGGCAAGGTGCTGGCCGGGTTCAAGCCCTACATTGGCGGCGGTCTCGGCGGCGGCCAGGTCTGGTTCCGCAATGCCACCTCGCGCTCTGACTCCCAGGCGAACCACGCTGGAACGCTTGCGCCGGCCGCCAATCCCTTCGCAATCGACGAGTTCATCAATGCCTGGCATTGGTACGGCGGCCTGGAGTGGGCCTGGGAAGACAAGTACAGCGTCTTTGCCGAATACCGTGACTTCCATTTCGGCGACCTTGACGACATGACCAACTTCAACAGCGACGGCTACGTCTTTGGTTTCCGTTACCGCTATTAATTCCATGCCAACTGCTGCCATCCCCATGAAACGCCTCCTCCCGCTCCTGCTCGCGTCCAGCGCCCTGCTTGCCTCCTGCACCATCATCGAATCCAAGCAGGTGCCCGTTGCCAACACCCCGGTCACCTGGCGTCATGTCACCGAGGTGATTGATGAGGAGGTCATTCAGCACTCCATCAAATTCCGCAACATCGGAAGCGATGTCGTGAGCTTCGACTACACCATCGTTGACACCGCCGGCGTGCCTCACGTCGATGCCGGTGGTCCGAACAGCGGTCTGGTGGAAAATCTTTATCCCGGCGCTGAGACGCAGGTGAAAAACCCGCTCAAAGGAGACACGGATCATGTCATCCTGGGCCGCCTGACCTTTGGCAAGCGCACCAGTGAGCAACTGGCGAAGACGTACAAGCCCTGGTCCATCACACCGGCCGGCACGATGCCCGCTGGAGGCGGACTGCTGCCGCTGCCGGAACCTCCCGTCACCTCGCCTGGGGAATAAGGAGATCCCATGCGTCTCACGTCATGCGCCTGTCTGCTGCTTTGCTCTCTGCTGGCAGTGGTCACCGCGCGCGCCATTGACGATGCCGAGACGGCGCAACAACTGCTGAAGCGCGCGCAGAAATCGCTCGTGGAAGGCGAGCACGAGGACGCGCTGCGGCGCTACCAGACCATCGCCAAGCTTTATCCGCGCACTGACTGGGCGCAGGCCGCCTGGTGGCAGATCGCCCGCCTGCAAAATCATCTGGGTGATCCACAGGCCGCGTTTGATGCTCTGCAAGTGCTCATCGTGGCTCATGTCGGCCAGTTTGAGAAGGCACACGCGGAACAGCTCGGGCTGGCGCGGACGATCATGAATGCCAGCCAGCAACGTGAGCGTCTGCAGGGATTGGAGCCGCGCAGGCCAAAATCCTTGAACGAGAGCGAGCAGGACATGCTGGCCGGCATGTTGCAGACCATCATCCGCAATGGCCCGCACACCGAGACGGCGCGGCAGGCACATTTCGAGTTTGCGCTCATGCTGGAGCGTGCCGGGAAGCTGCCGCAGGCACTGCTCATGCATGAGGAGTTTTTGGAGACGCACATGGATCATGAACTGGCCGATGACGCCGCATGCCAGGCCGCCTACATCCGCTACAAGCAGTGGAAGACCATGAAAAGCGCCGCGCCGCGCCAGCGGGATGCCGCGCGCGACGCCATGGTGTGGTTTCTCTCACGCTATCCACACAGCGAGCGCGCCGCGCTGGCACGCACCTGCCTGGCAGAGCTGCGCCACTCCGAGCACAAGGAGCTCGAAACCCTGGCCCGGTATTACGAAGGACGGGGCAAACCTGAAGCCGCCGCCCTCTATTGGCGCGAGCTGGCCGTCAAGTTTCCAGATCTCGCCACCGCGGAAAGCCCGTTGCGGGAAAAGATCGTCAAAGCCGTGCAAAGCACCGCTTCTCCAGCGTCAGAACAGGCCGTCGGCCCAGGACGCGAGGAGTCCGGCCGTTAAAGCGAATTTACCGGCACCCAACAGTGCTTGCGTGAGGAGTTGATGCATGCCGGACACCACGGCCCACGGTGACGAAACTGTTGCCGCACAAAGGTTGGTTTACGCAGGGAAAAAGGTTCTATCGACATGCCTGCTCAAAGCAGGCCCACACACCATCCCCACACACAAAACCATGATTCGATCCCTTCGATCCTGCTTCGGCCTGCTCGCCATCGCCACGCTCTCCACGAGCGTTGCGTCCGGCCAGGAGAGCCAGCTCCCCGTCAGCCGCACGGTTGGCGTCATTGACGTTTCCCTCCCGGTCAATCAAACCACCCTCATGGCGATCCCGCTCGCGGAAATCGTCGCCTCCGGCACCGTCACCGCTGTCGCCGGCACCACCTACACGCTGTCCTCCTCACCGACGACGCTGCCCAACGTGCTGACCACTCCGCACGCCATCAAGATCACCAGCCGCGTCGATCAACGTGGCACCGGAGCCAACGCTCCCTCAGGCTCCAGCACCAACGCCTACGGCCTCTCCGCGCAGATCACCGCCCAGTCCGGCCAGGACGTCACTGCGGCACTCGGCACGGCTCCGAACATTGGTGATGAGTTCATTGTTTACCAGCTTGAGACCATCGGCTCGATCTTCGGTGTGGAAAACACAGCCGGACTTCGCTCCGGCTCGCTGGTTTCCTCATCAGATGTGATCTATGTGGACAATGGTGCAGGTGCCCTGGTCGGATACTTCTACCGAAGCAGCAGTTCGAACTGGGTTCTGCTGAGCAACCCGGCCAGTGCTGACCAGTCTGGCGTGGTGATCCCAGTCGGACGCGGCATCATGGTCGCACGTAAATCCGGTGGCAACCCAGTGTCCCTGCGTTTCACAGGAGACACTATGATTGGCAAGGAGACTATCGATGTGGTCAATTCCTCATTCAATTGCGTTAATAACTTCTTCACCGTTTCCACCACGCTTGCCGCAAGTGGTTTGAGGAACTTCATTCAAGGTGGGTCGCTCTCCAGCTCTGCTGACATTGTTTATCTCGAAAGCGCAGGTGTTCTGACCGGCTACTTTTACCGGACCAGCGTTTCGCAATGGCGGCTGGTGAGCAATCCCAACAGTGCGGACCAAGGCGCGGCCGTGATCGAGGCGGGCAAGGCCATTCTCTTTAGCAAGAAGGCCACAGCCACGGAATTCACTCTTCAGGAACCCTTTGCTGAGTAACAAATCAAACAACACAAAAACTAAAACATCATGAAAAAATCACTTCTTTTGTCTTTGCTCATTTTTGGAGCCACAACCTCAGGTCATGCTGCGAGCATGTTCCTTGGCAACGTTGATCGCGGCTTTGTGCTCGCTGATGGCACAACCGCCATGAGCAGCGGAATTATTCGTCTGGGCACTTTTGCCGCAGGCACCAATTTCGCTTCAGACGTCGCCACACTGGAGACTGCCTTCACTGAGGTTCTTACCTCTACCGGCCCCTGGACTTTTGGTGGCAATCCAGGCTTTTTTGAATTTACCGGAGCTGAAAACGCGCCATTGACCTTCACTGGCGGCACAACCCTCTACGAAGGCAAGCAGTACGATCTCACCACTGGCGGCATCGACCTCACCAACGTCAGCGATGTTGTGGGCGAGCAGGTTTATCTGTGGGTCATGAACAACACGACCCCAGGAAGCGCCACGCAACACGCCATTCTCCGTGACGGCGGCATCTGGACTGATGCTCAGTCCCCTGATCCATCCGTCTTCTTCGATACCGTCTCGCCAACTCTGTCGATTGGATCGCTCAGTTCCACCACCCTCACGGGCGGTGCAGCTCCTGCCATCCAGCTCGCCAACATCGCCGCCGTCCCCGAGCCTTCCCGTGCGTTGCTCGGCTTCGCCGGCATCGCCGCGATGCTGTTCCGCCGCCGCCGCGCCTAATCCGCGTCCGGTGTTTCATTCTTCATTCACTTCACATTTTCTATTCCCATCATCTTGATCTGATCTCATGAAATTCTTCTCCAAATCCTTCCTTGCCGCCACGGCTGTGGCGCTGGGGTTCGGTGCCACGGCCCAGGCCGGCATCGTCGAAATCTCCGCCGACATCACGGCGGACACACGCCTCACGCGTGACAACGTGTACGTCGTCACGAAGCTCATCTTCGTGCTCCCTCCCGCCAAGCTGACGGTGGAGCCCGGCACCGTGATTCGCGGTGCCAACTCCAACCTCACCGGCTTCACCAACAGCCCCGGTTCAATCGTGGTTTCCCGTGGTGCGAAGCTCATCGGCAACGCCACTGCGGATGACCCGATCATCTGGACCTCCATCGACGATCCTTACGTTCCTGGCGGTGCGAACACCATCCCGGTGAACGTGACGGGCAACAGCGGCACAGTGGCCGTGACCGCACAGGATTACGCCATCAATGGCGTCTCCGGCTCCAACGCCTTCAGCTACTCCAAGGAGTGCGGCGGCATTGTGCTGCTGGGACGTTCACCCCTGGGGTACGACCGCGATGGTGACGCCAACTTCCTC
>CAMCWM010000125.1 GCA_945882215.1 Akkermansia muciniphila | reverse complement strand
TCCAATTCTCCATTCACCTTGGATTCCAGAGCCCACCATGCGAGAAGAGGAAGATGGCCGCTAGGGTCGTCAATCTCATCCGCCAAAAGGAGCAAAGTGAATCCTTCAGAGAAAGGAAGCTTTTTTGCTGTTGCTAGAACTTGTGCGCATACTTCAGGGTGCTTCTCCTCTCTGAACATTTTGAGTGTTCCCATAGTTCCCAATGACTGCGGACGCTCACCGAGCATTTTGGCGGCCCAACGACGCACATATGGGTCAGCAGACTCTGTAGCCCGCTTAATTTCAGCATCAGTCTCTGATTGAAGGTTACTGTCATCTGGAAATTGCTCGGCAAGCAGATTGCGAATCCAGAGTCTTTCCAAGTCACCTGAACCGCCTGATTTAGTCACTGAGCCAATCTTCAAATCCTTCATCCCACGCCACCCAATCTCCAGCACCGCCTGCTTCCTGAACCACTCATTCGTGTGGCTCAGATAACCAAGAAGCTCCTCACCGCTCGCTTTGCTCAAATCAAACGGCTTCAACTTCGGCGCACCGGCGGCAGGTCGCACACGGTAGATGCGGCCGCTGGTTTTGTGCCAGTCATCGACGGGGCTGACGTGGCTGAGGCGGGTGTCGTACCAGTCGGCCATGTAGAAGCCGCCATCAGGGCCGACGCCGGCCCAGACGGGACGGAACCAGCGGTCGGTGGTAGTGATGAGCTGCTCTTCGTCTTTCGTGCGGAAGGTGGAGCCGTCGGGGAGTCGCTCGCTGACATAGACGAGGTTGTGCAGCGCATTCGGGGCGATGATTTTGCCCTCATAGGCGCTGCCGAGCAGGCCGCCTTCATAGACGGTGAAGGCTTGCGGGAAGCGTTTGTTGTCGCCCTCGTGCTTCATGTGCTCGAACCAGCCGAAGGCATACGGATTGGTGAGCGGGCCGTGTTTGCCCCAACCTTTGATGCCGTAGCTGCCCTGCTCGTAGTGCATGCCGCGCGTGGCTCCGTTGGTGCCGGAGAAGAGGCGGCCCTTGCTGTCGAAGTCGAGGCTGAAGGTGTTCCCACCGCCCTCGGCGTAGATTTCGAAGGTCTTCTTTTTCGGATGGTAGCGCCAGATGCACTGGCCTTCCCATTTCACGTTTTTGGTGTTGGCGCTGCTGACGTTGCCAGTGGTGGTGCTGCCATTGGCTCCGTAGAGCCAGCCGTCCATGCCCCATTGCAGATTCGTGGCGACGCTGTGCGTGTCTTCGAGGCCGAAGCCGCTGAGCTCGACTTCGGGATCGCCATCAGGCTTGGCATCAAAATCAGCATCGGGATAGCTGAGCAGATAGGGCGGATTCAGCACCCAGATGCGGCCCATGCCGTGCAGCGCGGCGCTGGCGATGTTCAGGCCGGTGATGACGTCCTCGTGCTTGTCGAAGAAGCCGTCGCCGTCCGTGTCTTCGAAGACGGTGATCTTGTCCGCGCCTTTTTCGCCACGCGGCGGCGGCAGCGGCACTTTGTCGAACTTCGCACGCAGGTGCTGATCATAGCTGACGATCTTCAATCCGGCGGGGAACTGATACTGGCGATACTGCGTGACCCACATGCGGCCTTTGCTGTCCCAACTGGCGTAAAGCGGCTGCTCCACGACTGGCTCGTGCGCCATGAGGTCGATGGCGACATCACTGCGATGCTTGAAGTTCTTCACTGCGTCCTGCGGCGCAGTGGGCGGCGTGTCATCGCGCATCACGCCGCGACCAGGGCGTGTTTCCATGATCTTTTTCACGGCCTCATTGCCCGCGATGTCATCCGCTTTGGGATTGGGGTCGGCGGCGAGAGCTGAGGAGCCAAGCACAAGGAAAAGGAGGCGCGATTTCATGGCGAAGACTAACAAGCGAAGCGAAGGCAGTTTCTTGCCGACTTGTCACGGGTTCCGGTATTTTCGTGCGTGCGTCCTCGCTGCCGACAAAAAGATTCGACTTTGGGAATGCTTTCCGCTTTAAGCTGCCGGGACACTACCCCGCAACACCATGGCCGACTCCTACACTGAAGTAACTTCACAAAACTGGTTCAGCCGCATCGGCGAATCGATCAAGGGCATCCTCTTCGGAATCATCGTGATTCCCCTGACCATCATCCTGCTTTGGTGGAATGAAGGCCGCGCTGTCACTACCGCAAACAGCCTCAAGGAAGGCGCCGCCGCCGTGGTGGATGTTTCAGCGGACAAGGTGGACCCCGCCAACAACAAAAAGCTCATCCATGTGACCGGCGAGGCCAAAGCCGCCGAACCGGTGAGCGATCCTGATTTTGGCATCAGCGTCCCGGCGTTGCGGCTGGTGCGCAGTGAGGAGATTTACCAATGGGTGGAGGAGACCAAGACCGAGAAGAAGGAGAAAGTCGGTGGCGGTGAGGAAACCAAGACGACGTACACCTACGAGAAGAAGTGGGAGGACAAGCCGGTGAACTCCGCCGACTTCAAGAAACCGCAAGGTCACACCAACGAGGGCGACTTGATCGCGGGCAACGCGAACATCAGTGCCGAAAACGTCACTCTGGGCGCCTTCAAGGTGCCGGAAAGTTTTGTGAACCAGATGGGCAGCCCGGCCAAGCATTCGGTGACCGAGGCAGATCTGGCAAAGCTGACGGCAGACCTCAAAGATGCGGCCCAGGTCAGCAGCGGAGCCTTTTACTTCGGCGAAAAACCCGACGCTCCGCAGGTTGGCGATGTTCGCGTGTCATTTGAAGTCGTGAAGCCCGGCACCTTCAGCATCCTGGCCGCTCAACTCGACGAAACGTTTGAGCCCTATCAAACCAAGGCCGGGGACGCGATCAGCTTCATCGAAGATGGCACGGTCAGCGCGGAGACGATGTTCAAGAACGCCGCCAGCGCGAACACCTTCATCACCTGGCTGGCGCGGCTCGGCGGCTTCCTGTTCATGGCCTTTGGCTTCATGGCCATCATGCGTCCGCTCAGCGTGCTGGGCAGCGTGGTGCCCTTCATTGGCAATATCATCGGCATGGGCACGGGTTTGATCTCCTTTGTGCTCGCAGGCACGATCTCGCTGGTCGTGATTGCCATCGCCTGGATCGTGGTGCGTCCGTTGCTGGGCATTGTGATCCTGGCGCTTGCCATCGGCGGCTTCATCTACACCCGCAAGCTGGCGGCAGCCAGCAAGCCTGTCGTCGCCGCATGAGCCAGGCGGCAGGCCTGAATGCTAACTAAAGCTTACGGAAGTTGCTCCACTCGTCCGGTGTGCCACAGTGCATGACTGATGCGACCCACCAGCAGTTCCCAACCCGCCATACCCCTCGTGACACGTTCCGTGCCGCCTTCGGCGGTGGAATTGTCCGCGATGATGCCCTTCGGCCGCTACTCGGTGCAGGCGCAGGTCGGCATCGGCGGCATGGGCACGGTGTATCGCGGTACCCAGCTCAGCTTGGGACGCCCGGTGGCCATCAAGGTGCTGCGTGTCAGCGACGGCTATGATTTCGCCTTTGAGGACCGCTTTCGCCGTGAGGCGCGGGCCATGGCCACGCTGAACCATCCCAACATCGTCGCCATCTACGACTATGGCCACCTCGGCAGCGAGTTCCTGTTCTTCGTCATGGAATTCGTCGATGGCACGGATCTCGGAGAGATCATGGCCCAGGGCCGCATGACGCCACAGCTCGCGCTGCAACTGCTGCCACAGATTTGTGCCGGGCTCGAATACGCGCACACCAAGGGCATCGTCCATCGTGACATCAAGCCCGCGAACGTCATGCTCACCCGCCAGGGCGAGGTGAAGATCGCTGACTTTGGCCTCGCCAAGGATGTGATGCGCTCCGCGTCCATGGCCACGGAAACGCACATGGTCATGGGCACGCCGGAATATGCCGCGCCGGAGCAGTTCAATGCGCACCGCGAGGTGGATCATCGTGCCGACATCTATGCACTGGGAGTGCTGATGTATCAGATGCTCACCGGAGCGCTGCCACGCGGCTCATGGCAGCCACCCTCCTCCTTGCGGCCCGGTGTGGATCCCCGCCTGGATGGGGTCGTTGTCCGCGCCCTGATGACGGATCGTCAGCATCGCTATCAATCCGTGGGCGACATGCGTCGCATGATCGAAGCGGCGCTGGTTCCATCCAGCGCCCAGAGTCCGACGCCCAGCAGGCCGCTGCCAGCCGTGGCGAAACCCAGCGCCGGGCGCATTCTCCTTCTCGAAGACGACCTCATGGTCCGTGACCTCCTGCGCCGTGCTTTGGAAAAAGCCGCGTTTGAAGTCGTCGAAACCGGCGACGGCAAGGACACGCTGCGGCTCTACCAGGAAGCGATGCAGCAGGGCCGTCCCTACGATCTCGCTATCCTCGATCTCACCATTCCCGACGGGATGTGCGGCCGTGAAACCATGCTGCACCTGCGTCGCCTCGATCCGCAGATCCTCGCCATCGTCTCCTCCGGCTATCGTGACGATCCGGTGATGAAGGACTACACCGCCTACGGTTTCGCCGCCGCGTTGCCGAAGCCGTATCAGGTCGAAGGCCTGCTGCAAATCGTGAACGGCGCTCTCGCCGTGGGCCGCAGACGCGCCGCGTGATTCACATCACCCGCACCGCCGCCTGCGTGTCCATCGCCTGCCACACGGCATGCACCACGCGCATGTAGTTCATGCCTTCGTTGAAATCGGGCTTCGGCCGCGGTGCTGAAGGATCACGCACGGCGGCGATGAAATCGCGCTCCACCGTCCAGCTTCGCTGCATCTCGGTCGGAATCGGCACCGACTCCAGTTTGCCGCCGCGTTTGCCGAGCTGGAGGTCGTCCGTGTTGAAATCATAGCTCAGCGTGCCTTCGGAGCCGAAGAGCCACAGCTTGTCCGTCGGCGCATGCGCTGCCACGCCGCTGAAGAGCATCGTCGCCTCGATGCCGCTGCGAAATTTCGCCATCACGTTCACGAAATCGGGAATATCAACCTCCACGCCCGCACGTTCGGGAATCACCACATTCCCACGCGCCTCCACCTCGACGATGTGGCCGAGCCAGCGCTGCAGCACCTCGGTGTAAATGCCCAGCGTGAGGATTTGAATGCCGCTCAGCTCGGATTGTTGCCGCCAATGCGCGGGCTTGGAGGCATCCAGCCACGCGTCGTTGAAACTGTGCAGCAGCATCTGATGCGGCGTGCCGATCGCACCTTCGGCGAGCAGTTGCTTCACAAGTTCGCCACCCTTCATGCCTTGCGGGGCAGGACAGATCCCCGTGACGAGTTCAGGATAACGAATCGAAGCCTCCCACATCTGGTTCGCCTCCGGCAACGAGGCAGCCATGCGCGCTTGCGTGAAGACATGCTTCCCGTGCTGTAGCGCATAGCAGGTCATCTCCGCGTGCATGTAGGGATGCGTGCCGATCCAGACGACATCGACATCACGAGATGACGCCACCTCCTCCCAGCGCTCCACCGCCTGCGCTTCCGGCGCAAACTCGCGGCAAAACGCCTCGGCGCTAGCCAGCGAGCGGTTTGTCACTTGGACGATTTGCACGTTCGGAATCGCCCGCAGACCGGGCATGTGGCGTGATTTGACGATGCCGCCAGCGCCGATGATGCCGATGCGGATGGGTTGCTCTGTGGAGGTCATAGACGTATGGATCGTGACACGTTTGCGCCAACATCCAAGCACCGCATGCAAATCCTGCACATCTTCATCTCGCCCGAGCACATCTACGTCGGTCATCACGGCCTGCCGCCCGGCACCGCGCCGATGGTCGAGGTGCCGGAGGTCGAATGCGTGACCGGCAAGGGTCTGCGGGGCGACCGCTACTGCGGCTGGAAGGAAGACTACAAGGGCCAGGTCACCTTCTTCGAGCACGAGCAGTATGAGCGCCTCTGTGAGCAGTTCAGCATCATGGGCGTGCCGCCTTCGGCTTTCCGTCGCAACATCATCACGAAGGACATCGACCTCAACACGCTCATCGGCGTCGAATTCGAGGTGCAGGGCATCCGTTTCCTCGGCACGCAGGAGGCCGCGCCATGCCAGTGGATGAACCAGGCTTTCGCGGAAGGCGCAGAAGAAGCCCTCAAAGGCCACGGCGGCCTGCGCGCAAAAATTTTGAGCGACGGCATCCTGCGCAAGTCATGAACACGCCCTTTGCCGCCGTCCTGCTCGCCGGTGGCCGCTCCACCCGGATGAAGCAGGACAAGGCCCTGCTCCACTGGCATGGGCAGGAACTGTGGCAGGCGCAGTTGCACAAACTGCAATCCCTCGGAGCCGCCCGCGTGCTGCTCTCCTGCCGCCGCGAGCAACCCTTGTTCGTGAGCGATGGTGTTGAGATGATCCATGATCCCGCAGATGTCGATGACGGTCCGCTGGGCGCGATCACACGTTGTTTGGAGCACGCGCAGACGCCGCTGCTTGTCCTCGCCGTCGATATGCCATGGATGACGGTCGCGTTTCTGCGCGAGCATCTCGTTCCGACCGCTGAACCTGCGCGCGGCCTGTTCTATCGCGGCCCGCATGGCGATGAAGTGCTCGCCGGTCTCTACGTCCCCGCCATGCTCCCCCTCATGCAGGCCGCGCTGCGAGAAAAGCGCCTCGCGCTGCAACCGGTCATTGAAGCATGCGTGAAATCAAGATCAGCTACCACATGCGCGCTGAGTTCGGATCAAATCGCCTTCTTTCGCAACGCAAACACACCGGAGGATTTGAAGCAATGAGACGGGGCAATCAAAGAAGTGGTATGAGCAGAGCACTGGCAGCCATAAAAGGTATCTTCATCACATGCGTAGCCACTCTCATTATCTTTATGGGCTGGTTCTACATTCGAGAAGAAGTCCTTGGCAACCAAGATGATCTGATCGCAATGATGATTCAGACGATCGTTTGCGCGGGACTGCTGTTTGTAGGCTGCGGTGCGAGTATTGTGACAGCATTCAGCCGTGACAAAAGCCAATCACATGAGCAAAACAAACCATCTTCAGTGATTGGTAACAATCAGAGGAAGCAGGACTGATTCAATTTGTGCGCAGTTCGTGACCCAAAATCGCCAGCGTGGTGATGGCGGCGGTTTCGGCGCCCAACACCAACGACCCAGCGTGATGGGTACGAAGCTGGATGCGAAGGCCTGTGCGCACTCGAAAGAAGCCGGGGTTGCTTCCTGCGTCACGGCTCCTTGAGCCGAGCGGCAAGATAATCACCGCAGGGCAGCTCTTTGCCGTCTTTGAAACGGATCACGTATGGCTTGCCGGAAGTTCCCGAAACGGACGCCACGTGTGTGATGAAATCGGCGGTGGTCTTGACCTTATCGCCCTCTTTTTTCCATTTGGCGCGGAGGAACTTGGCCGCGGATGAAGCGTCATAGTTGCTTCCGTTGCGAATGAACGTGGCTCCTTCGAGTCCCTCAATGTGAGAGATGAGCGCTTCGATTTTGGTCTTTTCGGCTGTTTCGGCAGTTTGAGCCGGCAGCGTGAGAGCGGCGGCGAAAAACAGGAGCATGAGGCAGACGGCGTGGAAAATCTTTGGGTTCATGGCTGAAAACAGACTGGTCGTTGTTCAAACGTACCAACGCGTGCGGGCAGCATCGGGAAGCAGCGAACGTGGCGTGGCTGGCAACAGCGACCTATCAGCGCAACTCGTGACCGAGAATCGCCAAAGTGGCGATGGCGGCGGTTTCGGCGCGAAGGACGAGCGGCCCGAGCGTGACCGGCACAAAACCGGCGGCGAAGGCCTGCGCTTCTTCTTCGGCTGTGAAATCGCCTTCAGGGCCAATGAGAACCGCAACGCTGGCGGGTTTGGTCGCAGGCAACGCTTGTTTGAGTGTGCGGCCATGCTCGCTGAGCGCGGGGATGAGTTTAAACTCGGCATCCTGCTTCAAACTGGCCGCGAAGGCGATGGGAGTCTTCAATTCGGGCAGAAACGGCGTGTGGCACTGCTTGGCGCTCTCGATCATATGCCTGCGCCACTTGGCGAGCTTCTTCTCCGTCTGTGCCGCATCGAGATGGATGATGGTGCGCTCGGTGATGATCGGTTGAATGCTCGCAGCGCCGAGTTCGACGGCTTTTTCGAGCAGCCATTCGAAGGGCTCAGCTTTGATGAGGGTGGGTAGGAGATGAATCGCGGTCTGAAACGGCTCCATGCGCGTTTCTGAGTCGATACGGGCCTGCACTTCCGATTTGGAGACGTGAGTGATCTCGCAGGCGGCCACACGGCCTGCACCGTCGAAGATCTCGATCATGTCGCCGGGCTGTTTGCGCATCACGCGGCTGCAATGCTGCGCTTCATCTCCGGCGAGCGTGAGATGCGGGCCAGTCCAGTGAGCGGAGGAGAGGTGAAAGCGAGGGAGGGACATGGGAATGACGAAACCAGAATGGCGAATGACGAATCAATGTCGAAGTCCGAATGACGAATTCAGGCATTGGGACTTCATTCGTCATTCCTCATTCTGGTTTCGTCATTTGCCCGCCATCAGCGCTTCAATCTCATCCGCCTCAATCGGGATGTGGGCCATGAGGTCGATGTTCTCGCGCTCACCGATGACGATGTTGTTTTCGAGGCGGACGCCGAGTTTTTCCTCACGGATGTAGATGCCGGGCTCGACGGTGAAGACCATGCCGGGCTGCACGGGCTTCCACATGTGGCCGACATCGTGGACGTCGATGCCCAGCGGATGCGAGGTGCCGTGGGGGAAGTATTTTTTATACGCAGGCTTGTCGGGATCCTGCTTGGCGATGTCTTCTTGCGTGATCAAGCCGAGGCCGAGGAGTTCTTCCTGCATGAGCAGGCCAACTTGCTCCTGATACTCGCGGATGATGACGCCGGGGCGCAGCATCTGGCAGCACTGTTTGAAGACGCGCAGCACGGCGTCATAGACCTGGCGCTGGCGCGGGGTGAATTTGCCGTTCACGGGGATCGTGCGGGTGAGGTCGGCGTTGTAGTTGCCGTAGTTGGCGGCCACGTCGAGCAGCAGCATCTCGCCATCCTGACACTGGCAGTGGTTGGTGATGTAATGCAGCACGCAGGCATTGCCGCCGGTGGCGATGATGGGTGTGTAGGCAAAGCCGCGACCACGCTGGCGGATGAACTCGTGGGAAAGCTCGGCCTCGATCTCGAATTCATGCACGCCGGGCTTTACGAATTTCAGCAGGCGGTCGAAACCATCGCCGGTGATGCGGACGGCCTCGTTGAGCGCGGTGATCTCGTGCTTGTTTTTGATGACACGCAGCTCGTGCATGAGCTGCGCGAGGCGGCGGTAGTCGTGCAACGGGTATTCCTGTTTGCAGCGGTGTGTGAAGCGTGTCTCGCGCGTCTCGGTGGGGATGGTGGCACGGATGTGCTCGTTCGAGTTGAGGTAAACATGATCCGCCTGGCACATGACGGAGCGGAACTGCGTCTCGAAATCGGTGAGCCAATGCACGCGCTGGATGCCGCTGCGCTCGGTGGCCTGCTCCTTGGTGAGCTTTTCACCCTCCCACACGGCGATGTGCTCGTTCGTCTCGCGGACGAAAAGCATCTCACGCTGCTTGGGATCGGCCGCGTCGGGAAAGAGCACGAGAATCGTCTCCTCCTGATCGACGCCGCTGAGATAAAACAGATCGCTGTTCTGCACGAAACCAAGGGAGCCGTCCGCATTTGTGGGGAGCACATCATTCGCGTGAACAATCACGACCGACTGCGGTGGAAGCTTGGCATAGAGATGCTGACGGCTGGAGACGAACAGTTCGGCGGGCAGAGGTTGGTAACGCAACATGCCGGACATGGAGCAAGGGCGGCAGCGCTGGCAATCCTTCTCTTACTCCGCCCGTACCGCCTTTGGCGGATGGCGGTCGGCTTGCATCCACTGCTGGGCCTCGGTCCAGAACGCTTCGACAGGGAGGGCAAAGGTCGTCACGCGATCGACGCGTGCGATGTTGATGCCGACGACCTTGCCTTCGAGCGTGGCGACGGGGCCGCCCATGTCGGTGGGCAGGAGCGGGATGTCGTGCTGGAGGACTTCCGGGAAGTTGTCGGTGCGCAGGGAGATGCCACCGTTGGCGAAGTCCTCGCCCTCCCAGTTTTGCAGCACTTTGGTGCGGCTGGCGAGGCGGACGCGGCAGGTTTCCTCCTTGTTTTTGCGCAGGTAACGGATCTCGACGATTTCACCGGGCTGGCGCTTGTTCACGATATCATGCACCTCACGGTATTGAGCGACGTTTTTGCTGGCGATGGCGAGGAGCACGTCGTTTTCCTGCAAACCGGCGATTTCGGCGGGGCTTTCGCTGGCGATGCCGATGATGCGGACCCCCTTGGCTCCTTCTGGCGTTTTTTCATCCATGCGGATGCCGAGCGCGGCCCCGGTGCCGGGAATGCGACGGATCTTGGCGCTGACGATGCCGATACGCGGCTCCTTGCCCGCATCAGCGACGCTGCAGAGCCAATGGCCCATGGCGAGAGGTCGCGCGGCACCGAAGGAAACCGCGCGCAGGCCGGTGATGCCGACTGCTTGCGCCATGACGAGGTCGAGACTTGTTTCGCGATGCACCTCGCGCAGTTCGGTGGTGCGGCCATCGCCGAACTTGATGCGTGCTTTGCCGAGATCGGGCACTTCGCTGGCCTTGAACAAGACATAACCGTCCTCTCCGACGATGGTGGCGGCGCAGATCGCACGGCCGAGAGCACTCTCAATGCGCGCGGCGCAGGCGGTGGTGAGCGGTTTGAGTTTTTCGACGGCGGCCAGGGTTTGTTTGCCGTTCGTGCGCTGCTCCAGCGGCAGCGTGGGACGCGGAGCCTCCGCTAAAACGAGAAGCGGGCTGAGGAGAAGAAGGGAAGCGGAATGACGAATGAAGAATGAGGGAATGACGAATGAATGCCGAAGCCCGAATGACGAAATCGCACCCACAGATGGAGCGGCGCGTTGTTCGTTATTCGGATTTGGGGCTTCGCTCGTCATTCTGAATTCCTCATTCGTCATTTCCTACTGCCCCTCCTCCTGTGGTTTCTGCGCCAGTTGGACGGACAGCTCGCGCTCCTTGCCGTCGTTACGGAGTTTGATCTTGAGCGTGTCTCCGGCGGCGCGGGCGCGCACGGTGGCGGTGAACTGCTGCTGATCCGTCATCGCGTCGCCATTGACGCTGAGAATGACATCGCCGGCCCGCACGCCGGCCTTCTGGGCAGGCGACCCCTCGATCACATCCGCCACCGCAAGCTCCACATCGTCGCTCATCACGGTGGCGACGCCGAGGTAGCCGCCAGCACCGATGCCCCATGTCTTGATGACCTCCGATTTCTGCATCGCGTCCCACGAACGGAGGAAGGGGGCCATCGAGACATGGACGTTTTGATCCCGGTTCTCCCAAATCTGGCTGTGGATGCCGATGACCTCGCCGGTGAAGTTGAAGAGCGGGCCGCCGGAATCGCCCCCCATCAGCACGCAGTCGGTGTGCAGGCTGTTGGCGGTCTGCTTGACGATCTTGCCCACACGGAGCACGGGGCCGCGTGCTTTGTCGAATCCGCCCGGATGGCCGAGCGCGAAGCACCATTCGCCGGGCTGCGCGTTGGCGACTTCGCGGTTGAGCTTCACGAAGGGCCACGGCTTCTCGCGCTTCTTGAGCTGAGCCAGCGCCGCGTCTGTCGTCTTGTCCATGCCGAGCGATTTGGCCGTGGTGACGCTGCCGTCTTCCAAAATGACCCGCATGTCCTTGCCTGGAGCGCCGGGGACGTGCGCGGCGGTCAGCAGCAGGCCGTCGGCGGAAATGATCACCCCGCTGGCCGTGCCGCCGCCGGTCTGGATGGCCACCAGCGCCAGGCGCACCTGCGGCAGGAGCTTCTGCACGTCGCTTTGCACTTGCAGAAGCGCGGCGATGTCGGTCTTCGGCGTGGCGCTCTTGTCCGAGCCTCCGGCTGCGAGGGCGTGCGCGGCGATGATTTGCATCACCACGAGGATCGTGGCGGCTCTGCGCTGAAATGGGGTGCAGAGTGAGAACATGCGCGTGAGGGAAACTACCTTCTTCCGCTCCACAGGTCAAACTGGGATGCGAAGGGGGAATCTGCGGTTGAATACGGTGCGGGGCTGCGCTTCTCTCGACCTATTCCATCCCCCCAAACACACCTCACATGAACTACGACCTCATTGTCATCGGCGGCGGGCCTGCGGGCTACGTCGGAGCCATCCGCGCAGCGCAACTCGGCAAAAAAGTGGCCTGCGTCGAAAATGACCGCGCCGGGGGCACCTGCCTGAACTGGGGCTGCATTCCCACCAAGGCCCTGCTGAAAAACGCCGAGCTTTACCACACGATCACCCACCGCGCCGAGGAGTTCGGCCTCAAGATCGGCAGCGTCGAGTATGACTGGTCCAAAGTGATCGGCCGCAGCCGTGGCGTGAGCGACAAGCTCAACAAGGGCATCGAATTCCTCTTCAAAAAGAACAAGATCGACTACCTCCGCGGCACCGCCAGCATCCCTGCCGCTGGCAAGGTCGAAGTGACCGCCGACGACGGCAAAAAAGAAACCCATGACGCCGCGAACATCCTCATCGCCACCGGCGCGAAGAGCCGCCCGATGCCTGGCTTCCCCTTCAACGGCAAGACCGTCATCGGCAGCAAGGAGGCCATGACCCTCGAAAAACAGCCGAAGAGCGTCATCGTCATCGGCGCGGGTGCCATCGGCATCGAGTTCGCCTATTTCTTCAATGCCTACGGCACCAAGGTCACCGTCGTTGAAATGCTGCCTGACGTGCTGCCGGTGGAAGACACCGAAGTGTCCAAACTCCTCGAAAAAAGCCTCACCAAGTCCGGCATCCGCATTCTCACCAACACCAAAGTCACCGGCACCTCCGAGGACGGCAAAGGCGTCAAGATTACGGTCGAAGGCGCGGCCAATGAAACCTTGGAGGCCGACGTCTGCCTCGTCGCCATCGGCGTCGCCCCCGTGCTGCCCGGCGGCATCGAATTGAAGCTCACCGACCGCGGCTGGTTGCAGACGGACGACCGTTACCAGACCTCCGTGAAGGGCATCTACGCTGCAGGCGACATCATCGGGCCGCCCTGGCTCGCCCACGTCGCCAGCTACGAAGCCGTGCAGTGCGTGGAAGGTCTCTTCACCAAGCACAAGCCCAAGAAAGTCACCGTCTTCCCCGGCTGCACCTACTGCCACCCGCAGGTGGCCAGCATCGGCCTCACCGAGCGCGCGGCGAAGGAAAAGGGCCTCAAGTTCAAGATCGGCAAGTTCCCGTATGTCGCCAGCGGCAAGGCCCTCGCCGCCGCCGAGCCCGAAGGCTTCGTCAAGATCCTCTATGGCGAACCGCACGGCGAAATCATCGGCGCCCACATCATCGGCAGCGAAAGCACCGAGATGATCGCCGAGATCGGCCTCGCCATGAATCTGGAAGCCACCTGGGACGAAATCGAAGCCACCATCCACGCCCATCCGACGCTCAGCGAGATGGTCAAGGAGGCTACCGAAGTCGCCAAGGGGCATCCGATTCATGTGTAACACTCAAACTCATTGTCATGACAAGCCCGAGCAGCCCTTTGGAAGCCTTCCAATCGGCTGCTCGAACTGTTTTGGGGCGCATGATCGGCTTTTGCGTCGCTTGCAGTCTCGGCGGAGGAACAGGCTACATCGCAACGCAATGGTCCCACATGGGGGAAGATTGGGTTTTCGAGTTATTGATGGCGCTTGGCGTGATTCCATTGGCCTTGGCGAGCTTTCTCATCAGCTACGGTTTGATCGTTTTTCCCCTGTGCCTCGTTTTCGCTTTTTTGTTTGTCAGGCTGGAGCTTTCGTTTTGGTGGCTGCTCGTTCCTTTTGCACTGGTGGCTTGGCAAACCTCCATGTTGACGACGGGAGACTGAAACCGTCCGTCACAGCATTCGATCCAAGGCCAACGGCCTTGCGGCATGCATCCCGGGCTCGCGCTCAGCAATGGCCAGGGTTTGCGACAATTCAGATCGACCGCCTCCGCCGTTCATAACGGCTCGTCGGTAGAAAGATGGCGGCGACACCCACGCTTCCGAAGATGATGCCGATCCCCGAAACGAGCAAACCTGCGGTTTGAACGCCCGGCTCAAGGACGGCCATTGACGGGTCTGAAGCGGAGTAATAAACCGTGACGGAGCTGCCTGCAGGATACTTTTCCACGAGTTGAGCTGGGAAGACGCGATTTCCTGTGTTGATGCTGCCAAAGCGAACTCGCCCAGAGGTGAAACTCACTCCGTTGACAGCATAGGAATAGTTCACTTCGGCGCTGTAAACGGCCCCTCCGCTTTTTCCAGCTTCAGACTTTACCTTGGAAGACACAACCCGTCCTTCAACGGTCGGCCAATAGGAGCTTGAGGCGCCTATGAAGGCGGCCCGGCATCCATGATACAAAAGGAAAAGTCCCACCGAGATGAACAGGATTGCTGCGAGCGGTTTCATGTCATGCTTGCTGAGGAATGTAGAATCTGTCGGATAGAGGAGGCCGCACTGTGCCTGGCTTCGGACTTGGGGCGCGTCAACCTCTGCAGCAAAGGCTTTTCCAAAAGCGAAAACCGTTCATTCATATATCCGCTTATGCCGCCAACCAGCCTTGGAATCGCGATGAAGCACCCGCCATGCTCAAGGGCGAACCCCAACGAGGTTCCGTCCATCGTCGCAGGCTGGAGGACGCTCGCGGGATGGAACCCATTCAGTGTTCCCTGACCCTCCGAAAACGTGGACACCACTGGCCCAGGGTTGTGCCAACTCTGGGCTATGATCCGCAAGCCCGTTGGGATTGAAGACTAAATCATGCTTCGCGCTCTACCCGCGTGACAGCCCGGCATCCGCCATGACCACTTTTGCCGCATTGAAGCCGCACAGGCCGGTGACGTTGCCACCGGGATGTGTGGAGCCGCCGCAGAGGTAGAGGCCGGGGATTTCGGTGCGGTAGGTTCCTGCGCCGGGGAAGGGACGGTGATAACCGATCTGATCATTCGCGAACGATCCGACGAGCAAATCACCTCGCCGCATGTTTGGCAGCAGGCGCTCGGTATCGAGAGCGCTGCGGGTGAAGGAGTTCAAAATGGCATCGCGCAGGTTTGGCGCATAGGTTTGCCAGAGCGCCAGCATCTCGCGGCCATGCTGCTCTTTGTGCGCGTCCCAGTTCCGCGCATCGCCATGCAGCGCGTAGGGCAGCTTCTCCCACATGAAGGCGGTGTGACAGCCCGCAGGAGCTTGCGAGGGGTCAAACTGCGTCGGACACGTGCCCCACATCACTGTGCGCGGGATTTCACCGCGTTCATGCGCGGCGACGATGTCATGAAACTGCGCCACGTCGTCCAGACCGAGGATCATCATGAACGCCTGGTTCAATTCGGGATGCTGCTCCGCCGCCGCATAACGTGGCGGCTCGCGCAGGTTCAGATTCAGCGCGAACAGCGGCGCGAGGAGGTTGTACTCGAATCCAGCGGCCCGTTCCCGCAGATGCGCGGACGTGACATCGGCTGGAATCAAATCGAGGAAGGTCTGCTGCGGATTCAATCCGCTGGCGACAAACTGCGAGGCCTCGATGCGGTCACCGGTCATCGATTCGACGCCGCAGGCACGGCCATTGCGCATCAAGATCGATCTCGGCTGCCAGTTCGTGAAAATCTCACCGCCATGCTCGCGCAAGTCCGCACACAGCGCCTCCGCGAGACGACGCGAGCCACCAATGCACATCTGCGCTTTGCGCGGACTGGCCATCAGCGCGGGGATCGAGTGCCCGAAGCCCTGCTGTCGCAAATCGACTTCACGCAGGCCATTGAAGAACAGCAGCCCTGCCCGCACCGCCGGATGCTCGAACTCGCGCATCACAAACTCGATGGGTGACAGCGCCTGCACCTCCAGCAGCGTGCGCCCGAGTTCGCTTTGTCTCAGCTTCGCGAGGCGTTGCTCCGGCAGCAGCGGCGCGTTCTGCGCTTCGGGAATGAGGATCTGCTCCACGATGGGCCGGAAGCGCTCCGCCCACTCGCGCAGACGGTCCGCATCGCGTGGTGAGATCGCCGCGAAGGAGGCGAAGGTTTTTTCAAAATCCGTCCACCACTCCAGCACGCGATTCTCCGGCAGAATCATCGCCACATTGAGCTCCGGCTCGATGTAGCGCACGCCATAGCGCTCCAGCTCCAGATCGCGATACCATGGCATCGATGTCAGCGCGCGATGGAAGAACGAATGCGTGTTGTGCTTGAAGCCGGAGCCCGGCGGATGCTCCACCGTCGTCAGTCCGCCGCCCGCCGCGTCATTTTTCTCCACCACGGCCACCTTCAAGCCGGCGCGCGCCGCATAGCAGGCGAGCACCAGCGCGTTGTGCCCGGAGCCGAGAAGGATGCCGTCGTAAATCATGGCCGCGAACCATTACGCGGCCATGGACTGGTTCTCGCGCTTTAGATCGCCGAGCCCGGATCTTCGAAGTCGTCCCCGCCCACGCTGCGCTGGATCATGCCGGCGGCGACGGTGTTGTTGGTCTGCTCATCGACGAGCACGAAGCTGCCGGTGGTGCGGTTCTTGGAATAGGGGTCGAAGAAGATCGGGGACGCGCAACGGATGCGGATGCAGCCGATGTCGTTGAGATGGAATTCCTTGCTCTCGACGGTTTTTTCGAGCGTGCTGATGTTCACCTTGTAGAGCACGTCGGTGACGATGGCGCGCACATCATTGGTGGTGTGGCGCAGATGGAAACGGCCGCGCGGCTTGAGGATCTTCTTGTCGGAGAACCAGCAGATCATGGCGTCGAACTCCTGGCTGGTTTGCGCGGGTTCG
>CAMCWM010000124.1 GCA_945882215.1 Akkermansia muciniphila | reverse complement strand
ATGCCGCGCATCGCGGCCTCGATTGGAACGAACTGCGCGAAGTTTTCTACCTCTGTGCCGCCCAGCGCCTCATGCAGGCTCTTGGAGCCTACGCCAATCTCAGCCGCAACCTCGGCAAGCCGCATTACATGCAGCACATCCCCGCTGCTGTCTCAAACCTTGCCGAAGTCTGCCAGGAAGGGAAGGGACTGCACGACCTGCGCGCGTTTTTCGAGGGCGGGTTTTGATCACACCGGCCAGCGAAAACACTGCCCCGGCACCAGTTTGCTGCGGGAATACGCGGAGATGCGCACGCGGTTGGCGCTGTTGCCGCTGAGCAGCCAGACGTTCGTCTGATCCAGTGCATGTAAAAAGCCCACATGGCCGCTCGCACCGGCGCTGAGCGGCTGCAACACGACGACGCAACCATAGGTCGGCGCCACGGCACGACCGTAGCTGATCCACGGGCCTGCCAAACCGGTGCGGTGGCCGCGAAAGCCTGCTTTTTGAATGCTCCAGTTCACAAAGGCAGCGCACCAGCTCGTTTCATCGCCGCCGCGTACGCCCACGCTGGCGAGGTATTCGATGATGCGCGGATTGTCGCCGGGGTTCCATTCGGCCACGCCTTGCTCGCGCAATGCCACCTCCATCCACGGCGGTGCCTGCGGCGCAAAGCCGGCGGCGGGCTGTGTCGGAGTTGCTGGCCCGACAGGCGCGCCACCTGCGGCATCCACTTGCACCACCTGGCCGGGAAACAACACGCGGCAGCGGTTGCTCGCGTCACACAGGCCCGGATTGATGGCTTTGAAGGCGTCAAAGCTCATGCCGAATTTGCGGGCGATGCCCATCGGCGTGTCGCCGGGTTGGATGACGTAGGCTGCCATGAGCCGGATTTTACGGGGACACGAACGAATGCCAAACGCGAAATCGCATTGCTCAAGCCGGTGGGATACGCTCTAAATGGGCGCTCCCCAACCCGCCGCATGTCCGAATCCGCCGCCGCAGCCCCGCCGACCACGCCCAGCAGGCGTCGCGTCTTTGCCTCCCGGCTTTTCAGCACACTGCTCCTGTGGTCGCTGCTCACCGTCGCTTTTCTTCAATGGCAGAACACCTGGCTGATCATCGCAATCACCGGCTTCTTCGGCGTCGCTGGCGCGGTCGAGTACTACCGCCTGCTGCGCAATGACCCGCATGCCCGCTCCTTCAACGCGCTCGGCTTCGTCATCTGCGTCTTGTACTGGGGTTCGGTGATCTGGTACACGACCACGCGTCACAACGTGCCGCCCATGTGGCTCGATCTCGCGGCGCTGACCGCCAGCGTTCACGGTTCCTTCCTGCTGTGCTACCGCCACCAGCTTGAGGGCACATTGACGCTCCAGCGCATCTTCAACACGGTCTTCGGTGTCGTTTACACCGTCATCTTCTTCGGCTTCATCGCCCGCCTGATGTACTTCCAGTCCGACGGCAAAGGCATCACCGGCATCTTTCTCGTGCTGTTTCTCGTCATGGTCACCAAGTTCAGCGACATGGGGGCTTATGTGGTCGGCGTGCTGTTTGGGAAGCACAAAATGATCCCGCACATCAGCCCGGCGAAATCCTGGGAGGGCTTTGTCGGTGCTTTCATCGGTTCCTTCAGCGCCGCCGCCATCCTGCTGGCTCTCATGCCGGAAAAACTCGCCCCCATCACCTGGATGCACGGCATGATCCTCGCCCCGGTGCTCTGCGCCACCGCCGTGACTGGCGATCTGGCCGAATCCGTGCTCAAACGCTGCGTCGCCATCAAAGACAGTGGCCACGCGTTGCCCGGCATCGGCGGTATCCTGGATTTGACCGACAGCCTGCTCTTCACCGCGCCGGTGTTTTATTTCTACTTGTCCGCCATCGCGCGATAGCGCCAAACCAAGCCCCGTGATGCGCAAAGTTCTCCTCCTAGGCTCCACCGGCTCCATCGGCACCAGCGCCCTCAAAGTCACACGCGACCTTCCGGAGCGCATGCAAATCGTCGGTCTGGCCGCGAACAGCAGCGTCGAGGCACTCGTCGAGCAGGTCCGTGAAACCGGTGTGAAGCAGGTCGCGCTCACCGATCCCGCCGCTGCGGCCAAAGCGAGGGCCTTGCTGCCTGCGGATGTCGTTTTGCACACCGGGGCACAAGGACTCATCGATCTCGTCAATGAATCCGACGCCGACATGGTGCTCGTCGCCATCGTCGGCACTGCCGGACTCGCACCGGCCCTTGCGGCCATCGAGCGTGGCATGCATCTGGCCGTCGCCAGCAAGGAAATCCTCGTCATGGCCGGCGAAGCCGTCACCGAGGCCGCGAAGCGCAAGGGCGTGAACATCCTGCCCGTGGACAGCGAACACAACGCCATCTTCCAGTGCCTCGAAGGCCATCGCCATAGCGATGTGCAGCGCATCCTGCTCACCGCCAGCGGCGGTCCCTTCCGCACACTACCTGCCGATCAACTGCCGCACGTCACCCTCGCGCAGGCCCTGAAGCATCCCACCTGGACCATGGGCCGCAAGATCACCATCGACAGCGCCACGCTCTTCAACAAAGGCCTCGAAATGATCGAGGCGAAGTGGCTTTTCGACGTGCCGATGGACAAGATCGAGGTCGTCGTGCATCCGCAAAGCATCGTCCACAGCATGGTCGAATTCGCCGACAACAGTGTCATCGCCCAGCTCAGCCATAGCGACATGTGCTTCCCCATTCAGTACGCCGTCACCTGGCCCGACCGCGTCCCGAACAACCTCAAGCCGCTCAACTTCGCTCAAGTCGGCGCCCTGCACTTCGAAGCCCCCCGCGTGGCTGATTTCCCCGCCCTCAACCTCGCCCGCCACGCCGGCACCATCGGCGGCACCCTTCCCGCCGTCCTCAACGCCGCCAACGAAGTCGCCGTCGATGCCTTCCTCAATGGCAAGATCGCCTTCCCCGGCATCTGGCAGACCGTCGAACGCGTCATGAACGCGCATCAAGTCATCGCGCATCCGAATTTGGATGAATTGATCGAAGCGGATGCTTGGGCGCGACGGACGGCGGCAGTGTGACCGCAAATTCCAAAATCTCTCCAAAAATCCCCTCGCTCCCTCGGGCGGCATGCTACTCTCAGTGCGAACCCATCGTTCGCTATGAAAAACACTTTCAGCCTCGTGCTGCTGCCAGTCATGACACTGGCGTTTGCCTCCGCCACCGCAGCCCCCACCAAGGGCCGTGCCGACACCCAAACACCACCGCCGCAGGCTCTCCAAGCCGAGATCAGCATCAATCCGGCGGAGCTTGCACCGGAATCAACCATCGAGGTCGTGTTTCCGACGCCAATGATCGCCAAAGAACGCATCGGCAAGAATGAGGAAACCTCGCCGCTCGTCGTCACGCCGGAACTCACCGGCACCTTTGAGTGGACGAGCACGCGCAGCGGGCATTTTCACCTCACACAGGCGCCGAAGTTCGCCAGCAGCTATGATTTCAAACTGCGCAGTGGATTGACCGACCTCGCGGGCAAGCCGCTTTCGACAGAGACGCTCGATTCGGTGGAAAGCGCCCGCTTCCGCATCATTGACCAGCATCCGCGTTGGTTCGATGACGATGCGCAGAACCGCAGCCCGCGCTTCCTGTTTGAGTTCAATGACGGCGTCACGCCAGCGGAAGCCGCGAAGCACATCCGTTTTGTGTCCGAGTCCTCGCCACAGCCCATCGCGGCCAAGGTGCGTCATGCCACGGGCAAGGATTTCACCCGCTGGAGCGCCGAGGCGCAGCCGACCTGGGCGGAGGAAATTTCCAAGGCCAAACCGGCCGTGACCGACGACGCGCCGCGTCTCAGCGCCATCGTGGTGGAGCCGGTTTCGCCGCTTTCCATCGGCAAATGGAAGCTCACCGTCGCGGAAACGCTCGGCAACGCCTCGGGTCAAAATCAGCTCGCCACCGGCGACGAGATCACGCTCGGTGAGATCAAGCCCTTCGCCGTCACCCATGTCAGTGCCCACACGCCGTTCGACAGCGACTACTACCTCGAGATCGACTTCAACAAACGCCTGCTGCCACCTTCGGATGAAGAAATGAAGCCCGAGGAGCAATCTGCCTTCGCACAGAAGCTCGCAGCGCTCATTCACATCGACCCGATTCCTGCGAGTGAGACGAAGGCCGAGGTGTATCACCGCACCCTGCGCATCAGTGGCAAATTTCCGCTCAATCAGCCGCAGACCATCACTGTCGATCCGGCGATGGCTTCCGGCGATGGCATGGTGCTCGGAGCGGCGGTGAAAAACAGCGTCACCTTCATCCCGAACCCGCCCTACGTCGCCGCGCCGACCTTCATCAACGCGCAGCTTGCCAAAGGTGGTGCCAATTATGAATTCAGCGCGGCCAACGTGAGCCAGGTGCGTGTGCGTGCGAAGCGTCTCAATGGCCCCGAGCTGCTCAAGGCGCTGGATCTTTACAGCGCCTACCAGACTGCCTACTACGGCAACGAGAAACAAAAGGCCGCTTACAAGACGCAGTCCATCGACGCTTATCCCGGCACGCAGGTGTTTGACCGCAGTTTCCCGATCACCAAGCCGCTGGATCAGAGCGAGATCGTGAAACTGAACTGGCGCGAAGTGCTCGGCGATCAACCTGCCGCGCCGCTGTTCATCGAGATCGAAGGCACCGCCGCCGCAGGCATCTCACAGAAGGGCGTCGTGACGCAGTCGCTCGTGCAGTTCACCGATCTGGGCATCATGCAAAAGAGCAACGGCAAGGACACGATGGTCTTCGTCACCTCGCTCGAAACCGGCAAGCCCGTGCCCGGCGTGCGACTCACGCTCGTGGATTCCGACCTGAAGCTCGTCGGCTATGGTGACACCGACGCCAGCGGCATCGCATCCGCTCCAGGAGCCACACCCGCCTTCGTGCTGGCGGAGAAAAACGGCGACTGCGCCGTCATCGAGTGCGGCAACAGCGGCATCGGTGTGCCTTACGATATTTTGCAGGCTTATGAAAGTGTGTGGCAGGCACAGCGTCGCACCTTTGTGTTCTCCGACCGTCCGCTCTACAAGCCGGGCGACACCGCGCACTTCAAAGCGCACACGCGTCTGCTCATCGGTGATGATTTGAGCCTCGACCAAGCACCAGCGGAAGGACGTCTCGTCATCCGTGATCCACGTTACCGCGTTGTCATCGACAAACCCGTGACGTTCACCGCCAGTGGTGCTTGGGCGGATGATGTTGTGCTCCCCACCGGCCCCGCAGGCTGGTACGATCTCTCGATCAATCTCAAATCCCCCAATCCCAACAGCCAGGGCGATGACGGCGGCGGCCTGACCTTCCGCATTGACGATTACAAGCCAAACACCTTCGAGGTGAAGCTCGACACGAAGGCGATCAAGTTCGAGCCCGACCGCATCCAGCTTCCGCTCAGCGCGAACTACTACATGGGCAAGGCGCTCTCCGTAGCCAAGGTGCAGTGGAGCGCGAGCTCGGAGCGTGATTACCAGCCACCGGAAGCCTACCGCCAGTATCATTTCGGTGAAGCGCCCGCGTGGTCGCACTACGCGCAGGATCGCGATGCCGATGGCGATTACGCCGGCCATGACAATGACGATGAGGAAGACGAGTGGTTCGTGAACGGTGATCTCTTCCTCGCCGACGACGGCACTGCCACACTGGAAATGCCGCAGCCGCCTGCAGATCGTGCCGCATTGCCACAGCGCGTGCGGGTGAACGCTGAAGTCACCGACATCAACGAGCAAACGATCAGCTCCGCCGCTGAGTTTGAAGTCCCCGGCGCGAATTTCCTGCTCGGCCTCAAAGGCCCCGAGTATTTCGGCACCGCTGGCAAAGCGCTGCAGCTTGAAGTCGTCGCCATTGATTCCAAAGGCGCTCCTGCCTCAGGCAATGTGCGCGTGGAGGTCAAAGTCGAGCGTCAGGAGTATCACACACTCAAAATCGCCACCGCAGGCGGCGGCAGCACGACGAAGGATCAGGTCATCCTGCGTGAAGAATTGAAGCAGAGCCTCGATTTGAAATCCCCGACCGCCGGTTCTGCTCCTTCGTCGAGCATTCCGTTCACACCCGCACGCGGTGGCGTTTATTTCGTCACGGCGGAAGCGGTGGATGCCAAAGGCACCAAAGTGATCTCGCGCATGCCGTTTTACGCCGTCGGCGGCAATGAATTCCCCTGGGCGATGGAAGATGGCAACCGCATGAACCTCCAGCCGGAGAAGACGACGCTCAAACCCGGCGAGGACGCCGTGATCGTGGTCAAAACCCCCATCGCAGGCACCGCCCTCGTCACCGTGGAGCGCAACAAGCTACATCGTCAGTTTGTGACCGAACTCACACTCGAAAACCCGATCATCCGCGTCCCGCTCGGTGAAGACGAGTTCCCGAACGTCTTCGTGTCCGTCATCGTGATCCGTGGCTCCGCCGCCAGCACGAAGCAGCATAAGATGCCCGAGTATCGCGTTGGTTATTGCGCCTTGAAGGTTGAATCAGACGCGAAGGAGCTGAAACTCGCCGTGAAGCCGGATCGTGAAGAGGTTCGCCCAGCCGAGGCGGTGAACATCACCACCACGATCACCGATGCCAAAGGCGCGCCTGTCTCTGGCAGCGATGTCACGCTCTACGCCGTCGATGAAGGCGTGCTGAGCCTCATGAGTCACGAGACGCCCGATCCTTCGGCCTATTTCCACGCCGAACTGCCGCTCGCCATCGACAGCTTCACGTCATTCGACAATCTGCTCCCCGAGGAACTCGCCGCGCGAGATCGTGGCAACAAAGGATTCGTTGTGGGTGACAAAGGCGGCGACGGCAACGGTGCGAATGCGACCATTCGCAAGAACTTCATCGTCACGCCGCTCTGGCTCGCCTCCGGCATCACTGATGCGCAGGGCAAGCTCACCGCCAGCGTCACCGCGCCGGACAATCTCACGCGCTACCGCATCATGGCCGTCGCCGCGCATGGCGTGGATCGTTTTGGCAAAGGCGAGTCTGCCTTCAAGATCAACAAGCCGCTCATGATCGAGCCTGCGGTGCCGCGTTTCGCCCGTCTTGGCGATGAATTCCTCGTCAAAGCCGTCGTTCACAACACCACGCCAAACGCAGGTGCGGTTGAGATCACGCTTGAGCTCGATGGCAGCGCGAACTTCATCCAGGAGAAGCGCGATTTCATTCCCGCCTCGCTCAAAGCCGACACCGGTGGCAGCGCGAAGCAGCAAAAGGTCATCCTGCAAATCAAAGCCGGTGAAACCGCCGCCACCGCCTTCCCCGTGCAGTTTATGCAGCTCGGCACCGCGAAATGGAAATGGATCGCACGCGGCGTGAACTGGGCCGCTGAGGCCAGCGACGGCACCGAATCGACCTTCGAGGTGAATCATCCCGTGCCCGAGTTGCGCTACGTCAGCTACACACGCCTCAAGGCCGAGGAACCCATCGAGAACCTCATCAAAGACGTGAATCCTGCGCTGCTCGAAGGCGAAGGCTCGCTCTCCCTCGGCATCAGCAACAGCCGCCTCTACGAGGCCCGCGACGCGCTCGATTACCTCTTGAAGTATCCTTACGGCTGCGTCGAGCAGACGACTTCCGCCACGATGCCCTGGCTCGCGCTTGGCAAATACGAACCGCTGTTCCCCGATCAACTCGGCGGTGGCAAGGCGAAGCTCGTCATTCAGTCCGGTGTGAACAAACTGCTGCAAATGACCACCGACGAAGGCGGCCTCGCCTACTGGCCCGGCGGCACCGAGCCAACCTTCTGGGGCAGCGCTTACGGCGGTCTGCTGCTGCTGCGCGCACGAGATCAAGGCGTGGACGTGCCTGCCGATGCCATCAAAAAACTCGTCGAATACCTATCGAAGAAGCTGCGTGGCCTCGAAGAGGAAAAAGACCTCTACAACATCACCGACTCCGCTCTGGCGCTCTACACACTCGCGAAAGCCGGTAAACCCGAGCCTGCGTATCAGAACCTGCTCTTTGGCAAACGCGACAAACTGCCTGAAACCGCTCGTCTCTACCTCGCGCTCTCGATGTGCCTGAGCAACACGCCGGATCAGCAGATCAAAGACACGCTCGGCTGGAAACCACCCGCGCCTCCAGCACCGCCGAAGGCCGACAGCAAGGCCAAGATCGCCGCGTCCAAGGCGAAATCGAAGTCCAAGACCGACACGAAGGCCAAATCGACCACTCCAGCGCTAGCACCGGTGATTTGGAGCCACTGGGCCGGCAATGGCGCGAACAAAGCGTTGCGTTTGATCTGCTACACGCACCTCGGCCTCACCACCGACGCTGAAGCGCTCGCCTTGTCGATCCTGCAATCCCGCAACGGTCGTGGTGAATGGGGCAACACCTTCACCAATGCCTGGACACTCACCGCCTTGTCCGCCTATGAGCGCAGCTTGAAGAAAGTCGGCGAGCCGCTGGCCGCCACCGGCCGCTGGGACACGCAGGCCGTGCCGCTGAACCTCACCGCAGGCTTCTCCAGCGCCCGCGTGAACTTCGCCCTCAATGAGGCGCTCAGCGCGAAGCCGCTCAGCGTCGAGCTGCCCGCCGGTCGCGAAATCTTCAGCCGCATCGAGGCCCGCAGCTTCCCGCCGCAGCGTGATTTCGCCGGTGAGAACAAAGGCTACGCCATTGAGCGCACTTACGAGGAGCTGAACATGGACGGCTCCACCACCGGCACCGACGACCTCCGCGTTGGCGACATGGTTGTCGTCACGCTCAAGATCGAAATCGGCGGCGGCGACCGCTACCTCGCCATCGACGACTCATTGCCCGCCGTCTTCGAGGCCATCAATCCCGAATTCGGCACGCAGAGCGAACGCGAAGGCGATCAGCTTCCTGACGGCACCCAGCCCTGGTTCTGCGACCACCGCGAGATCCGCACCGACCGCGCCCTGTTCTTCACCGACTACGCGCCCGCCAAAGGCAAGTTCAGCCTCCAATACCTCGCGAGAGTCATCGCCGAAGGCGACACCACCGCCCCGCCCGCGAGAATCGAAGCCATGTATCAACCCGACAAATACGGCCTCAGCCCGACACAACGCATTCGCACTTTGCCCTCAGGCAATACGAAGGTGGCAGAATCGAAATGAGACGGATGCTTTCGTCCGTCGTAATCGTTCGCAATGCCCGCTTCCGCCGCTGAATCCATCTCCCGCATCCGCGCCTCGTTTCCTGAGCAAGGTTTCTTCCAGGACAAGGAGTGGGTGCTGTCGCCGGAGGCGTTTGCGCTGGATGCGGGGACGGTGGAGTTGATTCGAGCACTCGGGCCGGCACTGAAGGCGTTTCAGCGGGCGTGTAACCGACTGTATTTTGATGAGGCGCATCCGTGGGTGGCGAAGCTGCTGGATCAGGGCAAGCCGCAGCGGGTGATCGATCTTGGAAGGAATCCGCGCTGGCATGAGGATCTGCCGCGCGTGCTGCGGCCGGATTTGGTGCTGACGGAAGCCGGTGTGAGCATTTCGGAGCTGGATTCGCTGCCTGGTGGCATCGGTTTGACGTCGTGGCTGAATGAAACGTATGCCGCACTGGATCAAAACGTGATTGGTGGAGCCTCGGGCATGATCGACGGCTTCGCAGCGGCGTTTCCGAGCGAGGACATCCTGATCTCGCGTGAATCGGGCGATTATTTGCCGGAGATGAGCTGGCTGGCAGAGCGATTGGGCCGACGTGTGCTCCGACCGTGGGAAGTGGAGCCGTTTGAACTGAATGGCTCGGCAATTTACCGCTTCTTCGAGCTGTTTGATCTCGCGAACGTCGAAAACGCCGACGTGATGCTTCGCATGGCCGAGCGCGGCGAACTGAACTTCACGCCGCCGATCAAAGCCTTCCTCGAAGAGAAGCTGTGGCTCGCGTTGTTCTGGTCGCCTTCGTTGGAAGACTTCTGGAACTCAGCACTGAGTGCTGAGCACCGCGAACTGTTGAAGAAGTGCATTCCGATGGGCTGGGTCGTCGATCCGGTGCCGCTGCCGCCGTTCGCGGTGTGGCCGAAGCTCGACATCCAAAGCTGGCATGAGATGAAAACCTTCGGCGGCAAAAAGCGACAGCTCGTTTTGAAGATCAGCGGCTTCTCGGAGCGCGGCTGGGGCTCACGGGGAGTCTTCATCGGCCACGATTTGTCGCAGGAGCAGTGGAGTGCAGCGATTGATGAAGCGCTGGCGAGTTTCCCGATGAATCCGTTCGTCTTGCAGGAGTTTCATCGCGCGAAAGTCGTCACGCATCCGGCTTGGGATGAGGAGAAGCAGGTCACGCGGGCGATGCAGAGCCGCGTGCGGCTTTGTCCGTATTACTTTGCCACATCGTGCGAGGATGATGATCCGGCGCTTGGCGGCGTGCTAGCCACGGTGTGCCCGGCGGACAAAAAAATTCTCCACGGCATGCGCGACGCGATGATGCTGCCTTGCGTTGCGCGGTGATTTCCGCTCCAATGGCGACACCATGAAGCTCCTACCCGCCCTTCTCTTCGTCTCGACCTCCGTTTTTGCCGCTGAACCGATTGTGGTGAAACTCTGGCCCGGCGGAGCACCGGAAAAGCCCGGCGTGAAGATTGAGGCGGAGAAGGAGGTGCCGAAGAAGAACGCCGAGGATGTGCAGCGCATAACGAACGTCACCGATCCGATGATCACGGTGTTCAAACCGGAAAAACCGAATGGCACGGCGGTGCTTGTGTGTCCTGGCGGCGGTTACGGCATTCTGGCCTATGAGCATGAAGGCTCGCAGGTGTGTGATTTCCTCAACCAACACGGTGTGACCGGCATTCTCCTCAAATACCGCGTGCCGAAGCGCGATCCGAAAGATCCAGGTCGTGAGGCGTTGCAGGACGCGCAGCGTGCGATGGGCATCATCCGCCATCACGCCGCCGAATGGGGCCTCAAACCGGACCGCATCGGCATTCTCGGTTTCTCCGCTGGTGGTCATCTCACAGTGATGACGACGCTGCATGCCAACGAGCGCACTTACACGACCGATCCGGCGCTCGATGTCGAAGACGCGACGCCGAACTTCGCGATTCCCGTTTATCCGGCTTACCTCGTGAGCAAGGAGGAGCCTGGGAAGCTGTTGCCGGGCTACGAAGTCACAGCGAAGTCACCGCCGATGTGCCTGGTGCATGCGGGCGATGATCCATGGCCAGCCACGGCCAGCGCACTGCTCTACCTCGAATACAAAAAGCTCAGCATCCCCTGTGAACTGCACATCTACGCCAAAGGCGGCCACGGCTTCGGCATGCGCAAGAGCGGCGGCCCGGTGAATGACTGGCCAAACCGCGTGGCGGAATGGATGAAGTCGATGGGATACATTCCCTGATGCCATGAGCAAGGGCACGTCAGATCCATCCATGTTCGCAAAGGCGGTGCCAGATCTCCGTCTGGTGATTGAGGATCTGACGGAAACGGTCAATCGCTTTCTTCCTGACGGCACGCTCACGTATGTGAACGAGGTGTTTTGCCGTTTTTTCGGCAAGACGAGCGAAGAGCTGGTTGGCAGCCTGTCGCGGTGGTAGAAGACCTGCCGATGATCGAGGAAAAGCTGCGCACGCTCACGCCGCAGAACCCGGTGGTCGTGATCGAGAACCGCGTTTATGACGGGCACGGGCAGGTGCGCTGGATGCAGTTCGTGAACCGCGGCCTGTTCGATGACAACGGTCGTCTGACAGAGATGCAGGCTGTGGGGCGTGACATCACGGAGCGCGTGCAGACCGAGCAAAAGCTCAAAGAGAGCCAGCAGCGCTGGCGCTTTGCCTTGGAGAGCTCGGGCTTTGGCGTGTGGGACTGGGATGTTGAACTCGATCAGATCTTTTTTTCCAACCAGTGGAAGGCGCTGCTGGGGTTCGAGCCGCAGGATGAGGTGCCGAAGAATTACCCGGATTTTCAGGCGCTGCTGCATCCTGGTGACAAGACGGCGCTGATGGCGGCGGTGCAGGAGCATATCGATGGCCGTTCTCCGAGCTTCGTGGGCGAGTTTCGGCTGCGCAGCAAAAATGGCTCCTGGAAATGGGTGCTCAGCCGCGGCCGCGTGATCGAGTTTGACCTGAACGGGCGGCCGAAACGCATGATCGGTACCACGGCGGACATATCGAAGCGCAAGGCGGCGGAGGAGCGTGAGGCGCACAGCCTGCAATTGATCGCCGAGGGAGCTCCCGCCAGTGCGGTGCTGGAAGCCATCACCCGCAATGTGGAGGCCGCCTATCCGGGCATGCGTTGCAGTGTGATGCTGGTGGATGCTTCCGGCACCCGCTTGCAGTTGAAGACCGCGCCCGGCCTGCCGGACTATGCCCGGGAGGCGATCGAAGGCCTGGAGATTGCTCCAAATGTCGCCTGTTGTGGCGCGGCGGCTTATTCCGGCATCCGGGTGATTTGCCAGGATGTTCTGGCAGACGCGCGCATGGAGCCCTTTCACAAGCTGGCCTTGAGGGCCAGCCTGCGCGCCTGCTGGTCTGAGCCAATTCTGAGCAGTGCCGGAAAGGTGCTGGGAACGCTGGCATGCTATCACCCGGCGCCCCACGAGCCTCCGCAGGCGGAGATTCAATCGGTCGCCAACGCCGCGCGTCTCGCCGGCCTGGCGATCGAGCGTGAATGGAAAGAGCAGGCGCTGCGCATCAGCGAGGAGCGTTACGCCCGCGCCTTGCGCGGCACGACGGACGGGCTATGGGACTGGAACATCGTGACCGGAGATGTCTATCTCTCCCCGCGCTGGAAGCAGATGCTGGGGTTTGAGGAGCATGAACTGAAGAACAATCGCGAGTCGTCCTTTCTTTCCCGGCTGCATCCCGAAGACGTGTCGAAGGTCCACGCCGCGCGCAAGGAGCATTTCGAGCGGCGTGTGCCTTACCAGGTGGAGTGCCGCCTTCTCACCAAGGCAGGAGTCTACCGGTGGTTTTTCGTCTGCGGCCAGGCCGACTGGAACGAGCTTGGCGAGGCGGTGCGCATGACCGGGACGATCTCAGACATCACCGAACGCAAACTGGCCGAGCAGGCGCTGGAGGAGAGCGAGAAGAGCTACCGACGAATCGTCGAAACCGCCGAAGAGGGTATCTGGGTGATCGACACTGAGACCCGGACCACCTTTGCCAACCCGAAGATGGCGAGCATGCTGGGATATACGCTGGAGGAGATGATGGGGAAACCCCTGGATGCCTTCATGGATGACGAGGCACGCATCAAAGCGGCCGAAAATGTCCGCCGGCGGCAACGCGGCATTGCCGAGCAACACGAGTTCAAGTTCTTGCACAAAAACGGGACCAGTGTGTGGACTTTGATGGCAACCAGCCCCATCCACGATGATGGCGGCGTGTATGCCGGGGCACTGGCCATGGTCACAGACATCACCGTGCGCAAACTGACCGAGCAGGCGCTGGAGGAGAGCGAGCAGCGCTTCCGTGCGGTGTTTGAGCAGGCGGCGGTGGGAATCGCGGTGATCGAAACTGCCACGGGACGCTATCTCAGCGTGAACCAGCGCATGTGCGAGATCAATCACCGCGCTCGTGAGGAGATGCTGGCGCTCACCTTCATGGATGTCACCCACCCTGAAGATTTGCAGGATGATCTGAACCAGATGGAGGATCTGAAGGCGGGAACGATCAGCAGCTTCAACATGGAAAAACGCAACGTGGCTCCGGACGGTGCCATCACGTGGATCAATCTGACCGTTGCTCCCATGTGGCGTCCTGGCGAGCCGCCGCTGCGCCACATCGCCGTGGTGGAGGACATCACCGAGCGTAAGCAGGCGGAGTTCAACTACCGCCGCGAACTGGCCTACAACCAGGCGCTGGTGAACCACACCTCGGCCTTCATCTTTGTGATGGATGTCGAGGGACGTTTCCTGCACTGCAATGCGGCTTTTTTCACCACCATGGGTTACCAGAAAAGGGAGGTGATCGGCAAAACTCCGTGGGAGATCGGTTTGATGGACGCGCCGGAGATTGTGAGGTCAAAAGAGCGCTTCGCCCGCCTCCTGCGTGGCGAGGACAATCCGCCCACCGATGTGCGTCTGCGCAGCAAAGACGGCGAGTGGCACACTGTCGAGCTGCGCAGCACCTCCACCCGCAAGCCGGATGGCAGCCCGGACCGCATCGTCATCACCGGCACGGACATGACCGAGCGCAACCGCCTCCAACGCGAGGTGCTGCGTGTCATCGAGCAGGAGCAGGCGCGCGTGGGACATGACCTGCATGATGGCGTGGGGCAGACGATGACCGGCATGGTCATCATGATGGAGGCGTTGGAGGCGGAGTTGAATGGTGAGGCCAAGGCGTATGCCCGACGCATCCACGAGCTGATGAACGAGTCGGTTGCCGAGGTTCGCCGCATGTCGCACGGGCTGTCCCCCACGAGTGTCAAATACCGGGGGCTGGGAGGTGCCTTGAACCTGCTGGCGGAAACCGTGCGCACGAACTTCCGCACTCCTTGCAGTTGCGATGTGGACGCCACAATCGTCATCAACAACGATGACAAAGAGGCGCACCTGTTCCGCATCGCCCAGGAGGCGGTCAACAATGCCCTGCGTCACGGCAAGCCGGCTGGTGTGAAAATCTCAGTGCGCGGTACCGACTCATCCGAGTGTGAACTGCGTGTCGAGGATGATGGGACGGGCATGAGGAAGTCCAAATCTCGCAAAGAAAAAAGCCGGGACGGCATCGGCATGCGTGTGATGGAATACCGCGCCAATTTGATCGGCGGCAGGCTCAAGATTCACAACAAACCCAAAAAGGGCGTCATCGTCACCTGCCGCTTCGAGTGCGACGCGGGCGGTTGCGCTCCAACTCCGGTTCAGAAGAAGTCCGTCAAATAAAGCGGTTCATTCCCGGGTGATCAGTTCGTCCAGGTTGAGTACGATGCGCGCGGTAGCCACCCAGGAGGCATTTTCGGGTGCTGGGACATTAGGGACCGCATGATTGCCGATGGCGGCTTTTGCTTCTTCAGCAGGCCCGTTTTGGTAGGTGTAGCGGGATTCGGTGAGGAGTTTTTGAAGTGAGGTGAGTTCCTCTGCAGACGGTGAACGTGAAACGCAGAAGCGGAAGGCACGGGCGAGACGCGTGGCGTCGTCCTTGAGAGATGCATCGGTCAAAACGTGTTTCGCCAGCGCTTGCGCTGCTTCGGCGAAGGCTTCGGCATTGAGCGTGGTCAGGGCTTGCAGCGGTGTGTTGGAAACAGTGCGCTTCACGTTGGTCGTGTTCGCATCGGGACAATCAAAGGTGGTGAGATCGGGATGCGGCGCGGTTCGTTTGAAGAAGGTGTACATGCCGCGACGGTAGCGGTCCTCGCCCTTGCTGGTGGTCCACTTGAAATTGCCCGCGTAGCTGAGCGCGTCGATGCCTTCAGGAATCGGCGGGAAGACACTGGGGCCACCGATCTTCGCTGAAAGCAGGCCGCTGGCGGCGAGGTAGAGGTCGCGCACGATCTCGCCATCGACACGCAGGCGATTTTGACGCCAGAGCAGCGCGTTCTTCGGATCGATCTCCATCACCTTCGGCGGCAGGTTCGCCGGAATGACGGAGCTTTGGCGATAGGTGGCTGACATCATGATGGTCTTGAGAATTTTCTTCCTGCTCCAGCCCTGCTTGATGAATTCATCCGCCAGCCAGTCGAGCAGTTCGGGATGCGTGGGCGGTTCGCCACGCACGCCGAAGTCGGCGACGGTGCGCACGAGGCCCTCGCCGAAGAGACGATTCCAGAAGTGGTTCACGGTGACGCGAGGGGTGAGCGGATTGTTCCGGCTGACGAGCCAGCGGGCGAGATCCAGGCGCGTGGAGCCTTTGAGAGGCGGCAGAGTGGCCAATGAAGCAGGCGTGACTTCATCGGCGGGTTGAAGGAAGTCGCCGCGATGCAGGAGATTGGTTTTGCGTGGGTTGTTGGTGCGCTGGCCGATGACTCGCACGTCCATCACGGGTGGTTTGGGCAGTTTGGACTCCGCTTCCTTCAATGCGCGGTCAGCGGCGACGACTTCTGGATCGACCTTGGCCATCCACTCCCACAGCGGCAGGATGACGACAGGATTCCGACGTTTCGGCTCCTCGCTGAGGATTTTTCGAATCGCGTTGGGCACGATGCTGTCCTCCGTTTCCTCGCTCGCGGCGAGAACTCGGAAGCGTCCGAGGGTGTGGCCGGATTGCTTGTAGTTTTGGTCGAGCCGCAGTGTGAGCTTGTCGCCGGACTGCATGACCAACGGTTCGGAGAACTGCACGGTGAAAGCGCCTCTTTTGCCGATGGCACCGGCCCAGCCGGTTTGATCATCGCCATCGAGTGTCTTGTCAGCGGTGAAGGTCTTCTGCTCGAAATCAGCCTTTGGTGAATGAAGGATGAGTTCCTGCGTGGTTTTGCCGCGTTGCAGCGTGACGGCGAACTTGGTGAGCACGAAGTTGCCGCCCTTGTTGTGGCCGGGGCCCTTGCCGGGCAGGGAATCATCCGGCAGGACTTCGATTTGCAGCGCGGTGATGGGTTTGGCATGGCCGCTGATCTCCAATGTGTAGCTGTCGGTCTTCGGCGTCTTGCTTTGCGCGAGGTAGGAACCGTCCGGCTGCTTTTGCAGCTTCGCGGAAATCGCTTTGGCATTCGTGATCGGCAGCGGTTCGAACTTTTGCACCGCTTTGGCTGCGGCGGCTTTGGTGAGGCGTTCTTTGATGCCTTTCTCCCATTCGGGCAGTTTGATCGGCAGCTCGGCCTTGGCGGCGTCGAGGGCTTTGCGCAGGGGAATGAGCTTCTTCACGGCATCGCCGTTCTTCTTCTCGTATTCGGTCCATGCCTCGGGTGTGGTGGACACCTGGCGGTTGACTTCGTCGCCGTTGTTGAAGTAGGCGAAGAGCTGGTAGTATTCCTTCTGCGTGATTTGATCGTATTTGTGC
>CAMCWM010000123.1 GCA_945882215.1 Akkermansia muciniphila | reverse complement strand
TTTACGAAGGCGCGGTCAAGATCGAGGTGCCCGTGCGCTGAGTGTATAACGTTCGGAGGGATTTGGGCTGCTGAAAGGTGATCATGAGCACCGCATATTATCCCGACCTGATGAGAAGGTTTTCAGCCTGCTGCTGTTTTCCTGACGATCCTGCGGGATGGGAAGGCAGATGGCGGAATAGCCGACAGTGAAAAAGCTTGAAGACTGAAGGAAGAAAGCCACGTGGAGGAGTTGGCCGACGTGATAGTGTGAATCGCCGGGCAAGCACAGCCTGAGCGGCGAGTTGATGAAAGTGGAGAGCATCAAGCCGGCATATGCCGCCGGATCTTTGTGGGGGCTGACGGAGGTGCGGGTGAACGCCGTGCGCGCAGAGTGGGTGTCCCGGTGAACGTGGGGAAACAGCGCTACTCCCTCACCGCCGAGCGCGCCTAGACGGAGCGGAAGGGGAAATAGGGAAAACTGAAAGGCTGAAAGCAGAAAGAGGGGCGAGGCGCTAGCTGATGTTCAGATCCTTGCGTGCCACGGCGATGGAGATGGCGTACCCGCCCATGACATCGATGAGCGACATGAGGCCGAGGAGCAGGAAGACATTGGTGCCGGCCCCGGCGACGACGAGGAACTCGACGATGAAGATGATGAACACCAGCATGGAGAGGAGGTGCTCCAGGGTGGAGTGCTGGGTGGTGCGGGTGGATTTCAGGATTTCGATGAAGAGCAGGGCGAGTCCGCCAGCAATCATGACTTCATTCCAGCCGGCGGACCAAGACGCGCCGGAGATGAGGGTGGCCTGCCACAGGGGCTGTGCGGCCGTGAGCCGGAAGTCGTGCCCCATGCTGAGGGCGATGTTGTAAGCCAGGAGAGCGAGCGCGAGCATGGGAAGGCTCCGGATGATGCCGGGCTTCGAGCGTGTCGGGATGCTGGTGAGTGGGTTCATGGGGATGGATGCTGGGTATGCCTTGGATTTCAGATGCCCATGTTGCCCAGCACGACGGCGGTGCGGTTGAGGAAGGCGGTGAGCTCGGGATGCGCGGCTTCTAGCTCTGCCAAGGCCACGGGCCAGGTGGTCGGGGACACTTCCGCTTCCTTCTGCGTGACGAGAGCGAGCAGACGTGCCCTGGCTTCGGGCGGCAGATCGACGTCGCTTTCGAGCCGGGTCTTGAGTTGCTGGAGGTGTTCGCGGTTCATCTGCGGTGGTGAGGATTGTTTCAGCGGGCCGGGGGCTTGGTGGAGCGTTTGGTGCCTGTCTTCGGGGTCGATTTGAAGGTGAGGGCCTTTGGCGGGGTGGATTTCGCGGTGGTGGGAGAAGGCCTGGCGTTTACGCTGGTCTTGCTTGAGGCGGTGGCTTTGCCAGCCTGAGGCTGCGCCTGGGCCTGCTGAGCGGCTTGGACTTGGGTGAGGGCCTGTTGCTCGGCCTGGAGCCAGAAATGCATGTCCTGCCCGGTGGGCTGGTTGGCCTGCTGCCAGAGGTGGTAGGCACGGGCGTGGATGGGTTCAAACGGCGGTGGGGGCAGGGGGAAGGACGGCTTTTTCATGGAATGGAGAGTCAAGACGCGGAGAACGCGAAGGAGGAAGAGTGACGCGCGAACAGGACCGTCGCCATGGGGTGTTCACCCCGTGTGGCTGCTCTGCGGCGAAGGGAAGGAGGCTTATTGACCTCGCTAGCGCGGCTGCATTTATCGTGTGCGGTCCGGACAAACGATGCTAGGGGAGGGGATGGCGACACCCAATTACAGTTTCGAGAAACGGAAGCGCGAGCAGGCCCAAAAGGCGGCGAAGGAGGCCAAGCGGCTGCGAAAGGCGGAAAAGGCGGCTGCTTCCGCCGCCGGGACGCCTGAAGGTGCCGAGGAACCTGCGGCGACAGCCACGGACGAGCCGCTGACAGCGGCTGAGTGAGCGGGACGGCGTCGGAAGCAGTTTACCGACGATTCTTGTCGTTGAAGCTGGCGACGACGCGGGCGGCTTCGCGGTTTTCGGCCTTTTCTTTGAGGTCCTGGCGTTGGTCGCCATGGCTTTTGCCTTTGCCGACGCCGATCTCGAACTTGATGCGGTGGCCTTTCCAGTAAGCACGGAGGACGGGGAGGGCGAGCCCTTTCTGCTGCGTCTGGGCGAGCAGCTTCATGATTTCGTTCTTGTGCAGCAGGAGACGGCGGGAGCGGCGTGGCTCGTGGGTCTCGTGGCTGGCCTTGTCGTAGATCTGGATATCGCAGCCGTAGAGCCAGACCTGACCACGATCGACACGGGCGAAGGCGTCAGAGATGTTCAATTTGCCGAGGCGGATGGATTTGACCTCGGTGCCGCGGAGTTCGATGCCTGCCTCGTATTTTTCGAGGATGTGGTAGTCGCGCGCGGCTTTGCGGTTCGTGGCGATCTCGGACATGGGTCGCGCGGAGTACCGCTGGTGCTGACGGGAAGCTGCTCTCTGCCGACGGGCAGAGGCATGGCCTAGCTGTCGTCGATGTTGGCGATTGTGATCTTGCCCTGGATGATTTCGAGAAGGGCTAGATCGGCTTCACGGAGGCCGGGACGACGCTCGACAAGAGGGGCACGACCCAAGGCGATCTGACGGACTCGTTTGGAGACCATGTTGATCAGGATGGGTGGATCTTTGATGATTTGTGCGGCTTGGTCGACGAGGTCAGCTCTCATGAGGGGAAGTGGGGCTGGGATTGGGGGGCGGAGAATAGAGGAGGAGTGCCGTGGCGCAACTGTTATGTTCCTGCATTTCCCCTTGCAGAAGCAGGGGTGGTACTGTCTCATCGGCGCTCGATTTTACCTCATGAAGAAAGCGCTCATCACCGGCATCACAGGACAGGACGGCTCGTATCTCACGGAACTGCTGCTCGCGAAGGGCTATGAGGTGCATGGGATCATCCGCCGGGCGTCGTCGTTCAACACGGGACGTCTGGAGCATCTATTCAGCCCGGAATCGCATCTGCCGGCGAACCAACTGCACCTGCACTACGGGGATCTGATGGACTCGGTGGCGCTGGTGAAGCTGTTGTATGAGTTGAAGCCGGACGAAGTGTACAACTTGGGGGCGCAGAGCCATGTGCGGGTGTCGTTTGATGTGCCGGAATCGACCGGGGATATCGTGGGCTTGGGGACGCAGCGCATCCTGGAGGCGATCCGCGAGACGGGGCTGGTGGGCAAGGTGCGCTTCTACCAGGCGTCGTCGTCGGAGATGTTTGGCAAGGTGCAGGAGGTGCCGCAGGTGGAGACGACGCCATTCTGGCCGCGTTCGCCGTATGCCTGCGCCAAAGTTTACGGTCACTGGCTGACCGTGAACTACCGCGAGAGCTACGGGCTGCATGCGAGCAGCGGGATTCTTTTCAACCACGAGAGTCCGCGACGCGGGGAGACCTTCGTGACACGCAAGATCACGCGGGCTGCGACACGCATCAAGGTGGGCTTGCAGGACAAGCTTTTCCTGGGGAACATGGACGCGAAGCGCGACTGGGGCTACGCGAAGGATTATGTGGAGATGATGTGGATGATGCTCCAGCAGGACGAGCCGGACGATTATGTTATCGCGACGAACGAGACTCACAGCGTGAAGGAGTTTGTGCAGGAGACGTTTGGCGCACTGGGACTGGACTGGGAGAAGCATGTGAAGTACGACGCGCGTTACGAGCGCCCGGCGGAGGTGGACCTGCTCATCGGCGATCCGGCGAAAGCGCGGAAGAAGCTGGGCTGGGAGCCGAAGGTGAAGTTTAAGGAACTGGTGCAGATCATGGTGGCCGCCGATCTGAAACTGGCGAAGCACGAGCTGGCGGTGAAGAACGCGACGGCTGAGTGATCGGAGACTGGCAGGCGTTTGAAAGGGACCATATGAAGAAGATCGGAGTCGGTATCATTGGAGGCGGCCTGATGGGCCGTGAAATGGCGAGCGCCTTCGCGCGCTGGTGCGCGCTGATGGATGTTGAGGTGCAGCCGGAGCTGGTGGCGGTGGCCGACCTGGTGGAGGACGTGCGGAACTGGTTCCGTCGTATTCCTTCCTGCACGCAAATCACAGGGAACTATCAGGAGCTGCTGGCGAATCCGGCGGTGGACGTGGTCTATGTGGCTGTGCCGCACCATTTGCACGAGAAGCTCTACTGCGATGTGCTGGCGGCAGGGAAGGACTTGTTTGCGGAGAAGCCCTTCGGGATTGATCTGGCCTCGGCGAGACGCATCGAGGCAGCGGCGAAGGCTTCTGGACGCTTCGTGCGCTGCAGCTCGGAGTTTCCCTTCCTGCCGGCAGCGCAGCGCGTGATGCAGGCGGCAACGGGTGGAAAGCTGGGGCGAGTGTTGGAAGTAGTGTCGGGCTTTCATCACAGCAGCGATCTGGATGCGACAAAACCGGCCAACTGGAAACGCAAGTCGGCGACGTGTGGCGAGATCGGCGTGCTGGGAGACTTGGGCATGCATGCCTGCCACATCCCGTTGCGTCTTGGCTGGAAGCCGCGGCGTCTGTTTGCACAACTTCAGAAGGGCCATCCCCAACGGCCTGACGGCAAGGGGGGCATGGCGGATTGCGACACCTGGGACAACGCCTTGCTGCATTGCTGGACGGAGATCGCGGGCCATGAGGTGCCGCTGCGTCTGGAGATGAAACGCATGGCTCCTGGCGAGACGAACTCGTGGTTCATCGAGGTGCTCGGCACGGAGAGCGGGGTGCGTTACAGCACGAAGGAGCCAAAGACGCTGTGGGTGTTCGAGAACGGCAAGGAGCAGTTCTGGAAGAAGACGGATCTCGGCTTTGGCATGCCCTTCAAGACGGTGACCGGGGGAATTTTTGAGCCAGGGTTCCCGGACATGATCCAGCAAATGTGGGCGGCTTACCTGATGGAACGAGAAGGACTGCTGGGAGATCGATTTGGCTGCGCGACCGTCGAGGAGGCGGTGGCGACGCAGGAGATTTTTGCCGCGGCGCTGGAGTCGCACGGGCAAGGGATCGTGAAGGCGCTGTGAGAGATGGTCCCTCGATGCGAAAAGCTACTTTAGACTGGCGGTTTCGCTGGTTGAAATGATATGCGGGTAGTCAACAAGCTGGATCAGCGGGATGCTGTAGCGGGCGGCAATCGCCCCGGCTTCTGATTCCGGGTAATCGTCCCGAAAATAGACTTCCTTCACGCCATAGGCGCACAGCATCTGCATGCAACTGGTGCAGGGTTTGGTGGTACAGGCGACGAGTTTGACGTTTCCTCGCGTGAAAAGGCTGCACAGATTCACCTCAGCATGCAGCATGTATTTGCGCCGAGCATCACGATCGGCCCAAAAATCAGGATCGGCATTGTAACCGGGCGCCAGCCCGTTGTAGGCCGTACCAATCACCCTGTTGTCAAAGTCAATGGCCACAGCTCCGACTTTGCGAAAGGGGTCCTCGGATCGGAGGCTGGCCACGTGGGCCAAAGCCATGGCATATTCAGGAATGGTGAGTCGCGCAGAGGAGACGGAGTGGGTTTCAGAGGTCATTGGGGCACATCACTTTCGAGAAAAGCCGCGTCAAGCAGCCTGAAAAGGTGGTTTTTGTTGTGAATCCGATCAAATTCGTTTGAACATGATCTAATGAACAGTTAGAACGGTGTGAAATTGACACTTTATGAACTCTTATAATTCCAGAAAGAACAGTCTTGTAAAGATACTCAGCAAATTACGTGGTTTGACGATGGCTCTTTCGACGCCTGATGCCCCACGTAGATCTTGGGAAAAGGCATCATCACGCGAGATACAATTGGAGCTTCGTTTGGGGACCACAGAACTCCAACGCAAGGGCTGATTTGTCAAATGCCCGCCGCCTGTGTCAGATGCAATGGGCTGGAGCCAGAGCGGAATGTGCCCAACTATTTGATAATGAGGAAATGAATGTGGCAAAAAGGAGGAAATTTTGATATGGACAAAAGCTGACAAAATTGCTTGTATCGTTGTTTAATTCCCGCCCCAATCCTTTCCCGTCATGCTGATCAAACACTCCCGAACCGCCGCCATCAGTTCTTTCTTGCTGGGATGCACCCTTGTCGCCAGCTTCCTGATGCCCAGTGGAGCAAATGCACAATTTGGTGTTTCTCCTTCACAGACGAGCAACTTTTTCAACGATTTTCGTAGTCGTGCCAGCCAGATGAAAAAAGGCACACAAGCCGCGCGAAGCGGTGATGTCGTATACGATTACGAGAAGGGGGCTTACGTTAGCCAGGAAGATCAAGAGGGCTTTCAAAGCCTGCAACAATTGTTGCGATCTGATCGCGAAATCTCGCAGCCCTCTGTGCGCAGCGGTAGTTCAGCCTTTGCCGCCCGTGCGGTGGGGGATTACACCAGTTATTCTGGACAGTATTCGCAGGCCCTGAGTTACTTCGCCCCCACCTACACCTCCGATCCCTTTCTTTCTGGCAAGCGGAACATGAGGCTTGGCCCTGTCAACATTGGTTTGGGACTTTACCAAGGCTTCGAATACAACAGCAACGTGCAGCGGACGCCGGTCCCCGTTTCAGACTTCATCAGCAGCACCTTGTTGAATGTCAGCGCCAATTACCGGCTCACTCAAAACAATGTTTTGAGCTTTACCGCAGGCATTGGTGTTGATCATTATTTTAATCATCCAGAGCTTGCCTCATATGGTGGCGGCACAATGCTGAACCTTCTTCCAGGAAGCACGTTGGCCTTCGATATCAAAGCGGGACCGGTTTATATAACTATTTATGACCGAATGTCGATGAGGCCTGCCGTGAACAACGCCTTTGTGGGTGGCAACAATACTGCGAGTTTTGGAGTTTTCCAAAATGACTTTGGCGTTGCGGCAAACTGGCAAATTAACTCTGCTTGGGCGTTGGCTCTCAATTTGACCAATACCATTTCAAACGTGCTCGGCGGTGCCAATCAGCAGTTTAACCGTACCATGAACTCGATTCATGCTTCCTTGACCTACAGCCCGACTGCCACATGGATTTTGGGCACGGAAGGCGGTGTCTCACTCTTGGAATATGATCAGCCGACCTTAAATGATGCGACCATGTTCAATTGGGGGCTTTTTGTCAGTATTCCTCTTGGTAAATCAACCACAATGAAGCTGGCTGGCGGTGTGCAGATCTTTGAATTCGAAGATCCTGTGGTACTTGCTCCGCTTGGACCGGGGGATGCCACAGATCTCAATGGCTATTATTACACTTTTAGTCTGACAAATCAGCTCAATGCCCGTTTTAGCCACACATTGAGCATTGGTCACGAGTCCTCCATCAACCTTGCTTCCAACTTTATCACCGCAGACTTCGTCAACTATGGTCTTTCCATGGTTGCATGGAAGGGGGGGCGATTCTCACTTTCGGGTTATTTTGAGCATGCAGAGCCATCCTTTACCAATCCTGCTTTTCCGGGTGCACAGTCTGACATCAGCCAATATGGCGTCGATTTTTATTATACTCATCAGCTGACCTCAAAACTCAGACTCGGCACTGGCTACCATTTTGGCCGCGCAGACTCGGTGGCTGTGGGTGCGGACTTCGATCAGCATGGTTTCTCATTTGACCTAAACTACATCCTCTCTGCCAAAGCGGGCATCAATTTCGGGTATCGCTATTTTATTACCGATTCCAGAGGAGCCAACAACGATTCCACCCAGTCGCGCGTTATCTTGGGTTTCAATTATAATTTTTAACGAACGGGTGCGAAACAGGTCTCCTTGTTGTGTGATATTTGGCCACACGAAGTTTCGGTATGGTGTTTAACTGCTCTCGATTTTTTGCCCTCGCTTATGAAAAATTTATCCTGCTTGATCTTGGTTCTATCAATAACCATTCAGTGCTTGAATGCTCAGGATCCTGGGTTCCGCTCCGGTGAGCCATCACGAGCTTCTCGGCAAGCAACGGTTGCTGCGCCTACAACGGGGTCACTTAACGCTGGGGCGGCTGTGCTGACATCCATGGATGTCTTGGACAACAATCGCCCTATCTCGGCCGGTGACACAATTAGCATACGAATTCTTGAAGATCGACGTGATGCCCTGCAACAAGTGGTCGCAGTGACTGGAGAGGTGCAGGCACCATACGTTGGATTGGTCAATGCCAGGGGTAAGACCTGTCGTGACTTAGCCTACACGATCAAAAGGGAGTTGGAGAAGAACTTTTTCAAAAACGCCACGGTGGTTATTGCCATCGACAGACTTAATCCAGATGATCAAATACGAGAGCGTGAGGTGGATCTGGAGTTTTATGTCATGTTTGGCTTCGTTGCCAGACAGGGCAAATACGACCTGCCCTCCAATGAGGACATTTCGATCAGCCAAGCCATTCTACGGGCGGGTGGATTTGCACAGTTTGCCAACAAGGAGAAGGTGAAAGTCATTCGCAAGACCCCTCAGGGCAACAAAACCATTTTGGTGAATGTGGATGGTATCATGCGACGGGGAGATCTCGAGCGAGACATTTTTATTCGCAAGGACGACGTGATTATCGTGGAAGAAAAGAATATCAATTTCTGAGTCGATGTATTCCCTCCAGTATCCGTTGGGACATTGCTGACCTATGCATTGCGACAATCGGTTGGTTCGGCGAGCTAAAATCGAACACTGGGAGCGTCTAAAAATCCAATGGCTTAAGTACTAATTTGAGCGACTTTGCCGCCCTGACCAATTTAGAGGTATCACGACACCAAACTGTCACTTCCGGACAGCCCCCTGAAGCCAATCACCCGCATGGAACAAACCCTCAATCTTCCCGGACAGGGACAGTCAAGCACTCTGAGTCGTATTCACGAGGCTTCGGCCAAGTTCCAACGCTACAAAATCCTGCTGCGCCGTCGTTGGTGGTTCTTGCTGCTGACAGCCAGCATTGGCGTCTGTGTTCAAGCTCTGCGCATCACTGGACGTCCGCAGGAGTTTCGTTCTCTGGCCAAACTAGTTGCCGGTGGTCAGATGGTTTTTAATGACAGCGTCACTTGGCGTGAGCAACAGGCGGACTTTTACGGTACCATCATCGAAACCGTCGAAAGCGCTGAAATGAAACGACGTGCCCTGGAAAGGGTGCGGGCCTTGAATCCGGATGTGAAAGATTCAGATGTGGAGATTCGGGTGGCTCAGACAAAGGGGTCGGCCATTTTTAACATTCTTGCCACTGGTTCCGAGCCCAAATACACCAAAATCTTTCTGGATGCGCTGTTGGATGAGTTCATCTCATTCCGGCAAAGCATTCGCGAGCAGGCGCAGGGGAAGGTTCTTCAGCAGTTTCTTCAAGAGGTGGTGACCAAACAAAAGGTCATGGAGGAGAGTCTTGAGCGTCTCACCAAGTTCAGGGCGGCCAACAACATCATCACCATCACCAATGGCAACAATGCGGCCGCTCAGTTTCTGAACAACCTTCAATCCCTGCGCGAGACTCAGCGCACCACACTCGAAGAGTTAAAGCTGGCAATTGCCAATGTGAACGCTGCCATGGAAGCGCGGGAGAGGATGCTGAGTTCAGGAACAACGCCATCGGCAGCATCTGCCAAAGCTCCCGAAAACGCACAGCCTTCCGGCATCAAACCCGAATCGTCCCCAGGTGGTTACGGCATGACCATGGCGGAGCAGGATTATCTCCGCACTAAATCCAAGATCACGGAGTTGAAAACCAAATTGGATTCGCTGCTGATCCAATTCAAGCAGCAGCATCCCATGGTTCAGGATGTGACGGAGGAACTGGCGGCTCAAAAGGCGCTCTTGGATTCCTATGCTGACCAAATTCAGCAGGAGATGCATTCTCAAATGGGAGACATTCAGCGCCGGGTTCAGGTTCTGGACGCGCAGATTGCCGAAAAGCAGAAAGAGGCTCTGGATCTCGGCGGTAAGATCGCCGAGCACGAAAAATTTGAGAAGGCGGCTGAGTCGGCAAAAATGGCTTACGAGAAGTTGTTTGAAAAAGTGGAGCAGATTCAGAGTGTCTTTAATTCCCAGGCTGACTATGTGGCGATTCAGGAGCGTGCCACCGCCGCTTCCGAAAACGTCGAAGATTGGGTCATGCCCATCGTGATTGGTCTTATCGCCGGTGTAGGTGCGGGTATCGTCATCTTGCTGCTGTTTGATCGTCTGGATGACCGCATGAATTCTTTTAGCGAGTTCCAGGCTCTCTTCCCGGCTGAATCGGTCCTCGGTCAGGTGCCTGAGCAAAGAAACCGTGGTGATGTGGCGCTCCTGCGTCCAAACGACGACCGTCATCTCTACGCGGAGGCTTTTCGCAACATTCGTTCCTCCATTCTATTCAAAAACTGGCAGGGCAAGCCGCCGAAAACCATTCTTATCACCAGCGCGGTGCCCAACGAGGGCAAGACCACTGTCACCTCCAATCTTGCCGTCACCATGGCGTTGGCAGGTGCGCGTGTTTTGCTGGCGGACTGTGACCTTCGTCGTGGTGGTGTGAGCGAACTGTTCAAGCTGCCGTCATCTCCTGGTTTGAGCGAGGCCTTGCGTGGCAAACTTCACTGGCGTGATGCCGTGCAGGAAACCAGCACGCGAAACCTCGACCTACTTGCTCGTGGCGACGTCTTCGATCAAACCTCCGAGATGCTCCTTTCCAAAACCGCCGAGGAAATGCTGCGTGAGATGAGCGAAGAATACGATTACGTCATCTTCGACAGCGCCCCGGTGCTGGTGGCCGATGACACGGCCAGCTTTGCGCCGAAACTCGACTCCGTCCTATTTGTGGTTCGCATGTCTTCCACCATGGCTCGTCTTTCCGGCAAGGCGCTGGATCTGCTTTACGAACGTCAGGTGAACATTGGCGGCGTCATCCTCAACCGCTCCAGCTCAAACCTGAAAGAGTACACCTATTACAATTACGCCAGCTACTACTACGCCCCGGCGAAGACCAATCCGCAGCAGCCAGCCGCACCTGCGGCTGCGAAATCCTGATTTCATCAGCTTGCAGCAAATCAAAAAGGCGCGGGAGTTTCAACCTCCCGCGCCTTTTGCGTTTCAGATGCGATTCGTCTATCAGGCCAGCTCCGCGAGCTTCGCCTTCACAGCTTCGAAATTCGGCAAATCTTTCGGAGTTGCAGTCTGCTCGGAGTATTGGATCACACCACTCTTGTCGATGACAAAGGCGGCGCGGGCGGAGGTGTCGCCGATGCCGGCCAGACCAGGGAAAAGCACGTCATAGGCCTTGGTGGTTTCCTTGTTGAGGTCGCTGACCAGCGTGATGCCGATTTTTTCTTTCTGCGCCCAGGCTTCCTGCGCAAAGGGGCTGTCCACGCTGATGCCGATGACTTCGGCGTTCAGATCACTGTAAGAACTGAGGCCAGCGGTGATGTCGCAAAGTTCCTGCGTGCAGACGCCAGTGAAGGCGAGAGGGAAGAAGAGGAGGACGGTGTTCTTGCCGGCGGGAAGCGAGACATCGCTGAGGCCGGAGGCGTTTTTGGACTTGAGCGTGAAGCTAGGGGCTTTGGAGCCAACTGAGAGTGCCATAGAGGGGGTTTGTGTGTGGGTTGCGTTCAGGCCAGACGGCCCGGAGTCCTGCTATCAAGGCCAGACTGCCCGCCTGGTCAATCTAACGTTGCTGGTGTCTCGCTGGATGCCACTCAGGCTCAGGCCAGCGGCAGCAGTTCCTTGATCGGATCGCCGAAGGGCAGGATGGGCATCGGGCGGCCTTGGAAGTCATCGAAGGTGTCGTTCGGATCGATGCCGAGGTGCTGGTAAACCGTGGCCCAGAGGTCGTTCGGACTCATCGGACGCTCGATGGGGAATTCCGCGCGCGGATTCGTCGCGCCGATGATCTGGCCCGTCTGCATGCCTCCACCACTGACGATGAAGGACATGGCACTCGGCCAGTGGTCGCGTCCAGGCTGGCTGACGCCAGTTTGCGTGCCGATCTGCGTGTTGATCTTCGGCGTGCGGCCAAATTCGCCCGTGATGATGACGAGCACGTCTTTATCGAGGCCCCGCTGGTGGATGTCTTCGATCAAGGCTGACGCCGCTTGATCATAAACGGGCATGCGCCAGCGGGCGTCGGCGTACATGTCGCAATTCACCGCGTGGCTGTCCCAGTTGTAGGTGCAATTCTTCGGGATGGTGGTGGAGAAGGGGTTTTCCCAGACCATCGTGACGAAACGGCAGCCCGCTTCCACGAGACGGCGCGCCATGAGTCCACGTTGGCCGTAGGTGCTGTAGCCGTAGCGTTCGCGGGTTTGGGGCGTCTCTTGGCTCAAATCAAAGGCGTTGCGCACTTGTGGAGTGGTGAGCATGCCAAACGCGCGCTGACTGAAGCTGTCCATCGCCTCCATGAGGCCGCTGCGGTCCATCTCGCGCTGGAGATTGTCCATGCCTTTGAGCAGATGCATGCGGTCGTCGATCCGCGATTCCATGTCAGTCGTGAGGCCGATATTCTCGACCTTGAAATCCTTCGAGCTGGGATCCCCAACCACCATGAAAGGCGAGGCCGAGGGACCAAGGTAGGCGGAGCCGAGTGAGAAGGTGTCAATGCCGCTGCGTCCGCGATCGACGCCCGCGACACAAGTGGGCATGGCTTGACCGGCGCGTTGGAGCTTGCGACTGATGATCGAGGACACCGCAGGCGCGTCATTCACAAAACCGACGGGCAGGGCAGGGCTGCGTCCCGTCATGAAGCGCTTGTGACCACCGCCGTGATCCGCGAACTCGTGATGCACGGAGCGGATGATGTTGAATTTGTCCGCAATCTTCGCCTGCTTCGGGAACAACTCGCAGATGTGCGTGCCGGGTACATTGGTGCGGATGGGATTGAGCACTCCGCGATACTCGACGGGCGCGTTGGGCTTCATGTCATAACTTTCGAGTTGCGACATGCCGCCCGGCAGCCAGACGAAGATGACCGACTTGTCCTTGAGCCGCTTTCCAGCGGCCTTGGCGAGGGTTTCCGCGCGCAGTGTGTCTGCCAGAGACCATCCCGTGAGACCCAGCGCTCCCATCTGCAAAAAGCTGCGGCGCGAGAGCGGGCCGGAGCAATGTGGAGAGGCAAATGGGGAGATATTTCTGGCCATGAGTGTCTGGAATACGCCTACATGCCTTGTGATCTCTCAGCGCAGACCCTACTTCAGGCTCAGGATGAAGGCCTTCACATCCGCAAACTCCTGCGGCTTCAGGATAAGGTTCATCGGCGGCATGGGCGAGATTGGCGTAGCGACGTAGCCTTCGGCGAGCTTGGCGTTGGGATTCACGAGGCTTTCGAGGATGTAGGCCGCGTCTTTGCGCGTGGCGATGCCATCCAGCGCGGGACCGACGGCGCTGCCCTGGCCTTTGAGGATGTGGCAGTTTTTGCACGCGGCCACGGGGTGAGTCCAAAAGATGTTCTCACCGCGTTTCACATCACCAGCGAGCTTGGATTCGTCATCTTCGACTTCGGCAATGAGTTCGACGAGGCTCACGTCGTCGAAATAGGTGTCGCCTTTGCCAACGTGGAGGAGGTTGATGCTGGCCTTGTCGCGGGTCTTGCTGTTGAAGGTGACTTCGACTTCGGCCCAGTCTTGCGTGCGGGTGATCTTGCTGGTCTCAGCGCGGCCGAGATGGTCGTTGAGGCTGGCTTTGCCGCGGAAACCGTGGGTTTTGATCCAGGCGCTGAGTTTGTAGTCGGTGTTCGGCTTCAGCAGCACATCGGCAAAGAAGCTGGTGTCCGCGTCGTCGCGGGTGATGCAACAGAAGGCTTGTTTGCCGCTGTGGACCATCTTTGGGTCTGTGACGATGGCCCACTCGGCTCCCTTGTTTCCGGGGCGATTGCCATAGTCGCGATGTTTCCACGTTTGGGCGATGGCTTCTTCAAAACCGGCGTTTGGAAGCAGATTCGGTCCTTCCTGGTAGTTCAGGGCCTTGTGCTTCTTCCCGAGCAGCTTCGCCGCCTCGGCGAGCCATTCGTCATTTTTGACGACAGGATCAGCCGCCAGCTTTTTGACGAGGGTCTGGATTTCCGGTGTGGTGGGAAAGTCCGCGAGCTTCACGAATGCGGCGAGGCGTGTGTGAAGGTCGGGATCAGAGAACACGCCGGAACCAAAGAAGAGGTCTTGCGCGGCCTTGTCGCTGCCGAGGGCACGGATGGCGTTGCGGCGGAGTTTGGCGTCTTTGGAGATGAGGGCGGATTGGTGGGTTTTGGCGTCGAGTTTGCCGAGTCCTTGCAGAGTCCAAAGAGAGTGAATGGCACCCAATTTGGCTTCGTTAGCTGAAATGGCAGTTTTGAGGTTGGGAACAAGATTTTCCTTTCCTGCATGAATAAAGGCTTGTTCTTCCACCAAGACCTTCTGAACCAACAGGCGTCCATATTGAGTATCTTGGTTGAGTTTGGAGACCCAGTTTTCACTGGTGGTTTTGGGCGTCGGAAGCGGGCCAGCAAAGCGTTTTGGTGCGTCTTTCGCCACAATCCGATAAATCCGCCCGCGGCTGTGATCGCGCAGATCATTCTCATGCGCACCGCCGACGCCCGTTGTCGCCACGAAACCGCCGCGTTCCATGCTGGGTGTCGGGTTGTGCTGAATGATGAAATTTTGGAAATCGGCCACCCACACGGCGCCATCGGGACCAACTTCGGCATGAACGGGGGAATTCCATTCGTCGCTGCTGGCGTAGATGTTCATGAAGTCGAGCGCTTTCCAGCCTGCGCCGTCAGGCTGCACATCGACGAGGGAGACGGTCTTCATGGTGGGCTCGCAGATCATGGCTTTGCCTTGGAAACGGGCGGACAAAGCGTCGCTGTAGATGAAGTTGCTGCCCGCAGCAGCGGTGTAGCCGCCGAAGACGTCCACCTGACGGAAGTTCGGTGTGATGGTGTGGCAGGTATCGACCACATTGATTTTTTTCGCCGTCATGCCGCGTGAGCCTTCTTCATACGCGGTGGCGGGGATGCCGCCGAAGAAAATGGGAGCGCCATTCGCTGTGCCGCCGAATTGATCGCCCGCATCATTATAACTGTGTGCCCAGGCGTTGTTGGTGAACTGGTGCAGGAACTCGATGGCGCTGCCATCGGCCTTGAAGCGATAGGTGCCCATGGCGAACTGATGTTTCTTGCCACCCACCATGCCTTCGATGCCGGAGTAGCCGACGCAGCCGTAGATCCAGTTGTCGAAGCCGTAGTGGAGGTTGCTGGCTTGGGCATGCGTGTCGCGGATGCCCCAGCAGTCGATGATCGTCTCGCGTTTGTCGGCCTTGTCGTCGCCGTTGGTGTCTTCGAGGTAGATGAACTTCGGCGGTGCGGCCACGATGATGCCTTTGCGAGCAAAGACGATGCCAGTGGGCAGGTTCAGCTTGTCGGCGAAGACGGTGAACTTGTCCGCCTTGCCGTCGCCATCGGTGTCCTCGCAGATTTTCACGCTGTCCTGGCCCTCGCCGTTTGCGTTGACGCCATGCGGGTAGTCCCGCGTCTCGACGACCCAGCAGCGCCCGCGCTCATCCCATGCGAAGGCGATGGGCTTGGCGATGTCGGGTTCACTCGCAAAAAGCTTCAGTTCACAATCGGCGGGCACCTGGGTACTCTCCATGCTCGCCTTCACGCTCATGGGGAGTTGCAGCGTCAGCGGTTCGGGACGTTTTTCGTAGTTGGCCACCTGCGGGTGCTTCTTGCGCTCTTCGGGATCGCGTTGCTTCAGGAATGCCTCGTAGCTGGCTTTGCGTTCGGCAGAGAGTTTGGAAAGAATCGCCTCGCGGCTTAAGTCACTGCCGGGTTTGACGACGAGGTCGTAGTTTTCGGCTGGAAGGGCTTCCTTCGCATAATCAAACCAGATCGCATCGCGGCCGAGATCACGCATCGCCTCATGCAGCGGGCCGACGGCGGTTTGTTCCCTGCCTTCGGCATCGAGGTAGAGCACGCGGATTGGGCCGGTAGGAGCGGCGTGGGCCGAAATGGCGGCTAGAAGGGCGAGTGCGATTGCTTTCATGGTGAGGTGGTCAGTGTCGCCGGAAACAACGCGGTTTGGCGAGAATGATGTGCTGACATCTTTTGGGAGGAATCGGCCATGGTCAGGAATGTCAGTTGTGCAATCGACGGGGCAGTCCATCATCCGCGCCCGTGACTGAATTGAAAAGAACGCGCCTGTTTCTAAATCTCGCCCCGCTGCTCAGCGGGGTCATTCTCGTCCTGGCGTTTCCAGGTTGGAATTCCAATCTCGCCGTCTGGGTGTGGATATTCCCCCTGCTCGCAGTGCTGTGGCCGTGGCGCGAGGTGGAGCATGTGAAGGTGCGGCCGTTCTGGCGCGGCTATCTGGCCGGCCTGGCGTTTTTCCTGCCGAACCTGTACTGGGTTCGGCATTCCTCACGCGTGATCGGTGGAGCGGTGGATGACTCGTGGGTGGGCTGGGGAGCGGAGTTGATGGGATTTGGCGCGGTGATCGGGCTGTCGGGGTACTGCGCGCTGTATTTTGGGTTGTGGGCCTGGTTCACGCATCGTTTTGCACAGCCACGGATCAAAACGCTGACGAAGGACACCTGGCAGGGCAGCATGCTGCATTCATTGGTGTGCGCGTTCCTCACCGCGGCGGCGTGGGTGGCGTGTGAATGGCTGCGCAGCACGACGGTCTTCACCGGCTTCGGCTGGAACGGCCTCGGCGTGGCCATGCATCGCAATCTGCCGCTGATCCAGGCGGCGGATCTCGTGGGCGTGATGGGCTTGTCGTTTCTGCCAGTGTTCGTCGCCTGCACGGCCTGGAACACGCTCACGCGTTTCGTGTTTGCCTATCGCGGGGAAGGGACGTGCAAGACGCGGCTGGACTTCACGGTGGCTCTGATCTTGACGCTCGTCACAGCCGGTTACGGCATGCTGAAGCTGACGGAGGTTCGAAAGGATGACATCAAGGTGCGTACGGTGCTGATCCAGCCAAACGTAGCACAGGTGGATGCCTGGAGCGGACGATTGGCCGAGAGCATCTACGAGCGGCTCAATCAGTTCACCCGCATGTATGCGGCGGCCAAAGACGGTCAGAGTTCGACCGATCTCGTGATCTGGCCGGAGAGCGCGCTGCCGGTGAATCTGAACGACAAGTTTCACCAACTGCCGGAGGGC
>CAMCWM010000122.1 GCA_945882215.1 Akkermansia muciniphila | reverse complement strand
GACGAGGGTGCCGAGATTGCCGGGGTCCTGGATGCGGTCGAGGCCGAGGATGAGCGGCGCTTGGTCGTCGAACATGCGATCAAGCGTCGGCCAGGGGCGCTCGGCGATGACGATGATGCCCTGAGTGGAGGTGGTGTCGCTCAGTGATTCGAGCACGGACTCTGAGAGCTGAAAGATGGGGCAAGTGATGCGCTGCAGCAGCTCTTGTTGTGCTGCCGAAGGCTCGGCGGCGGTGAAGCAGGCGTGCAGATTGAGCGCGGATGCCACGCATTCGGCCACGAGGCGCTCGCCTTCGATGAAGATCAGATCACGCTCACGGCCTTCGCGCACACGGCGGGCGTGTTTGACGCGTTCGTTGGAGGAGCTGGTGATGAGCATGCGAATGAATTTCGAAAGCATTCGACCTTCCTGCTGCCGCGCTGGAGAGGCAAGTGGTCTTGTTTGATCAGCTTTCCTCTCTGCCAACCTGTTGAAATCCATTTGCCGAATGAGCATGGCCGCTTACTATCGCGGCCCTTCGCGATGCCAACATAGCTCAGCGGTAGAGCAGCGGTTTTGTAAACCGCCGGTCGTCGGTTCAATTCCGACTGTTGGCTCCACTCTAAAATCGCTGGAAAGCCCTAAAATCAAGGCTTCCAGCGCCAAACGGTGAAATTCATCGGAAAGCAGGGGGAAGCACGAAAAGGCACCAAAAGCCCCAAAATAAGCGGATTGTAAGCGGATTGGAACACCTGCGGTTTTTGAAACCGGAACGGCCAATGGACGATTTTTCCCGCCCGCAGAACCCATTCCAGCGGCTCCGGCCTCGATCTCGGCACGCTCCCTGCCTGCCGTGCTCCGCTTCCGGCGGCTGGATCATTCCCCGCCGTGAACTGCTCCACAGCTTTTTCATGGGGTGGGATAGCGATACGACAGCCCGCAGAATGACCTCGCTGGCGTTCCTATTTTGGCCGTTCCCTGCCGTTGCCACTCTCCCGCTTGGCTGAATTCTCTTATGGCCCTCTTGCACGCACAGAATCGGCCTGTGACGCGCCGGGCATGGTTTTCGCACTGGTAGCACTGCCGTTGATCTCCTCATTCATCACGATGCATCCTGCCCGGCAAAAAAGAAAAGGGCGGCCCGGCCATCGGGGCGGGCATCACTTCCGGGAATCATCGCTTGGCAGATGCACCGAAAATGATACACTGTCAGCCAAGCAAGCCTTTCCACCCGTGCCCGCACCCCGCCCGCTGAACGTCATCTTCTACCGCTCCGCTTCCGGCAATGAACCCGTGCGGGACTGGTTGAAGGGCTTGCCCGCAGACGAGCGCCGCACCATCGGCGAGGACATCAAGACCGTGCAATACCGCTGGCCGCTTGGCATGCCGCTGGTGGACAGCCTCGGTGATGGCCTCTGGGAGGTGCGCACCCGCCTGCCGACACGCATCGCCCGCACCCTTTTCATCGTCCATCAGGAGGAAATCATCCTCCTGCATGGCTTAATCAAAAAGACCCAACGCACCCCAACGGAGGACAGGGCGCTCGCCCTGAAACGCAAACATGCCTACATCCAAAACAGCCAAGGTTAAGAATCCCCATCGCGGCAGCAGCTTCGACAGCTTCCTCGCGGAGGAAGGCATCCTCGAAGAAGTCGAGGCCGTGGCCGTGAAGCGTGCCATCGCGCTCAAGATTGCCGATCTCATGCGGAAGGGCAGCGTCTCCAAAGTCGCCCTGGCCCGCCGCATGTCCACCTCACGCGCCCAGCTTGACCGCCTGCTCGATCCTGAGAACCCCAGTGTCACGCTTGGCACCCTTTCCCGTGCTGCCAAGGCACTCGGGCGCAAGGTCAGGCTGGAGATGGTCAAGATGTAGCCAGCACGCACAGAAACGCCGTGTGACGCGCCGGGCCTCTTTTTTCGTGAACGCCCAGCGCGGTTGACGAGTTCGAGGGATTGTGGTGAGATCGGCGCATGAGAATGTTCGTTATCTCTGCGGCGTTTTTTTCCTTTGCCGTCATGCTGCGAGCAGCGGATGAGTTTCCTGAACTCAGGACGCTGGATGGCAAGCTCTACAAGCAGGTGAAGGTAACTAAAACCTCACCCGCTGAAATTCGAGTGATGCATGCAGACGGGTTTGCAATCATCCCACTTTCTCAACTGCCGCCGGAAATTCGAGCACGCTACGGTCAGACGAGCAAAAACGCGGAGATGATCGCAGAGGCTGAACGCGAATTAAACAACATCAGGGCAAGGCCAGCCGCCATTCCTGCCCCATCAACGCCGCAGGCACAGCAGCAGGCGATGCGGATGGATGAATACATCGCGGCTGCCATTGCAAACCGCAAGATACTGATGATCGCCTACGACAACGGGGCAGAAGGGCCGCGACTGGTCGAACCGCATTTGCTGGGAGTGACAACGGCGGGCCATTGGGCGCTCTCTGGCTGGTTTCGTGAAGGAGCGTCACAATCGGCTAAGGGCGAGGGTTGGCGGACATATCTGCTGGAGAAGATCACGGCGATGGAGATGGTGGAACAAACCTTTGATGGAGCAAGACCCGGCTATGATGCCGAGGGCGGAGGGTTGTATCAGACGCTCTCTGCGCGTCTGCCAGTGGGGCAGAACGGCCAGACGCGGCAGCAACTACAAGCGCAACAATATCAAGCAGTGACAGGACAGCCGTATGATCTTTGCCTGCAAGCGGTGATGACCTATGAATGGTGTGCAGCGAATCCGCAGGGTGGCGTGGTGAATGGTGTGAGCTACAATCAGCAGGCACGCGATGAGCAACTGCGACTGGCGATGAATGTGCTGAACTCGCGCCCAGCGGCACCGGCGGTGGCCGCACCGGTGGCGGTAGGACGTGGAGTTATCGAAAGCAGTATTGATGGTGAGTTCACGGGCTTTGAGGGTGAAAAAGTGTTCAAGCTGTTGAATGGGCAGGTTTGGCAGCAGAGTGATTTCTATTACCACTACCGCTATGCCTATGGGCCACGCGTGATGATTTATCAAGGCAACGGCGGCTGGATGATGAAGGTGGATGGCGTGGAGCGAGCCGTGCGGGTGCTGCTGCTGAAATAAGGCTTGGCGATGATCCGGGATTCTGAATCTCAGGAAAATAGAGGGTGCGGCTCATCGTGATGAGCCTGCACACAAAGATTCTTCTTTTTCAGATTCTTCTTTCAGAGGGTCATTCCATACTGTGCGGGCAGTAGTGCGGGTGTCGGTGCGGGCAGTAGTGCAGGTATCTGGACGCATCCGTGACGAATCACGGACGAGTCAGTGACGCCTCCAACACGGAATGGAAGGAAGGCCGCGTTTCACAAGCCCCCAGCGTGCAGGGGTGTCTTTACTCAGTGACCATCACACAGCCCGTTGCCGGAGCACTTTGAATGCCTCCGTTGCGGGTGTCTGCTCGGCCTGTGCCACCTGCTCGAAGGCGATCACCTTCTGGATGAGTGCGGTCTGCTCTGATTGCTGCTGCTGCCAGCGTGCTTTCCATCCGCCTGTGCGTTTGACCTTGGCAGCCTCGGCGATCTTCACCAAGGCGGCTTGGTCGATGCCCGACCCATACCACGCGGGCAGGCTCTTGCGCCCGATCCTCGGCACATGGCGGATAAAGAAGCCCCACACCGCGAGTTGCTGCGTTCTACGGTCGATCATGTCGCGGCTCAGCGGCTCAGCACCGTCCTGACGGAAAGGAAGTGCCAGTTGCATTTCCTCGGTCGTCACATAGCCAAGCACCCGCCGCTGTATCTCAGGCCAGGTCACGGTCTTGCATGGCGGTTTGTTCGTCCCGATCTTCGAGAGCACCGCCGACAGCACCGCCCAATGCGAGTAGCTCAACTGCTCACCCTGCCGCTGGGTTTCGTGCCTGTGTGCCGCCAGCACCCATTCGGCTTTCATCCCGCGCACCCAGCACAATTCTTTGGCTGTGCGCCCGGTCTGCTGTGGCATCCGTTCAATGAACGATGCAAGTCGTGCATGAGCGGCCAGACAAGTCTTTGCATCGCGCCACTTCGGATTCAGCCCCAGCGTCTCCACGCCCAGCGCCCATGCCAGCCCGTCATCGTCGGCGTAATCTAGGTCGTGCATTTCAATCAGCTTGTCGATGCGCCTTTGGGCAACATAACCACCGGCATCGTATGTCCGGCTCTCCCAAGTTTCCCGCGCCGATTGTCCCACGTCGATGATGGCCCACATCACCAGCGTCTCCAACCGCTCCTTCGGCGATGTGCCGTAGGCTTGCACGATCAACGGGTAGTTGAAGAACTTCCCCGATGCACTCACGACCCCGCCCCCTTCTTTTTTTGTGGCTTCGGCGGCATCCGTTCGGGTGTCGGTGGCGCGATGCTTTGATGCGTAGCCGCAGGATGCACGGGCGAATCCCAGGCAGCGTATTCATCGTATTTCTCTTGGAGGCAGCGAATCAATTTCGGCACCGCCACGGGATTGAAAAACACCAGGCCGTCGTCAGTTAAAACCGAGCACGTTTGCTTGATGATCAGATGCCCCCTCCCACCCCAATAGATTTCAGTTCTCGGCTGGTCCTGAATGACGAGCGAAACATCAGCATCCTCGATTTTGTCACTCATAGCTGCCGCTCCCTTGTGAATGTGAAACCGCGCCGCCCGTCTTTTTTTCGGGCACTTGGCACAGCGGGAAGTAGAACGTCAGCAACGCTCTCAGGAAGTAGATGAAGGATCTTCACGCCCTGGCACCCTCCTTGTTCTCGAAACGCTCCAATGCCTCATCCACCGCCGCCGGGTTCAGCAGAATCACCCGCCCCCGTTTGATGAATGGAATGGTGCGATCTCGCATCCAGTTTGAAAGCTGCCGCCGCGAGATGCCCAGCCGCTTCGCTTCCTGTTGGGGCCGGTTGTAGTGCCTGCCGTTTCCTTCGTTTGCACGGTTTTTCATGTCCATGCTGGCGAATGATACACCCTGCACTGTGACAGCAACCACAAGTTGTTCACGCATCCTAGCTCACAGAAAGCAACAGAATGCAGCAGAATCAAAACACCTCACCGTGACGGCATCGTCCAACACATGAGCGCGAATACTACAGCCGCACTGTGATAGCAGTCGAACCATCCAATGGAGAAAAATTTCTCGGCTCGGAATGGATATGAAGATCACGGATCACGCACGTTACGCATCCCCCCGCCCCCTCATGCGGCCTTCGTGGTCTTGCGCCGCTCCGGCTTGGCGGCCTTCGCTTTCGTCGGCGTGATGATGTTCTCCGCATGCAGCACGGCTTCCGGTGTCAGGCTCCAGAATGCCTCCGCGTCCTTTGGCATGACGATCTCGCGGTAGTGCTCCATCAGCACCGGGGCGCTGTTCCCCATCTCCAGCGCCAGCGCGGCGGCGTTCTGCCACTTCGCCAGCGCGTAGGAGGCGAAGCTATGCCTTAGCGCGTTGTGCGGCCATTCGGTAAGCCCTGCGGCCTCGCGTGCGGCTTCATGCAGGATGCGCCCACGCTCGCCTGCGGGCCAGATGGGGCCGGAAATCTTTCGCAGCGGCTCCAGCCATGCGCGGAGTGCTGGCCGCAGCTCGATCAAACGGCGGGCCTTCTTCTTCGCCTTCGTCGGCTTGATGGTGATGAAGCCGGACTCGAAACCGATCTCGCTCCAGTCGAGGCGGTGAATCTCCGCGTCACGCACGCCACCGAAAAGCCCGATGGCGATGGCGGGCAGGATGTCGGGCCGCTCATGCGCGGCATGCAGCAGCGCCGCCGCCTGCTTCACCGTGAGGATGCCCACCTCGGTATCTGCTTTGGTGGGCTTGAACGCTTTATCCACCGGATTTTCCGCGCACGCCTTCAAGCTCACGGCGTAGCTGAACAGGCTCCGGGCAATGGTGCGGTAGTTCTTCACCGTCTGCGGGGCCGCGTTCATCCCGGCCAGCCATGCACTCACGTCATCGGTGGACACGTCGGCAGCGATCCGCCCGCCAAACTCCCCGGCGAGAATGCCCAGCCGGTAATGCAGGTCGTCCAGATAGCGGCGGCTTTTGTGCTCCTTCGTCTTGAGCGCCTGGAACTTGTCACACAGCGCGGCAACGGTGATGCTCGTCTTGCACCGCTCCAGATGGGCGAGGTAGTGCGTGAAGGCATCCACGGTCGTCCTGCCATGCGCGGCCAGCCGCTCTTTCCACTCCATGAGGAGCCGCTTGTCGGCGTCCGTCACTTCCGCAGCGGTCTTGGCTCCCGTGTTCCCGACATCCGTAGCCCACTCGTCAAACTTCGTCTTGGCCTCCGCCAGCGTGCGGCAGTATTTCTCATCCTCCCGGCGTCCATCCTTCCGCAGCACGACGACGGCCTGATAGCCTGGCTTCGCGCATTTCTGGATGGTCACTGTCACCCCGCCGATAGAGTGCTGCTTGATGGGTTTCCGGCGTCCCTGTCGCTTCGTGCGCATGTCAGAGCATCACGAGGAAAGGGGCGGAAATCAAGCGTAATAAGCGGATTGCAAGCGGACTGGCATCATGGCCCCTTGATAAATCAGCATCCCCAGCGGCTTTGTAAACCGCCGGTCGTCGGTTCAATTCCGACTGTTGGCTCCACTCTACGGCGCATTGGATGGGATGAGGATATGTGTTTGAAGAGGAAACATCGGGCATTCTTTGAGAGGAAGGGTGAGCGTCTGATTGATCGCCATCGCCTCAAATGTGAGTGAAATGTAAGACGTTTATCGCAAAAATGCTGTGCTTGTTAGGATTTCCTTACAACTATTTTAGCGTATGCGACTAATAATAGAATATCTTCGCTAGGATCATTTAACAAACATGCAATTATATGGACGACAATTCACACTGTCCGATGAAAACTTTTCTCTGCGTCTTGCTCTTCGTCCTATGCGGACAAGGTTTGGCGGCTGACTCGAGCGGTACCGTTTCGATCGCCGTGGGAAGCGTGACTCTGGTTCCTGCCGATGGAAGTGCGGAGAAGCCTCTCAAAGTGGGCGACGCAGTGCCGGTGGGATCGACGGTGAAAACGGGTGTGGCATCCCGGGCCGTCATCAAAACGACGAAGCAATCCGCCGTCAGAATCGCGGAGAATTCCCAGGCCATCTTCATGGAACTGGTCGATTCAGATGCGACCCCCAAAGTGTTGATCGATCTGAAGGCGGGCAGCATGGGGGCGCTGATCCAGCCGCAGGCGCAGGCGGTGATGGACTTCAAAATTAAAACGCCCACGGGTATCGCGGCGGCACGCGGTACAATGTATGCGGTGTCGGTCGAAGATGGCAAAGGCTTCGTCAAAGTCGAGCACGGCAAAGTGGATGTTATCCCGGCCAATGTGCAAAAGCAGGAACCCCAGACCGGTAAAGTCACAGTGGTGATGGGCAATGTGGTAGAGACTCCGCTCGGTGCGCAGGAGCGTCCGTTGAAGGAAGGCAGCATTGTTAGTTCGGGCAGCACCATCAGGACTGGTGCTGATTCGCGGGCGACGGTGACTATGACCACGACCTCCGCTGTCCAGATCGGACCAGGCTCTGAAGTCTTGGTATCGGAAATGGTGGATTCAAAGGACACCTCGAAAGTGTTGCTGGATCTGAAGAAAGGCACGGTCGGAGCCTTGGTAAATCCCGGTGGCAAGGGCAAGACGGACTTTAAGATCAAAACTCCCAGCGGCACTGCGGTGGCGAAGGGCGCTTTCTATTCTGTCGCGGTCGAAAATGGCAAGGGCTACGTGCAAACCAAGGAAGGTGACGTGGTCATCGTTCCTCTTGATGGTGCATCTGCTGACGAGCCGAAGCGTTAATACTTATGGCTTCGGGGCGCCCATTTTTGCGGACGATCCATGCCTGCATCCTGGCCGGGATGTGGATTTGTGCCCTTGGCATGAGGCTTTCATGCCTCGGCAATCCCATCGGTGGTGTTGTCATCAATGGTGATGCCCATATTCAGAACTCCGTGCCCGGATTGACGACGATTTTACAATCTTCTGACCGCGCGGTCATCGACTGGAAGTCATTCTCGATCGCGGCGGGTGAGCGCACAAATTTCATCGTGCCGAATACCACGTCAGCCACTCTGAACCGCGTACTGGGTTGTGATCCTTCGATTCTGAATGGAACACTGACCTCAAACGGTCATCTATTTCTGATCAACTCCAATGGCATCATTTTCGGCCAAGGATCGACGGTGGATGTGGGCAGTCTGACGGCCTCCACACTAGACCTCGGCAATTCCGCCTTCATGGCCGGCGGTGAAATGGTTTTCAAAGGCTCATCGGAGGCGGCGGTGAAGAATTCGGGCATGATCCGGGCCTCCACAGGGGATGTGTTTTTGATCGGCTACCAAGTCTCCAACTCGGGAACCATCAGGGCTCCCAACGGCACGGTGGGGCTGGCGGCGGGTTCTGAGGTGCTGATCATGCCGGTGGGTGACGAGCGGGTGGTGGTGCGTAATGCTGCGGGCTCCAGGAAAAAGACCGGCGTGAGCAACAGCGGCGTCATCGAGGCCAATGTGGCAGAGTTGAAGGCGCACGGCGGCAATGTGTATGCGCTGGCCATCCGCAACACCGGACGTGTCGCCGCCACAGGAGTCACTCGTCAGGGTGGCAGAATCCTGCTCAGCGCCGACGGCGGCAAAATCCAAAGCGGCGGCACCTTGGTGGCTCGCGGCACCTCGGGCAATGGCGGGCAAATCAGGGTGAGCAGCGGAAGCAAAGGCAAAACGACGATCAGCGGACGCGTGGATGCCGATGGTCCCGATGGGGCAGGGGGCAAGATCTCCATCACGGGAGAAGAAGTCGAGATTCGGCGTGCGGTGTTGGTCAGCGCCGATGGCGCGACCGAAGGCGGCCAGATCAGCATTGGTTCCGAGGCCCAGTCTGGAACCGATGCGGCATCCGCTTCGCAAACCGTGATCGCGGGCATGGTGCGTGCAGACAGCACTGCCGGAAAAGGCGGGGAGATTCGGCTTGGGGGCAATCTACTAACGCTCGAGGATGAGTCAGTGATCAGCGCAAACGGCGCCACGGGCGGGGGCAGCATTTTTGCCGGTGGTGGCTTCGCTGGAGTGGAGAGCAGCCTGGTGAATTCGTCCTGCGTCACCATCCACTGCGGAGCGCTGCTGACAGCAAACGCGCTCGAAAACGGCGATGGCGGGAAAGTGGTGGTGACGGGCAGTTGGGGGCTCATCTTCCAGGGCAGTGTGCAGGCGCAAGGCGGGATGGTTTCAGGCGACGGCGGACAAGTGGAGCTCTCGGCCCAGGAATCGTTGGACATTGACCGCCTCACCGGACGTGTGGATTTGAGCGCGGCCAATGGCCGTGTCGGTGACCTGCTGATCAAAGCCACCGAGATCGTCATCGCTGATCCTGACAGTTGGGCACCTTGTCCCCGGCCAGCCAATACCCTCGACGCAGCGGATGTCGCATGTTTTCTCGACTCGGCCAATCTCAAGATTCAGACCAAACTTGGAGCAGAAGGTGGCAGCGGAAACATCATTGTGAAAAGCACGGTAACCTGGGGCTCTGCCAATGCGCTCACCATCGACGCGGACTGCGATTTTCTCATGCTCAACACCGACGCAGGCACCGGCGTCATCGATTCGCAAGGTGGAGGCAATGTGACGATCAATGCAGCGCGTTCGGTGTTGCTTGAATTCTGCACCATGATCGGCACGACCACGGGGAATGTCCTCATCAATGCTGGGGCGGGCATCACGCTGGAGGGCAGCATCACGACGATTGGTGGCAATGTGAGCCTGACGGGAGTTGGGGTGACGAGCACCGGAGGCACAGTGAATGCTGGAAATGGAACGATCTTGGTGGATGGCAACGATGGCGCGATCAATTTGGCGGGCGCATTGACGACAACGAATGGAACGAGCAGCGCAGTGAGGATCATCGACGCGGCAACGGTGACTTTGGGCGACATCACGACTGGCGCGACTGGCACGGTGGTGCTGGGCGATGGCGGAGGAGACAATCTGAGTGGTCTCGTGACGCAGACGGGAACCATCAACGCCGGCACACTGATCGGGAACACCGGTGGTGCGGTGACGTTGGACGGTAACAACGAGGTGGGCAGCTTGGGAACGTTTACAAGCACGGGAGCGTTCGCCTTCAATGACACGACCGGCGGCTTGAATGTGACAGGCAGTATCGAGACTCGTGGTTGCGCTGCGTCAGTTTCGACGGCGGGTGGCGCGTTGGCACTGGGCAGCAACAACATCACGACGAGTGGCGGTAATGTAAGCCTGACAGGAGTCGGAGTGACAAGCACCGGTGGCACAGTGAATGCGGGTGGCGGAACGATTCTGGTGGATGGCAACGACGGTGCGGTCAACCTAGCGGGAGCATTGACGACGACGAACGGCACGAGCTCAGCGGTACGGATCATCGACGCGACGACAGCGAGTTTGGGCAACATCACGACTGGAGCCGCAGGCACGGTGGCTTTGGGCGAAGCGGGTGGAGACAACCTGAGCGGAGCGGTGACTCAAACAGGAGCCATCAACGCTGGCACGGTGGTGGGAAGCGGCGGCAGCACGGTGACGTTGGATGGCAACAACACGGTGGTCAATTTGGGCGAGTTGACGAGCACGGAGGCGTTTGTGTTCAAAGACACCACTGGCGGCTTGAATGTGACGGGGAATGTGGAAACCCGTGGCGGATCGGTGACGATTTCAACGACGGGTGGGGCGCTGGCAATGGGCGACAGCAGCATCACTACGAACGGCGGCAATGTGAGCCTGACGGGAACCGGCGTAACGAGCAGCGGAGGAGCGGTGGACGCTGAAGGCGGAACGATTCTGGTGGATGGCAACGACGGTGCGATCAATCTGGCGGGAGAGCTGAAGACGACGAACGGAACGGCCACAGCGGTGCGGGTCATTGATGCGACGACAGCGAGTTTGGGCAACATTACGACGGGAGCCGCAGGCACGGTGGCTCTAGGCGAAGCGGGTGGAGACAATCTGAACGGAGCAGTGACTCAAACAGGAGCCATCAACGCAGGCACTGTGGTTGGAAATGGCGGCAGCACAGTGACGTTGGATGGCAACAACAAGGTGGTCAATTTGGGACCGCTCACCAGCACGGAGGCGTTTGTGTTCAAAGACACGACCGGCGGGCTGAATGTGACGGGCAACGTGGAGACCCGTGGCGGTGCGGCGGCGGTTTCGACGGCAGGAGGAGCACTGGCGCTGGGCAGCAGCAATATCACGACCGCTGGTGGCAATGTGAGCCTGGCCGGAGAAGGTGTGACGAGCACCGGAGGCACGGTGAATGCGGGAGCGGGAGCCGTCTTGGTGGATGGCAATGATGGGGCGGTGAATCTTACGGGAGCGCTGACAACGACGAACGAGACTGCCACGGCAGTGCGGGTCATCGACGCGACGACGGCTACCTTGGGCAACATCACAACGGGAGCGGCAGGCACGGTGGTGCTGGGCGAAGCGGGGGGAGACAACCTGAATGGAGCAGTGACACAGACGGGAGCCATCAATGCTGGCACGCTCACGGGAAACACCGGCAGCACGGTCGCATTGGGCGGCAACAATACGGTAGCCAATTTGGGGACGTTCACCAGCAATGGGGCGTTCATGTTCAATGACACGACAGGCGGTTTGAACGTGACGGGTGAGGTGACGACGGGCAACAACGGTGTGGCAAGCATCACGACGACGGGCGGCAATCTGGCGGTGAGCATGGGCAGCGTGGCTGGAGCAGGAGTGACGCTGGTGACGACAGGTGCAAATGACATGGCGCTGGGAGGCAACGTGAATGGCAACGCGGGGACGGTGACGCTGACCGCAGGTCGGGCGATCAGCCAGAGTGGAGGAGTGGTCAGCACGACGGGAACGCTGACAGGCAGTGCGGGAACGACGGCGACGTTGAATCAGTCGAACACGGTGGGCAATTTAGGAGCGTTCACGAGCACTGGGGCGTTCACGTTCAATGACACGACCGGCGGCTTGAATGTGACAGGCAATGTGGTGACCCATGGCGGCGCGGCGACGATTGCGACGGCGGGCGGAGCGTTGGCGCTGGGCAGCAACAGCATCACGACGAGTGGTGGCAATGTGAGCCTAGCAGGAGTGGGTATAACGAGCACCGGAGGCACGGTGAATGCGGGAGCGGGAACGATCTTTGTAGATGGCAACGATGGAGCGATCAATTTGGCGGGAGCGCTGACGACGACGAACGGCACGGCCACAGCAGTGCGGGTCATCGACGCGACAACGGCTACCTTGGGCAACATCACGACGGGAGTTGCAGGCATAGTGGTGCTTGGCGAAGCGGGTGGAGACGGCCTGAGTGGAGCGGTGATTGGCAACGGCGCTGTGATCGCAGGGGGCTTGATCCTGGCCGGGACTGGCGATTTCACGTTTGCAAACTCGTCCAATGCCATCGGCACATTGGCAACTGCTGGCACCGTGGGATCCATCACGGTGGCAAACAGCACCGGTTTGATGATCGGCAGCCTTGGCACTGCCAGCGGTCTGAGCGCTGCGGGTGACATTCGTGTCTCCACAACCAGCGCGGATGGTTTGTTGGTTCGTCAAAACATCACTTCGCAGGGTGGAGTGATTGCGTTGAGTGCCTCCGGCATTGCGGTGAGTGGCGCCACGATTTCGAGCACCGGAACCGCCGCCGTGACACTCACGGCCAGTCAGTTTGTGCTCGCCAATCAATCCGTCATCAACGGCGTGCTCAATGGTGTTGGCGGCACGGCGCAGATCAGCCTGAATGATTCCAATCTCACGACCGGTCAGAACTACACCATCAGTGCGGACAAGATCGCCGCCGGCAGCCGGATCTATGCCTTTCAGAACGTGTCGGCCATCCGCATGGATCTCGGCACCGGGAATGACTACAGCGACACGAACTTCTTCCTCTTCTCGCAGTATCTCAACGCTGGTAGTGGCAGCAACCAGCTCTTGGTGGAGGGCAAGGCGGTGACGAGCTCACCGCTGACACGCTCTGGCTTCGGCACGATCACATTCGCCCAATTTGCGTTGGCACCACCGCCGCCTCCTCCACCGGCTCCGCCGCCATCGCCCATCGGTGGCGTGCTGCTGCAAAACGCCCAGCCCGGCAGCGGCCCGGGATCAGGCTCGTCGTCGCAGACCAATAACTTTAATTCGACTGGCACATCGGGCGCATCGCCGGGTGCTTCATTGGCCGGTCTGAGTGCTGGCGGAGCAGCCGCTTTGTCAGGCGGCCTGGTGGCGAGTTTGAGCGGATCGATTGGTCAAAGCTTCGGCCTTGTTTCCGCAGGAGGAGGCGCTCCTCCCAGCTTCGGGCTGCAATCGCAGATGGGAGCCACGACCTCGGCGGCGGCCGAAAGCGAGTTGAGCCTGGCGTTGGGCGGTGACGGCACGATGGGCGTGCGTTCCAGCACCGGTCTGGTCTCGGTGGATCCCAGCAGCGGTCCTCCCAGCCCACGTGCGATGGCGCAATTGGACGAAGGTTTCAGCCTGCTTGCTTTGAGCGAACTGTCGTTCGGTGCGATCGGATTGAACCAAGTGACCGTGACGAGCCAGTTTGGTGCGCAGTCGATGGTCCTGGGTGGCCCACCGCCAGCAGCCGGAGTTCTGCAAGGCATGAATCAAAGCATGAGTCCTGAAATCTACAGCAGGCTCTTTGCGACGTTGGGTGGTGATGGCACCGCGCGGATCGACAGCCTGATGGGCAGCATTGCCGTGGACTTGCAGGGAAAGACGGTGCCCGGTTACATCCAGTCTGTCCTGGCGGCCATCATCACACCCGGCGCGTTTGCCGAGCTTTCGATCGCGCTGGGGGGCACGGGTGAAGTCATCATCAATGCATCTCATGGACTGGCCGGAATGAGCCCCGCAGGTGCTCCCACCAGCCCTCAAATGCGTTCAGCCATGGCAGCCGTGCTCTCGGCACAGGCAGGCAGCGAGTTGTCGCTGCTGCTCGGAGGTGAAGGAGCAGGCATGCTGCTGCCGGGGGACGGCATTCAGAGCCTCGCTCTCGATGCGATTCCTCCGAGTACCCAGATCATCGCTCAATTAAGCGCCGCAACCAACCAACAGAGTGTGGAGGAACTCGACCACGCGACACGCTGACCGCGCTGCTCTTTGCCTTATGAAATCATCTTCATTCATGCCTTTCATCTGGGTTCTCCTGCTCATGCATGGACTTGCTCATCGCAGTTTCGCTCAATCAGTGCAGGGAGGGAGCGGCGCTGGAAACTTGGTGGATCGAGTGCGGCCACCGACGGCTCAGCGAGAAGCGCCCGCAGCATCCACTGAACCTGCGACCACACCGCCAACGGCCAAAGCCAATGACGAAGGCGATCCCAAGCCCTTGGGCGTGAATCTGCGCGGGCTGCAATTGATCTCCAAAGCCACCAAACCCCTTCCCAAGGACATGCGCGGCGTCATGGTGGTTGACCCGGCCTTGCATTTGCCGGCGCAGCTCGCGGAAAATCTGCAGAGCGAGTTCATGGGGCAGCCTCTCAGCATGGCCTTGCTCAACCGCATGGTGAAGAAGATCAACAAGGCGTATCAAACCACCGACTTCCCGCTGGTGGACGCCTATCTGCCGCAGCAGGACATCACCAGCGGCAATGTGCAGGTGATGGTGCGTGAGGCCGTGCTGGGCACGGTGCGTGTCGAAGGCGCGAAGCACTCCAACACCGGCTACATGATGCGCCAGGTGCGTTTGCAGCCGGGTGCCCGCATTGACACCTCCATGATCGGCAAAGACGTGGCATGGCTCAATGAGAACCCCATCCGCAATGTGAAGGTCGTTTATGAGCGCGGTGCCACGGAGGGCTCCAGCGATGTCATTTTGAAGACAAAGGAGATCAAGCCCTTCCAAGTCTATGCGGGCTACGCCAATTCCGGCCTCGTGGCCACGGGTTTGAATGAAGTGTCCGCTGGCTTCAACTGGTATCAAGTCCTCGGCACGGAGCAGTCGCTTGCGTATCAATTCTCCGGCAATCAGGAGCTGGACCGGCTCAAGGCGCACGCCTTGGTCTGGAGCATACCCTTCCCCTGGCGGCATCGCCTGCAGTTGATCGGTGTGACGGCGGACAATGCGGTGCAGGTTGGACCATCAGGCGCCGAGCTGGGGATCAATGGCAGGAGCCAGCAGCTTACCGCCGCCTACACCATTCCCATCGCCAGCGCCTGGAGCCGGGTCCGTCACAAGCTGGCCTTCGCTGCCGACTACAAAAGCACGACGTCAGACATCCTTTTCGGTGGCCAGTCACTGGCCACGAACGACGCGCAGGTCATGCAGTTCCGCATCGGCTATGATGCCATCATCAGCGACAAGCTCGGTTACACACGCATCGCAGCCAGCGGTGTTTACAGCCCTGGTAACCTGTTCAGCCGCAACACCTACGCCGCCTTTGATCAGCTCCGCGCCGCCTCCCAGGCGGACTATTGGTATGCCCTGGCGGAGCTGGACCGCCTCCTGCGTCTTCCAAAGGACTTCTCCATCGCCCTGCATGTGGCCGGCCAGTATTCCAAATACCGCCTCCTGCCCACCGAGCAGACACTCGCGGGCGGTTACCGCACCGTGCGTGGTTATCAGGAAAGCTCCGCTCGTGGCGACTCCGGCATCAAGGCCAGCATGGAATTCAATTTTCCCGCCATGCATCTGACGAAATGGGGCGGCGAGGAGGACACGCTGAACGCCTTCGCGTTTTACGACTACGCCTACCTCACCAGCGTGGGTGAGCTCACGTCCGAACCGGATCAGGAACTCCACAGCGTCGGCCTGGGTCTGCGCTACAGCGTGAGCGACCACTTTGACCTCCGCCTGGCCTACGGCTGGGCCTTGAAGCACTCAGGCATCACCGACACGCCTCCCGGCCGCTTGCACTTCGGCATGAACATGAGGTATTGACCGCAGGGCGGAACATCCTTCATCCCCTGAACCCATCGCGTCACACTCCATGCAAAAGAAGCGGCTCGGCAGTCTGAAATTAGTGATCAAATTGCTGCCTGCGGTGCTGCTGCTGGTCCTTGGTCTCAGTCACACCCGGCTGGGCCAGGAACTTGAAAACCTCACACTCGACTGGCGCTTTCAGGCGCGTGCGGCGGCAGACCCTGCGGCGCATTCCAAGGTGCTCGTCGTGGGGATTGATGAGGATGCGCTGGCCCAATTTGGCCGATGGCCGTGGCCGCGTGAAGTTCACGGCAGACTGATGACGCAGCTTGCCGCCCGTCCGCCAGCAGCCGTGGCCTTCGATCTTCTCTTCACCGAGCCCAGCGCCGATCCGGTCATGGATCAGAAGTTTGGCGACGGGCTGGCGCTCCTGCCTTCCTCCATCACCGCCGCCGCCGCGGAAACATTGGAGAACAAGCCGAAGTTCGCCGCCGAGTATGCGGGCAACACCAAAGCCATCACCCGTTTCCAGGGCGATCCCGCCCGTCTCGTTGGCAACGACACCGGCCTGCTGCCCGTCCAGATCATCGCCGAGAGTTCCCACGTCGGTTTTGTGAACTCCCCGCCCGGCCCGGACGGTGTGCGCCGTCAGTTGCCGCTCGTCGTGCGTTGCGGGACGCATGTTTTCCCCAGCCTGGTGTTGCAGGCCCTGCTGCAAAGCGAAGGGCTCGACACCGATGCAGTAGAAGTCGTTCTCGGCCAGCACGTCCGCGTCACGGGTGCCAAAAAAACATGGGAGATTCCTGTCGATGAGACCGGTCAGATGACCGTCAATTACCGCCGTCCAGACAGCTTCACCTTTTTTCCTTATGCAGGCCTGGTGACGCAGTTGGAGGCGCAGCAGGGCAGGGAATGGCCCAAAAACTTCCCAGCCGTCGAAGGCCAGATCCTCTTCGTCGGTCAGTCAGCCGCAGGTCTGACTGACTTGGGCCCCACACCGCATGGTCCGCAGATCCCCCTCGTGCTGATTCATGCCAACGCCCTCAGCAACATCCTCAGCCAGGACTTCATCACGCATTCGGACATTCGCATCGTCATCGCCACTTGGACCCTCCTCGCATTGCTCACGGTGCTCATCCTGCGGCATGGTGCCATCTGGCTCTCCGTGCTGGTGCCCGCGCTCATGATCGGCGCCTATGTGGGCGCGGCGTTTTATCTGTTTCAGTCATCCAGCCTGCA
>CAMCWM010000121.1 GCA_945882215.1 Akkermansia muciniphila | reverse complement strand
TTTATTTGCACTGAAGTTCCCCATGAAAGCCGGGAATGTCTCCGACGGCAAGAGCATGGGTAAATGCTGTCACCGCATCCCAACCTTGCTCAACCAAGCCAGCGTATGTTCGGGCCAGGCTTTGGCGTCGCGGTCGCAGTGGAGGCCGTAGCCGTGGCCGCCGGTGGGGTAGAGCAGGAACTCGTGCGCCACCTGGGCCTCCAGCAGCGCGGCGTGGTAGATCTTGCTGCCGACGACGTGGGTCTTGTCGTCGTGGCTGTGGACGATGAGCGTGGGCGGGATGACGGCCTTCAGGTTCAGATCGGGGGCGACGTGGCCGGCTTTGTCATCGAGGTAGGCCGGGTAAACCAGCACGGCGAAGTCCGGCCGGCAGCTCTCTTGATCGACGGCATCGACGGCGGGATAGCTGCGTGGCTCCACCGGGGCGCTGGCCTTCGCGGCGAGGTTTCCACCGGCGGAGAAGCCGATGACGCCGAGCCGCGCGGGGTCGAGCTGCCACTCCGCAGCATGCACGCGGGCGAGGCTGAGGGCGCGCTGGAGGTCCTGCAGGGCACCGGCGCGGTTGTTGGGATTGCGATACTTCAGCACCAGCGCGGTGATGCCCTGCGTGTTCAGCCAGCGGGCGATCTCGGTGCCCTCCTTGTCGATGACGACATAACCGTAACCGCCGCCGGGGCAGACGATCATGGCCGGCGCGGGGCGGTCGGCCTTCGGCGCGGGAAACAGGGTGAGCGTGGGACGGCTGACGTTGGTGATGCGGTGGAAGGCGTCCTTCGACGGCCGTTCCGTCTCCGGTTCCTTGGCCCCGTTCCCCGGCATCTTCCCCTCCGGCCACACATCCACCACGGCGGGAGGCGTCTTCTCGGTCGGGGTGACCGCAGGCGTCTGCGCGCTGGCGACTGGGGCGATGAGGAACAGGAGAAGCAGAGGGAGTTTCATGGCTAAGAGCGAAGGGCAGAGGGCGGAGGGTCCAAGAAAGCTGACGTGGGGAAAACGCGCGGACAACGGCGATCTGGCGGATTTCCCGAAGGGGTCCGGCGCTTGCCGGGGCGGCGGAGGAGCTTGCCGCTGCCCCAGGGAAACCTTCACGCATGGTTCGCAAGCTTTCACGTGCTGCAGGGAACCCCTCACGCGTGGCACGTTACTTTGCACGCGCCGCAGAGTTGCTTGCACGCATGGCCCGTGACCTTGCACGCGCCGCAGAGTTCCTTGTACGCATGGCCCGTGACCTTGCACGCGCCGCGGAGTTCCTTGCACGCGTGGCCCGTGACCTTGCACGCGCCGCGGAGTTCCTTGCACGCGTGACCCGTGACCCTGCACGCGTCACAGGGAAACCTTCACGCGCGACGCGGAGACTGGTACGGGACGCACGGAAACCGCCCCATCCCACCGGGTACACGCACCCTCCGGCGGAGTACACGCCCCATCCGGCAGCGCGCCCGTACCATCCCACCGGGGACATGCCCCATCAGGCGGGGGACATGCACCACCCGGCAGCGCGCCCGTACCATCCCACCGGGTACACGCCCCATCCGGCGGGGGACACGCACCACCCGGCAGCGCGGCCGTACCATCCCACCGGGTACACGCACCCGCCGGCGGAGTACACGCACCATCCCACGGTGCGCATGCCCCATTCGGCGCGGTACACGCACCATCCGGCAGCGCGTCGGTACTAGCCCGTGCCGCGCCTGTCCCATCCTCCAGATAAACGTGGCTCCGGCGCGGGGGACAACGGGGTGCGGGGGAAACTTGCCTCCGGTGCCGCTCCTTGTCTTTGGATTGAGTGAGAGGAGCGTGGGCACTCCTGCCCGCTGTTTGAGAAGCAAGCGGGCAGAAGTGCCCGCTCGCCCTTCCAGACGAGGAGGATTCCAGACAGGCACGACTCTTGACCACTCCTTGACCTCTTGACCATGCCTTGTCTCCAAATCATCGAGGACGAGTTCGAGTAGGAGGACGAGGACGATTCCAAGCCGCTTGCCCCACGACACATTCCAGACGTAGAGAAAGAGCATGTCCGAGCACCCCAACGCGCGCCTGTTTGTCTGGTTCCGCATCCTGTTCAACTGCCGGTTTTACTATCCGGTGTTCACGATCCTGTTTCTCGATCTCGGATTGAGCATCGGGGAGTTTGCGGCGCTGAATGTGGTGTGGGCGCTGACGAGCGTGGTGCTGGAGGTGCCGTCAGGGGCGCTGGCGGACCGCTTTGGCCGCAGGCCGCTGGTGATCACAGCGGGGGTGCTGATGGTGCTGGAGATGGCGGTGCTGTGCGCGATGCCGATCGGCCAGCATGACATGGTGCTGTGGCTGTTTGTGCTGAACCGCGTGCTGAGCGGCGCGGCGGAGGCCTGTGCGAGCGGGGCGGACGAGGCGCTGGCGTATGATTCGCTGCCGGAGGCGGAACGCACGACGCTGTGGCCGGGGGTGATGGCGAAGCTGAGCCGTGGCATGGCGCTGGGCTTTGTGGTGTCATCGATAACGGGCTCGGTGCTGTATGATCATGACACGCTGACGGGCGCGCTGCGTTTCCTGGGCTTCGGTGGGGTGGTGGCGAAGGAGGTTTCGATGAAACTGCCGCTGCTCCTGGGCCTGGGCACGGCGCTGGCTTGCATGCTGGTGACGCTGCGGATGACAGAGCAACGCGCCCCTGCCCCGCTGGTGTCGCTGCCGCAGAGCATCCGGGAGACGTGGCGGTCGATCCTGAAAACCGGCGGCTGGATCTGGCGCACGAAGGCGGCGTTTGTGCTGATCGTGCTCGGGCTGGTGTTTGACAGTGTGATCCGCCTGTTCCTGACGGTGGCGAGCAATTTCTACCGCCTGGTGGGCATCGAGGAAGGCTGGTATGGCGTGATCGGCACGGTGGTGTCACTGCTGGGGCTGGTGACGGCGGGGCTGATGGAAAAGAGCACGAAGGTGATGAGCCGGAGGCAGAATTTTCTCTGGCTGGGCCTGGTGGTGTTTGGAGGCCTGATGGCGGCGGCGCATCCGCAGCCGGGCTGGACGGGGATCGTGCTGGTGGTGCCGCTGTTTCTGAGCATGCGCTTCCTGCAGTTCTTCCTGTCGCATTACCTCAATGAGATCGTGGACTCGGAGCAGCGGGCGACGGCACTGAGCTTCCGCGGGCTGACGATGAATCTGGCCTACGGGCTGCTGACGCTGCTGTTCGGCTGGCAGACGAGCTGGGTGGGCGGGCATCTGGGGCTGAAGCCGGATGATCCACGGGTGTTTGCGGAAGCACTGACGCTGTGGCCGTGGTGGTTTGTGGGAACGCTGGCGGTGGCGGGAGCGTGGATCTGGCTGCGGAGGTTTTCTGCGTCTGCGAATGAACACACTGCGGCGGATGGCCGTCATTAAGGATGCGCTGATCCATCTGGAATGCAGAACTCCATCGCTCCATCACTCCCGGTGTTGATTAAATCCACGGTCCCTCAGCTTTGCTCGACAAAATCCAGGTTTCAGGCGTACTCTTTTTCAAAATCATGAAAACCTTCCTGCTTCGTTTCTCCCTGGCCCTCATGGCGGCCCTGCTGTTTTCGCAGTGCGCCTCGAATCCGCAGTCGCGCATCGAAAGGAACCCGCAGCTCTTCACCCAGCTCAGCGCGCGCGACCGCCAGCTCGTGACCAGCGGGGTGATCCGCGAGGGCATGACGCGCAACGCGGTTTTCCTCGCCTGGGGCCGCCCGGATCGTGTGTCTGTGGGCAGCAGCCGCGGCAAGGAAGTGGAAGCCTGGACCTATCTGGGTGAGCGGCCGGTGCGGACGTTCAACATGAACATGGGGTTTGGCTACGGTGGCTTCGGCTACGGCGGCTGGGGACCGTATGGCTATGGCGGCTTCCCCTACATGGGCGGCGGCCCCTCGGTGATGTATGTGCCGTACACGGCTGGTGTGGTGGAGTTCAGCAAAGGACGCGTCACCCGCTGGATGGCAACGCCGCGTTGATTTTTGACGCTGACGCGCATGAGTGTCCCCGAAGAGCATCTGGCCTCGCGTCGCGTGCTGAAATCCCGAGACACGCGCTGGGCGCATGCGCTGGCGGGAACGCTGGCGCGGTCAGGACTGACGCCGAACGCGATCTCGGTGCTCAGCGTGGTGTTTGCAGGCGGAGCGATGGCCTGCTTTCTGGTGGCGGGAGATCAAACCGGCACGCCGGGCATCCTTGCCGCATGGCTGGGAGCCATCGTGTGCATCCAACTGCGTCTGCTGTGCAATCTGATGGACGGCATGATGGCCGTGGAGGGTGGCAAAGGCTCGCCCGTGGGAGCGATTTACAACGATGCGCCGGATCGCGTGGCGGATGTGTTGATCTTGGTGGGAGCCGGTTACAGCGGCGCCGGTGAACCCGGTGTGGTGAAGCTGTTTGAGGTGATTCCGCTGGGCTGGTGCTGCGCGGTGGTGGCGGTATGGACGGCCTACATCCGCGTGCTGGGTGCGTCGCTGACCGGGAAGCATGATTATCGCGGCCCGATGGCGAAGCAGCATCGCATGGCGGTGCTGTGCGGCGGGGTTTTGATCGAGATGATCCAGCATCTCGCCGGACGCGAGCGGCTGGGCATCCTGATCGCGCTGACACTGATCTTTGGCGGCGGCTTGTGGACCTGCTGGCGGCGGCTGGCCGTGCTGGCCAAGGAGCTTCGCACCGGCCCGGGCAAGCCTTGAACAGCAAAGTGGCGACGCACTGGAATATCTTTTGGAATGGTGCGTCTTATGAGCACTGTCAGAACGTTTTTTCTGACTCACTCACCCCATGAAAAAAGCCCTTACCTTCCTCGCCGCCGCATCCCTGGCGGTTTGTCTCCACGCCGCCGATTTTCCCAAAGGCAGTCCGAATTTCAGCACGAGTGCCGAGACGACGCTGAAAGCTGCCAAGGAGAATGGCAAGCCCACGATCCTCGTCTTCTCCGCCTCCTGGTGCTTCCCATGCCAGGAGATGAAGAAAGACATTTATCCGAGCGCGGCGGTGAAGCCGTTCCACGATCAGTTCAACTGGGCCTACCTCGACATTGATGTGGAGGCCAACAACAAGCTCTTCCAGAGCCACAAGCTGGAGTCCGTCCCACACCTGCTGTTTCTGGATTCCGCAGGCAAGACCATCGACCAGCAGGAAGGCGGCTCATCTCCCGATGAGTTTGCCCAAAAGCTGGCCAAGGTGTTGAAGAAAACTCAGACTAACAAGACGGCGAGCACGAATTGATCTGCGCTCCCCTGGCCAGTGACCGCCCCCGGTTTCCGCAGAGACCGGGGGTTCTTTGTGCCCGGCTCCCTCTTGACTCCACTGCTGCGCAGAAAAAAATTGCACCCATGCGTGGTGACGCCATGCATCAACAAGTGCTGCCAGCGAAAAAGCACGTCGTTCACCCCTGACCTGAGTCCAGCGCTTGCTCGACGGCCCGCCAGGCCAGCATGGCGCACTTCACGCGCTGGGGGAATTTTTGCACCCCTTCGAGGAGGATGAGTTCGCCCAGAGCTTCTTCATCCTGCGGCGTGCCATCGCCCATGACGACTCGGCGGAAGTCCTCGCGCATGGCGGCGGCCTGTTCCTTGGACTTGCCTTTGATCTTCTGCGTCATCATGGAGGCGCTGGCCTGGCTGATGGCGCAGCCCTGGCCGGTGAACTTGAGGTCTTCGATGTTCTGCCCGTCGTCGGACAGGCGGAGCCAGACGTCGATCTCGTCGCCGCAGGAGGGGTTGTCGCCATGCGCATGCAGGCAGGGCGGCGGGATCTCGCCGTGATTACGCGGATTCCGAGAGTGATCGAGGATCACCTGCTGGTAGAGGTCACGGAGTTCGTCGGAAAGAGGCATCAGGTGAAGAATTGACGCGCGGCATGCAGGACTTCAACGAGACGATTGATTTCCTCAAGCGTGTTGTAGAAGTAAAAGCTGGCGCGAGTGGTGCCCGGCACTTTGAAACGCTTCATCAGCGGCTGCGTGCAGTGATGGCCACCGCGCATGGCGACGCCGTGGCTGTTGGCGAACTCGACGAGATCGTGCGGATGCGCGCAATCGAGATGGAAGGCGACGAGCGCACCCCTGTGCCCGAAATCCGGGCCGAGAATGCGAATGCCGGGCACCTCACGCATCTGCTGCACGGCATAGTTGGAGAGATTGTGGTCGTGGCGCTGGATGTTTTCGAGGCCGATCGCCTGGAGGTAGTCGATGGCGGCTCCAAGACCGATCACGCCTGCAATATCGGGCGTTCCTGCCTCAAAACGATGCGGCGGCGGCTTGTAGGTGCTGGCTTCGAGCGAGACGGAGAGGATCATCTCGCCGCCGCCATGCCAGGGAGGCATGGTTTCGAGCAGTTTCATGCGGCCATAAAGAACGCCAATGCCAGTGGGCCCGCACATCTTGTGGCCGGAGAAGACAAAGAAATCGCAGCCTAGCTCACGCACGTCGATGGGCATGTGTCCGGCGCTTTGCGCACCATCAAGCAGCGTCACCGCGCCGACGGCCCTGGCCTTGGCACAGAGTTCGCGGGCAGGGTTGATGGTGCCGAGGGAGTTCGAGATATGGACGAAGGCGAAGAGTTTCACCTGGTCGTTGAGCAAGGTCTCGATGGCGGCGGAATCGAGCGTGCCATCATCAAGCACGGGAATGTGTTTCAGCGTCGCTCCGGTGCGCTGGGCGAGAAGCTGCCAGGGCACCAGATTGCTGTGATGCTCCATGCCTGTGATGAGAATGACATCACCCGGACGGAGGTTCTGCGTGCCCCAGGTGTTGGCGACGAGATTGATGCCCTCCGTCGTGCCCCGGGTGAAGATGATCTCATCATCCGTCGCAGCACCGATGAAGCCGGCCACCTTTTTGCGAGCCGCCTCAAAGGCATCGGTGGCACGAACGCTCAGTTCATGCAGCGCCCGATGGACGTTGGCATTGTCCCGTTCGTAGTAGTGCGACAGCGCCTGAATGACCGCACGCGGCTTCTGGCTGCTGGCAGCGCTGTCAAGATAGACCAGCGGATGCCCATGAACCTGCTGGTCGAAAATGGGGAAGTCAGAGCGGATGCGATGCCAGTCCATGAGTTTGGACCTCGGCAACTAGCGTGCCGCCATGCTCTGGCGCGGCGATCCGGCAAAAGGCGCATGACCAGCATAAATGCCACGGCTTTCAATCTGATGGGCGCGATCCTGAATGGACGCCGGTTTGCCATCCGATGGGATCTCATTCTCTGCCAGCATCCCCATGAGGGCGGAACCGGTCTCATCCAGCATGCGGAAAGGCAGGCTGTTCATGATGCCACCAAGAGTTCCACAACTGGTCAGGGAGACAGAACACAGCGCAAGTGTGACAAAGCGGAAAAATTTCATTAAGGTCGTGTTTATCATGTCGGATGAAATCTGTAAACAACAAGATTTCAGCGTTTGAAAGCGAGTCCGGAATGGGTGCTGCCATCGGAGACTGTGGGTTGAATACCATGCACTTCCCTGTCCTGCACCTGCCTTCCCCGCAACTCCATGGATTTGTTTCCATCCATCTTCTGTCCCCCTTCCACCAGCATCAGGTAGGGCGCGAGCCTCAACGCTGTGTTGATGAGACCGCAACCACTCAGCAGCAGGCAAGCTATGAGAGCGAAAGTCAGACGAATTAAAGACATTCATCGTGTGTAACACAATCGCCTCAAAGAGTAAACAGTTTTGCTGCCGCAGGGCAAAGAGGGAACTTGCAGATTGGGGGGCAAACATTCAGCCTGCCCCTCCGTATTGCCCTGCCCGCCATTCCCGACCCATGAAGAATCTGCTCTGCTTCCTCCTTGCCGCCTGCGCGCTCCACGCGCAGGTCGAACTCAAATCCGGCGACTCCATCGCCATCCTCGGCAACGCGCTGCCGGACCGCTCTCAGCACTTTGGCTGGCTGGAAACGCTGCTCACGCAGGCGAATGCGGACAAAGACCTCACGTTCCGCAATCTCGCGTTCTCCGGCGACGAGGTGCAGACCTGGCATCGCATCGACAACTTCGGCACGCGCGACGAATGGCTCGCCAAGGTGAAGGCAGACGTGATTTTCGCCTTCTACGGCTACAACGAGTCCTTCAAAGGCTACGAGGGCATCGAGGAGTTTAAGAAGAACCTCGCCAAGTTCATCGACGACGCCAAGGCGCAGAACTACAGCGGCAAGGGTGCGCCGCGCATCGTGCTTTTCTCGCCTATCGCGCTGCAAAAGCTCTCGAACCCGAGCCTGCCGAAGGTCGAGGACACGAACACCAATCTGCAAAACTACACCGCCGCCATGCTCGACGTGGCGAAGGCCAAAGGCGTCGCCATGGTCGATCTGTATCAGCCCACGGCGAAAGGATTGCCCGAAGGCAGCACGCTCGACGGTCTCTATGTGACCACCACGGGCGACAAAGCCGTCGCTGAGGCTGCTTTCAAAGCGCTGACTGGCAAAGACGCGCCGCAGGTGAATGAAAAACTGCGCCAGGCCATCGTGGCGAAGAACTGGGAGTGGCATCAGCGCTACCGCACGGTGGACGGCTACAACGTCTATGGTGGTCGCAGCGGCCTCGCCTACACCGCTGGCGTCGGCGGCTTCAAGCAGAACGAGCGCACGCCCGAGAAGCCCTACATCTCCAATTACCAAACGATGATGCAGGAGATGGCGCAGCGCGATGTGAAGACCGCGAACCGAGACAAACGCGTCCACGCCATCGCCAAAGGCGGCGACATCGAGGTGAAGGATGACAATCTCCCGCCCGTCGAGCCCGTACCGACGAACATGCCGAATCCGAAGGAGGGCAAGGAGTTCAACAAGGTGCCCATGACCGGCATGACCTTCACGCCGGAAGGCCTAGTCACGTTTCCTGATGCGAAGGAGTACCTGAAGCACATCCAACCGGAGAAAGGCCTCAAACTCACGCTGTTTGCTGATGAAAAGATGTTCCCCGAGTTGGTGAATCCCGTGCAGATGGCCTGGGACACCAAAGGTCGCCTGTGGGTGGCCGCGTGGCTGAACTACCCCGAGCGCACGCCCACCAGCAAGAAGGGCGACAGCCTGCTCATCTTCGAGGACACGAACGGCGACGGCACGGCGGACAAGATGACCGAGTTCGTCGATGACCTGAACTGCCCCACGGGCTTCAACTTCTACAAGAACGGCGTCATCGTCATGCAGTCCCCGAACCTCGTTTATATCGAGGACACCGATGGCGACGGCAAAGGCGACAAGCGCACCATCCTGCTCATGGGCCTGTGCGCTGCCGATTCGCATCATGAAACCAACGCGCTGAGCTACGACTGCGGTGGAGCCTTGTATCCGAGCGACGGTGTCTTCCACCGCACGCAGGTCGAGACACTCTACGGCCCCGTGCGCAACACGAACGGCTGCATCTACCGCTTTGACCTCAACCGCCGCAGCCTGGAGCGTTTCACCACCGACGCCACGGTGAATCCGCATGGTAAAATCTGGGATCGCTGGGGCAATGCCTACTTCACCGATGCCACGGGCAATGTGAACACGTTTGCGGAAGCCTCCTCGTGCTACCTGCCACGGGAAGGCGGCGGCAGCGCCAAGTTAAAGGAGTTCTGGAAGCGTCCGGCGCGTCCCAGCCCCGGCAACAACATCATCTCCAGCCGGCACTTCCCCGAGGACTGGCAAAACAACTTCCTCAACACCAACGTCATCAGCTACCAGGGCATCTGGCGTGTGCCGCTTGAGCAGGATGGCGCGGGCATGAAGGGCGAGATCAGCAACGAACTCGTCAAAGCCGATCCCGCCGTGTATCCGACCTTCCGCCCCAGCGCCGTCAGCGTCGGCCCGGATGGCGCGCTGTATTTCTGCGATTGGGCCAATGCCATCATCGGCCACATGCAGCACCACTTGCGCGATCCGAATCGCGACCACGGCCACGGCCGCATCTACAAGCTCACTTATGAAGGCCGCGAGTTGCTCAAGCCCGCCAAAATCCACGGCGAGAGCATCGAGCACCTCCTCGAAAACCTCAAAGCCTGGGAAGACAACGTGCGCATGCGTTCGAAGATCGAACTCGCGAAGCATGATCCCGCCAAAGTCGCCGCAGCCGCCAAACAATGGGCCGCTAAGCTCGACAAGAGCGACAAGGAATTTGAGCATCACCGTCTTGAGGCGCTGTGGACGCACCAGTGGGTCGATGTCATCGATGTGGACCTCTTGAAGCAAGTCCTCGCCTCGCCAGAGCCTCGCGCTCGTGCCGCAGCGACGCGTGTGCTTTGCTACTGGAAGGATCGCGTGCCTGGAGCACTCGATTTGCTCAAAGTCGCCGTCAACGACACCGACATGCGCGTCCGCATGCACGCCGTCCGCGCCCTCAGTTTCTACCAACCGACGCCAGAGGCCGAAAAAGCCCTCGAAATCGCCTACGACGTGCTGAAGCAGCCCACGGACGATTACATCAACCACGTCTTCGGCGAATGCCGCAAAGGCCTGCAATCCGTGCTCAAGACCAAAGTCCTTCCCAAAGATCCCGCCGCGCTCGCCGAGTTCATCGCCAAGACCACCGACGCTGATCTCAAAGGTCTGCCCGATGTCGAACCCGTGCTCATCGAGAAGCTCACGCGGCCGAAACTCACCGCCGATGTCCGCGTGAAGGCACTGGAGGAAATGGTGAAGCTCAGCGGCAGCGAACGCCCGCTCGTCATCCACAACATGCTCAGGCTCATCGATGCCCGCGAAGGCGCTGGCAGCACAGCCGAGGAACTGGCGAAGCTCGTTTACACCGACAATCCTGGCGTCGTCACCCGCTACGCCCTTCAACTGAAGGCTCTCGCCAAGGATGCCAAGACTGCGCCCGTGAAGCGCGCCGCCTTCGCCATGCTCGTCTTCGCCGCACGCAGTCCCGACACCATCTGGGCGGAAAACGTCAGCGATGGCGGCCAGCTCAATTACCTCGTCGAGTCCATCGCCCTCATTCCTGCGAACGAGGCCGCGTTGCGCGCCAAATTCCAGCCGCATCTCACCGCACTGCTCGGCGAGGGCAAAATCAACGGAGGCCGTCTCCGCGCCGTGCTCACCGCTCTGCCTTTGACCGGTGCTGACAACGCCGCCGCGAACTTCAAGCTCGCCGCCCAACACCTCATCGACGGCAAAGAGCGCAACACCGCCGCCAAGGCCTTGATGAAGTTCCCCAAGACCAATTGGGATGCCACGTTCGCCAAACCCATCACCGACTCCGTCCTCGCCTACGGCAAGACTGTGAAACCGCAGGACCGCAGCAACCCTGATTACGTTGAAGTCATCGCCGCCGCCAAAGAAATGGCCGCGTTGCAAGGCGATGCTGGCAAAGCCATCCTCGCCGAGCTGAAAACCATCAGCGTCGATGTCTTCATCGTCCACACCGTCCACGAGCAGCTCCGCTTCGACACCACGCGCATTGAGGTGCAGGCCGGGAAGAACTTCGAGATCATCTTCGAAAACGACGACGTCATGCCGCACAACCTCGTCATCGTCCCGCCCGGCAAGCACATGGACATCGGCATGGCCGCCATGACCATGACGCCCGACAAACTCGACAAGCAAGGCCGCGCCTTCATGCCTGCCGCCTTTGAAAAGGAAATCCTCGCCGCCACCAAGCTCCTCGAACCCGGCCAGAAAGAAACGATCAAGATGAAGGCTCCGTCACAACCCGGCGAATACGAGTTCGTCTGCACCTTCCCCGGCCACGCCGTGCTGATGTGGGGCACGCTGAGTGTGGGAAAGTAGAGAACACTAACCTTGTATTCAGCATCAATGGTTGACCGCCCGCCCCCTCGCGGGCAGTCTTCCGCGCATGGAAGCTTTTAGCATTGCGTCTAGCGTTGTTTCATTGGTTCTTGCCATCGTTGCGATCTGGCAAGCAATGTATTTTTACACACAAGCCAAGAACTCTGAGCATCGGGTCCAATTGGCTTTAGAAGGCATCAAGACACAGACCGAGGCGCTCCAAGCGCTCAATTCACGAACGGTTGACCGACTCACAAAATTTGTAACCACGCCGCGCGAGGAACCAAACCAAACAGCATTGCTTTTTGCAAACACGATTCGCGATATGCCGGACATTCTCTTGCGCCTCATCCCTCCCAACAACAATGGCCAAGATTCACGCAATGAGATCCTTCATCTTTATCTAGCTCTCTACTACTACACAGGCGAAACAAACCTCTGGGCCAGTTTTAGTTTGCCACCATTAGAAGCATTCGATGAAACTCAAAATTTTGACCGACTTGTGAAAACCATTGTCGATCGAAGTGCGGGCGACTTCCAATTCATGTCAAGAATAGTGGACGCCCTTCGTTCGAGCGATATTCAGTCCTGTAGTCCCTCCTACATTGGTCTCTACAATGAAGCCCATGCAAATCTGAGGCCTTTCGTGGGAGATACCACACACCACTTTGCTCGCATCGCTCAACAGCAAAAAGCAACAGGCTAACCAAAGGCCACCGGGGAAATGACGTCAGTGTGCAACAAATGGACAAACGATGATTTTCGCTGCGCGATCTACGATTCGCAACTGTGCGCTGGGGTTGGCAATCCCCCGGTTGTCTTTTCAGACCAAGCGAGTACAATCCGCCTCATGACCGCCACGCTGGAAGCCGATCACAAGCTCTCGCTCTCCGAGGATGTTCTTTCCCAAGGACATTTCACGGATGGCATGGAGTTTCGTGTCAGTGTGACACCTTCAGGCGCGATGATTCTGCGACCGAACCAACCGCGACGGAAATCGCTCGTGGAGCACCTGCGAGGGCTGCAAGGACTCGAAATTCTCCCAAACCGCGAACCACTCGGCCCGCCGATTGACCTGTGACCTACCTGCTGGACACAAATGTCTTGTCCGAAGGCATGCGTCCGCAGCCTGATCCCCTCGTCATCGCGTGGCTGGAGGCTCACCAGGAGGAATCAGCCATCAGTGCCCTTACCCTTGCGGAACTGGCCCGTGGTGCCGAGGCTCTGCCGGATGGGAAACGAAAGACCGAGCTGCTGCACCTGCTCCGCTTCATGCAGGAGGATTTTGCGGATGCCGTCCTGCCTTTTGACGATGCTGCGGCCTGGGAATGGGCGCGTTACTGCAAACGCATCAAAACCGAAGGCCACTCCATCTCCGTGATGGACAGCCTCATCGCCGCGACTGCGCTCGCCTACGGGCTAGTCGTCGTCACCCGGAACACCTCCGACTTTCCAGGCGTGGCCGTGATAGACCCGTTTGGAGGCGCGTGAGCCCCCATGTTCGACGAACTCGCTATCCTCAACAGCTCGCGCCTGATGCTGCTGGCGGGCATCAGCTACACGCTGTGGTCGTTGCATGGCATTTTCTGGCGTGGCTGGAGCGTGGGCACGATGTTTTTCTGGATGTGGTGGGAACTGCTGCTCAGCGGCATCTCGACCATCATTCTGGTTTATCGCTGGCATCGCGTGACAAAGCTGCCCGCCTTGAAGGGCGATGGCGCGGCCGGAACAGCCGGCGCCATGGGGATCGCGCTGTTTTTCGCGACACTGTTCACGGCCATGGCCCTTGCGGCGGAGGGCATTTCCGTCCCGAAGAGCACGCTGGGCGGCTTCATTCAGGATCGCGGGGCGACCATGGCGCTTATCGCGTTTCTCTTTCTCCTCGTGCATCTTATGACGGCGCACGGCGGACGGTTCCCGAAGATGCTGAAGCATCAGATCACCTCTCCGCTCTACAACCGCGTGTTCCCGGTGCTGGGACTTTACGCGGTGCTGATCTTCGACCACCACTGGCACGGACGTCGCGAGCTCGACACCAGCCATCACCACCAACTGCTCATGGCGGGCAGCTTGCTTGCCTTCAAGCTGCTGCTGGAACTGCGGCAGTTTTTCGCCGCCGACAAAACAAGTCGCGACGGCGTCCATCTCTAACGGCGTATTGATTGATTAAGCGCCCGCCCGTCATTAATCTCACCCAACCCCATGTCCTCTTTCCTTCAATTCGATCACACCGGCAATCCGGCGAACGTCCTACAACTCAAGGAACGCGCGCTTGAACCACCCGAAGGCCACGAAGTGCGCGTGCGCATGCGCTATGCCCCCATTAACCCGGCGGACCTGAATTTCATCGAGGGCACCTACGGGCGCGCGGCACACCCTCCCTGCATTCCCGGTCATGAGGGCTGTGGTGAGGTCGAGGAGGTCGGCAGCGCTGTGGTCTCGCTGGCGAAGGGCGATGTCGTCATCCCGCTGCTCGGCACCGGCTGCTGGACGCAGCATCTCACCGCGCCGGAGCATCACTTCGCCAAACTGCCGCCGCAGATCGATGCGGTGCAGGCCAGCATGCTGCGCATCAACCCCGTCACCGCCTGGGCGCTGCTCAAAGATTACGTGACGCTCGAAAAAGGCGCGTGGGTGGCGCAGAACGCCGCCAACTCCGGCGTGGGCCGCGCCTTGATCCAGATCGCGCATCACTTCGGCCTGCGCACGATCAATTTCGTCCGCCGTGCCGAGTTGTTCGATGAATTGAAAACCCTCGGAGCCGACGCGGTGGTGCTCGACACCGATGAAGGCGTGGCCGAGGCCAAAAAGATCGTCGGCAGCGAGCCCGTGCGACTGGCCACGAACGCCGTCGGCGGCGACAGCGCCATTCATCTCATGGATCTGCTAAGTCCCGAGGGCACCATGGTCACTTACGGTGCCATGAGCCGCCGCAGCCTGAAGGTGCCAAACAAATTCCTCATCTTCAAAAACCTCCAGCTTCACGGTCTGTGGATCACGAAATGGTTCGAGCAGGCCAGCACGCCCGAACTTCGCGATGTGCTTGATCCTCTGACGGCGCTCATCGAAAAGGGCGAACTCGTCACCGCCATCGATCAAATCGTGCCGCTGGCTGATTTCAAGCAGGCCATCCTCCGTGCACAGGAGGGCTCGCGTCACGGCAAAGTCATCCTCGATCTCGCCTGAGCCGATGCGCGTCCTCCTCACGAATGACGATGGCATTGCCGCGCCAGGTTTGCAGGCCTTGGAAGAAGCGGTGAGACTGCTCGGCTGGCAGCCGGTCATCGTGGCACCCGCTCAAGAGCAAAGCCAGTGTGGCCACCGCGTCACCACACATCAGCACCTCCAAGTGGAACCGCACGGCGATCAGCGCTTCGCCGTCCACGGCACACCGGCGGACTGCGTGCGGCTGGCGCTGTTCGCTCTCGATGTGAAGCCGGACCTCGTGCTCTCCGGCGTCAATGCGGGTGGCAACCTCGGCCAGGACATCGTCATCTCCGGCACCGTCGCCGCCGCACGCGAGGCCGCATACCATGGCATTCGCTCCCTCGCGCTCTCCCACTACATGATTCGTGAACTCGCCGTCGATTGGCGGCGCACCTCGACCTGGGTCGCGGACATCTTGCGTGAAACCCACCTTCAGGATCACCCGCCCAAGTCTTTTTGGAACATCAACTTGCCGCATCTGGCTCCCGGTCAGACGGATCTACCGCCACGCATCCCCTGCCAGCCCGCCCGCTCGCCTTTGAATGTCTCCTACACCCTGAACGAGCACGGCTACGCTTACAGCGCCTCCTATGCCTCACGCCCGCGCGATCCCGGCTCGGATGTGGATGTCTGTTTCAGCGGCAACGTCGCCATTTCGCTGCTGCACGTATAACTGAACGCACGGGTGGTTTTGCTGCCTAAAACGCGCCCGCCTTGACATCCGGGGGGAAAGCATGCCCTAAGTAGCCCCCTTTTTCCGACCAATCCCTGTTCATACGCACATGCCCAAAGCCCTGATCATTGCCGAAAAGCCCAGTGTTGCCGCCGATCTCGCACGAGCACTGGCCAAAGCCCCCGGCATGAAGCCTTTCGCCAAGGAAAAGGACTGGTACGAGAACGACACGCACGTCATCTCCTCCGCCGTGGGTCATCTGCTGGAACTCGGCATGCCCATGGTCGATGGCAAAAAAGTCGGCTGGGGCTTCACCAGCCTGCCGATCATGCCGGAGAAGTTTGAGCTTAACCCCATCGAGCAAAGCGCAGACCGCTACAAGCTCCTGGCCAAGCTGATGAAGCGCAAGGATGTCGATTCCCTCATCAATGCCTGCGATGCCGGCCGCGAAGGTGAACTGATTTTCCGCTATATCGTCGATGCCACCGGCACCAAGAAGCCCATCAAGCGCCTGTGGATGCAATCCATGACGCAGGGAGCCATTCTGGATGCGTACAAAAAACTACGCACCGACGAAGAGATGCAGCCACTGGCCGATGCCGCCAAGTGCCGCAGCGAGAGCGACTGGCTTGTCGGCATCAACGGCACCCGCGCTCTGACCGCGCTGAATTCACGTCACGGCGGCTTCCGGCTCACACCGGTGGGCCGCGTGCAGACCCCAACGCTTTCCATCATGGCCGGCCGCGAGCGCGAGATCGCCGCCTTCGTGCCGCGCACCTATTTTGAAGCCATCGCCTTGTTTGAAGTGCCTGCGGGCCGTTACCAGGGCCGCTGGATCGACGAGTCGTTCAAGAAGGATGAGAACGACGAGCACAAGAAACAGGAGCGTCTGTGGGACCAAGGCACGGCGCAGGCCATCGCAGATCGTTGCAACGGCAAGCCGGGCATCATTGAGCAGGTGACCAAACCCGCGCGTCAGGCACCGCCGCTGCTCTATGACCTCACCAGCCTTCAACGTGAGGCCAGCAACCGCTTCGGCTTCTCCGCACGCCGCACCCTCCAGATCGCGCAGGCGCTGTATGAGAAGTTCAAGGTGCTCACCTATCCCCGTACTGATTCCCGGCACCTGCCGGAGGATTATATCCCGACGGTGACGGAGACGATGCAGACTTTTGCCAGCCACGACAGCCGCAAGCACGACGCGCTGCCACATGAGCTCGGCACGCACGCCGCAACCGTCATCGACAACAAGTGGGTACGCCCCAACAAGCGCATCTTTGACACCACCAAAGTCAGCGACCACTTCGCCATCATCCCCACCGGTCAGATTCCGCCAAAGGAACTGCCCGAAGCCGAGCAGAAGCTCTTCGACATGGTCGCACGCCGCTTTGTCGCCGTGTTTTTCCCTGCCGCCGAGTTTGAAGTGACCACCCGCATCACCCGCGTGGGCCAGGATGCCTTCAAGAGCGACGGCAAGGTGCTCAAGGAGCCCGGCTGGCTC
>CAMCWM010000120.1 GCA_945882215.1 Akkermansia muciniphila | reverse complement strand
CACGTCACCGCCTCCGCCGCCATGCGGTCCTCGATGTGCTCGCCCGGCGACTTCTCTTTGAAGTTCGCAAACTTCCACGGCGCGACAAAACTGCCCGCAGGCCCCGGCCCCGGATGATGCGGCAGATCAAAATCAAAACCCTGCTGCAGCGGCGAATACGGCTCCGGCCCGAGATGCCACTTTCCGAAATGCGCCGTGGCATAGCCCGCGTCCTTCAGCGTCTCCGCGAGCGTGCGATACTCCGTCTTCAACCGCGTCACGGGATCCGGCATGATCACCTTTTGATCCGGCGGAGCCTTCTTGCCCGTCGTCGCCTGCAAAACAACCCGCGGCTCGTGGCAGTTCGGCACCGTGATGCCCGTGCGTGCCGGACTCAGTCCCGTGAGCAACGCCGACCGCGTCGGCGAGCACAACGGACTCGCCGAATAAGCCCGCGTGAAGGTCATCCCGCGTTTCGCCAGCCGTTCGACATTCGGCGTCTGGTAATACGTCGTCGTGCCATAAAGCGTCGTGTCACTCCAGCCGAGATCGTCGGCGAGGAGGACGATGACGTTCGGCTGCGCCGCGAAAGCAGAGAGCGAAGAGCCAAGGGCGAAGAGAAGGAAAAGAGAGCGAAGCATCGCGGCCTGAAACGTCGTCCGTGGCCAAACATTCCGGCAAAGAGTGTGTCGGATTTGGAGAACGCCGCAACAGATCGAACGCACTGACGATCAACCACGCTTCACCGGCTTCTCTTGTAGTTTGTTGAGGCGAATCCTCCGAAGTTTTCCATCGGGAAAGTGAAAGTAGAGAAATTCGTCATCCACACCTTTTGACACTCCATAGTGACCGTAAACCGGTCCAGGGCAGTGCGGTGGGAATACAGAACTGACAGTCCATGTGGAATCGGCTTTGTTGCGAACAAAAATCGAAATGTGTTCACAGGGGGACGATTCGCTGGCACACTCGTGAGCAATAATCGTATCTCCAGACGGACTGTAAAATGTTTGAAGCATGTCGCCTCGTGGAGGGCCAAGACAATCGACTGTGTTGGCATCAAAGACACTTTCGATGCTTGCGAGATGCGTTTTTTGATCCTTGGCGACGAGTTCCAATCCTGGTTCGTTGATATGGGGATCAAACGAATGCCAAACGACAGCCGGGCGATCAATGGTGTTGATTTGAGCGATGTAAGGCAGCCGAACGTCCGTAGCACAGGAAGCAAGGACACCTGCGACTATCAGGCAGAGGAGATGAGCTTTCATAATCATAGTGCCAAATGAGTCGTTATTTGGATTACCTCTACCTCTTCCCCGCCTTCAACTCAATCTCCCGGAACTCCGCGCTTCCCGCAGGCAGATGCACGCGCACATGGATGACGCGGCCGGTGGTCGGGATTTCGAGGGTGTGGGTTTGCCAGTCGGCGGTGGCTTGGAGGGGGAAGGGGAGGCGGTTGGCGGGGAGGAAGTCTTTGTCGCCGTCGAACCGCCAGGCGATGGTGCCTTGGCCGGTGGAGGCGGTTTTGAGGGTGAGCTTGGCCGTGACTGGACCGGCGAGCTTGAGCTTGGACTTGGTGATGAAGGTGGGTTTGTCGGCCTTGTCGGGTGTGAGGATGAAAAGACCGTCTTTGGTGGTGAGCTTGCCGTTGCGGGCCTCCCAGCCTTGGGTTTCCGCGGCATTGGCGGCGGGTGCTTCGACGCGTGGGGCGATCGTTTTGCCTTCGAGGTAGTGATCGAAGTAGTCGTTCCACGTCGCGGCCATGGGGCCGAGCGCCATGCCGGGTGGTGTGAGGCCGTCGGCCCAGGTTTTGAGCTTCGCGCGGAGTCGCGTGGCGATCTCCGGATGCTTCGCGGCGAGGTTGTGCTTCTCCTCGCGGTCGGTGGCGAGGTCGTAGAGGTATTCGCGATCACCGCCGCGGAGGAGTTTCCAGTTTCCTTCGCGAACGGCGCTCTGCGCCATCCAGCGCCAGTAGAGCGCGTCGTGGGGAGGTGCTTTGTTTTCGCCGGTGAGATGCGGGAGGAGATTCACGCCATCGAGCTCGCCGGGCTTCACGGGCAGCTTCGTGATCGAGGCCGCCGTGGCGGCCACGTCGAGGGCGCTCACGGGATGCTCGTAAACCTGACCGCCGGGGATTGTGCCGGGCCAGGCGATGAGAAAGGGCGTGGACATGCCGCCTTCGGCCAGCATGCCTTTTTCGCCATTCAGCGGCGTGTTCAGGCTGCCGTCCCAGCCTCCCGCGTCGCCCTGGAGTGGCGAATCGACCTTGTGGATCTTCAGCGGAGCGCCGTTGTCGCCGATGAAGAAGATGAGCGTCTTCTCAGTGAGGCCGTGTTTCTTCAAGGTGCTCGTGATGAGGCCTACGCCGTCGTCGATGGCGGAAAGCATCGCCAGCGCGGCGCGGCGTCGCTCCGGCATCTCGCCGGGAAAGCGGTCCATGTAGCGCCTCGGCGCGTCGAGCGGTGTGTGCGGGCCGCGATAGGCCACGTAAAGGAAGAAGGGCTGGTCTTTGTAGCGCTCGATGATCGCCGCAGCGGCCTTCGAGCAGCCATCGAGGTGATACTCGCTCGGCGGCAGATCACTCATCGGTCGGTCCTGGCCATCAAGGGTGATGTTGGCCGAAAAGGGCCGCTGGGCGTTCTGCGAGAACACATGTTTGAAGCCATGCTTCGTGATCGCTTCCGTAGGCCCGAGGTGCCACTTGCCGAATTGCGCGGTCGCATAGCCCGCGTTCTGCAATCGCGTGGCGATGGTGGTCTGCTTGTTGAAGCCGTCGAGCGCGGAGCCGTTGTTGTCGAGATCGAAGCGGCCCTGAAAGCACCCCGTCATCACGCCACCACGCGAAGGCACGCACTGCGGCGCCGTGCTGTAGCCATGCGTTGCCACCACGCCGCTACGGGCCAGGGCATCGAGATGAGGCGTTTTGATGTCCTTCACCACGCCATGGATGCCGAGATCAGCATGCCCGTGGTCGTCGGTGTAGATGAGGATGATGTTGGGCTTGTCGGCAGCCAGAGTGAAACCACAGAGGGCACAGAGGAACACGGAGAGAAAAATGCGCATGGTGCTGCGTGAAACGCGTGCTCTGTCCAAACATCTCAGCAAATGCTGTGTCGGATTCGGCAGGCAAATGGTATCAAATCGGGAACGAGTAAAGCTTGAGAGGGCTCACCAAGCACCTAGAACTCTTGCATGACCGAAGAACTGCAAACCCTGCGCGACATCGTGACCAGGCTGGAGGAGGGCGGAATTGACTACATGCTCACCGGGTCCGTGGCGCTGAACTGCTATGCTCAGCCACGCATGACGCGGGACATTGATCTGGTGGTGGCTTTCTTTTTGAAGGATGTGGCGCGGATCGAAGCGGTGCTGGGCGAGGACTACTATGTGTCTCCCGAAGCGGCCCGTGAGGCGGTGATGAACCAAAGCAGCTTCAATGCGATTCATCAGGCCACTTTGACCAAGGTGGATTTCATGATCCGCAAGCGGGAGGACTACCGGCAGCACGAGTTCACCCGCCGGGTCCGTGTGAGGGTGGAGGATTTTGAGCTTTGGGTCGTCAGCAAGGAGGATCTAATCCTCTCCAAGCTGCACTGGGCACGGGAGTCACAATCTGAGCGGCAACTGGCGGACGTGGAGAACCTGATTGCGACGGGCTGCGATGTGGACTACCTGCGCGAATGGTCAGCAAAATTGAACCTGACAGATATGCTGACACGGGTTTTTCCGTGAACGACACAGCGCCGGAGATCAACTCTATGATCTTCCAGCGCATGATGCAGCGCAGTTCTGGTGAGCGGCTGATGATGGGCATGGATATGCAGGCGACAGCGCGTGCGCTGGTCTGGGCCTCGATTCCTGAGAACCTGCCCGCCGACGCTCGAAGAAGAGCATTCTTCGAGCGCTTCTACGGCGAGCCGAGTCCGTGGTGATCGCCGCAGTGTTCACCTCTTGAACATCTTCCCACGCTTGTCGCCGCCGGACAGGATGTAGGCGAGGAGATCGGCGACTTCGTCGGGGTTCATGGCGTTGATCAAACCGGGAGGCATGAGCGAGGTGGGCGAGACTTGGCGGCTTTGGAGGGCGTCGTGGCGGACGTCGGTGGTTTGGCCGGGGGCGGCGGGGTTGGTGGCGACTTGGAGGATGCCGCCTTCGTCGGCGGTGATGCGGCCGATGACGGTGCTGCCGTTTTTCAGCGTGAGGATGCTGCTCTCGTATTGGTCGGAGATGACCTTGCTGGGATCGACGATGTTCTCGACGAGGTCGCGCAGCGTGTAGCGATTGCCCGCAGCGGTGAGATCGGGGCCGACTCCGCCGCCTTCGTTGCCGAGTCGGTGACAGGCCTGACAAGCAGCCGCAATAAAGAGCTCACGCCCGCGGTCGAAGCTGCGGCCGCTTTGCACCTGCTTAGCCAAAGCGGTGACTTCATCGACGGTGTAGGCTTTGCCGGGGCCTTTCGGCGGCTTGATCGCCTCGGGCTTGATGGCGATGAAGGTCGGCGTGGCGAGCACGGCGAGCTGTTTGCGCTCCTCCGCGTCGGGCACGGAGGCGAGCGCGTCATTGCGGATGGTGTCGATGAAGCCGCGGAACTGATTTCCGCCGAGCCACGGGCCCGTTTTGGCAAACCACGCGAAGAACTCGCGACGCAGCTCGGGCGTCCAGCCGTTCTTCGCAAAGCGCAGGCCGTAGGCGTAGGCGATCTGTTGTTGGTTGGGCCGTGCATCGCCAGCGCGGAGGAAATTGGGGCCGTAGCGGTCGTTGCGGGCCATGCGCTCGACGGAGAGCCATGACACCGGATCGTCCTTCGCCGTGCGCATGAGCTGGATCGTCTTCGCGATGACTTCCGATGAGCCAAGCGCCGCCAGCGTGCGCGACAGCTCGCGATTCAAGTCGTTCGTCTTCGCGGGAAACACCGCGTCGAGCCGTGCGATGGTCTTCGCGAGCGAATCACCTTCCGGCAGGCCGTTGCGAGCGAGGCTGATTTGATACACACGCACGAGCGCGAGCTGCTGCGCGGCATCGAGCTGCGCAAAGTCGAGCGCATTTAGCATCGAGAGCAACGCGGGCTGATTTTCTTTGCCGCCCATGCGGGCGAGCGCGACACCGCTCTCGATCACCGCCCATGGCTCGCTTTGCTTCAAAGCACGCGCGGCCCACAGCTTCGCCGGTTGGCGCTCGATGGCCACGCGGGCGGCGTAGCGCACGAGGCGATCTGCATGACCGAGATGCGGCCACGCCTTGTCGATGGCCTCAGGGCCGGTGCCTTCCTCGTGCAGACGCTCCAGCTCGACACGCAGCTTGTGCTCCCGTGTCTCGACGGGCGCGGCGGCAGGCGCGGTGCTCTCCTTGCCCTCATACGTGACGCGATACAGCGCCGACTGCGTGCGGCGTCCGCCGATGGCGAAATACATCGCGCCGTCCTTGTCGATCACGGCATCGGTGAGCGGCAACGGCTTGCCATAGACGAACTCCTCCAGCTTCGCGTCGTAGCCCGCGCCCTTCGGCGTGAGCACGATGGCGTAAAGCGTGCCGTAGGTCCAGTCGCAGGCGTAGATGGCGTGCTGATACTTCGCGGGAAACGCCGCGCCGAGTCCGCTGACGACGCCGGTCGGGCAACCTGGGCCCACATCGACGAGCGGAGGCACGATGTCCGGGCAGTAGCCGAGCAGTTTTCCCGACGACTCGCGGAAGCCGTAATCACCACCGCTGACGAGGTGATAGATGCGCGTGGGCCGATACCACGGCGTTCCCGCGTCCCACTCCATGTCGCTGTCATAGGTGAAGAGATCACCGAGCGCGTTGAAGGCCGTGTCGAAGTGATTGCGCAGGCCGTCGGCGATCATCTCAAAGCGTTTTCCATCCGGCGAAACCTTGCACGTGAAGGCCTGCGGCTCCGTGTCGGAAAATTCAGCGCCTTTGCTCGTGCGCGGCACGACTTGATCATCGGCAAACGGCCGCGAGCCGCGTGTGTGCTCGATCGGCGGCTGCGCGGTGCCATTGCCACACGCGATGTAGAGGCTCTGTCCATCGGGCGAGAGCGTAATGCTGTGATTGCCATGCTCGCCTTGGCCTTTGATCTCGCGCAGCAGCGTCTTCTCATCGAACTGGCCCGTGCCCTTTGTGTCCCGCAGGCGATACAGGCCCGCGACATTCGGCTTCTCATTCACCAACGCATAAAGACTGTCGAAGGCATACAGCAACCCATGCGCCCCATTGATCTCGGCGCTGAGTTTCTCCACCTGCGCCTTGTCACCACTGCCCACCGGCGGCGGCGTGATGCGGAAGAGGCCGCCATATTGATCCGTGGCGAGCAATCGGCCGCGATCATCGACCGTGAGGCCCACCCACGAGCCTTCGCTCTCTTTCGAGACCTTGTGCAGTATCTCCACCTTGAAGCCCGGCAACGTTTTGATGTCCTTCGGCGCGATGACTTCATCCGAGGTCGGCTTCGTCTCCTTTTGCCGCGAGCGATCAAATATCTCACCATACGGTTTGTTGCCATAGGTGTTCACGATCTTCGCCGGCTTCCAATCCTCCGTCACCGGTGCTGCTGCGGACCACGACGCGTCGGTGAAGATCACGCGCTCGCTGCCATCGGCGAGCTTCAGCGTGAGCACCGCGAGAAAACCCGCCGCGCTGCCTTTGTTCGTCGCCTCGGCCCGCAGCTCGTTTTTGCCGCTGCGCAGTTCTTTGGTCACATTCGCCTGCGTCGGCCGCTGCCAGTCGGGATTCGTCAAAACCCGTTCGCCATTGAAAAAAACCTCCGCGCCATTGTCGCAGCTCACGCGCAGCATCGCCTCTTTCACCTTCGCGTCGCCGAGATCGAACTCCTTCTTCAGCCTCGCCGCGCTCTTCGCGTCCGGTGAGTCGCTCCAGAGCCATTTCCACTCGGATGAGGCCTGGATCGGTGCAGCGGCCGTTTCGGCCTTCGATTGGGCCTTCGCCTTGCCTTTGCCCTTCGACTTCGCTTCGGCCTTTTCCACCGGCTTCGCGTTGGCGATCACGTTTTTGTCAAACGCAGGCACCGGAGCCTCCGGCAGCTCCTTGAGCATCACGTCCTTGATCTGCACCACCATCGCCGGACCGCGATGAATTTGGAACGCGAGCAAACCTTCGAGCAATTGGGTCTTCGCCCCGAAGTCGAGCAAATCGATGGTCATCTGCCCGTCGATCTTATGCACCACATGATTCCCCTGCGCGATGACCGTGTATTCGTGCCACTCCGCGATGTCCACGCTCACCGGCTCACGCTCCGCCATGAGCCACTTTTTGCCCTCGGGGTCGATCACCATGCTCTGCCCGTTTTGCACCAGGATGCCACCCCACTTCTCGCCATAGACCATCGCGTTGTTCGGCGCGGCCGAGTGAATGTCGCACTGATACCCGCCCACCGACCACTTACCCGTCTCCGCAAATTCCCGGCTGCGATACTGAATGCCCGTGTTGTTGCCCTTCTGCTTCACCTTCACCCGCAACTCGAAATTCTTCACCACCCCGCCCCGCCAGATGAGAAACTGATTGTACTTCAATTGCTCCGGCCCCGTCGTGGTGCCCACGATCTCGCCATTCTCCACCTTCCAAAGCTCCGGATTGCCATCCCAGCCACTGAGGTCTTTGCCGTTGAAGAGCGGCTTGAAGCCATCCTGAGCAATCGCGCAGGTGGAAACGAGGAGTGAGAGAAGAAGGAGTCGGCGCATAAAGTGCCCGCTACAACGGCGCTCACTGTCCCCTCATCTCAGCAAATGCGGTGTCGGATTCGGCAGCGGTTCACTTTTTCCCCTTTCCCTTCTTCGCTGTTTTTGCCTCCGGCTTGGCGTTGGGATCGAAGTTCGGATTTGGCGTCGGCATGAGCGCGCCGACTTCTTTTCGCCATGCGATGAGCTTCGTGTGTAGTTCCTTGGCTTTGTCAGGCTGTTGCGAGGCGAGGTTGGTTTTCTCGCTGAGGTCTTGGGCGATGTTGTAGAGTTCCAACGCGCCGTCTTCATGCCACTCGATGAGTTTCCAGTCGCCATCGCGGATGGTGGTGCATGGCGGGCCGCCTTGGTTTGCATAGTGCGGGTAGTGCCAGAACAAGGGCTTGCCGCGATCCATGCAGCCACCTTTGAGCAGTGGCACAAAGCTCACGCCATCAAGATGCTGCTCGGGTTTTAATGGCAGGCCTGCAAGCTGAAGCAGCGTGGGATAAAAATCCGTGCTGATGACCGGCGAATCGCAGGTCGTGTCTGCTTTCGTCACGCCAGGAGCCACAACGATCAGCGGCTCGCGCACGCCGCCTTCATACGGCCAGCCTTTGCCCGCACGGAGTGGCAGATTCGAGGTTGGATGACCTTCCGCCGTGGCGAGCCCACCATTGTCGGACATGAAGACGATGATCGTCTTCTCCATGAGTCCGTTCTTTCCCAGTGTAGCGATCAAGCGTCCAATCGCCGTATCAAACTGCTCCAACATCGCCGCATAGACCGGGTTATTTTGCACGAGACGCACCTGATTCGCCCGTTCCTGGCCCCAGGCGTCTGCCGGAGCCTGCTTTGCCTTTTCCTGCCACTTCGCGACCAAATCAGCACGAGCGCCGATGGGCACATGCGGTGCATTGTAGGGCAGGTAGGCGTAGAAAGGCTTGTCCTTGTTCGCTTCGATGAACTTCACTGCCGCGTCGGTGATGCGGTCGGTTTTCTTTGGGTCATCCTGCTGCTTGGGTTTGTCGCCCTTCGGTCCGGTGTCGCTGCCTTCATCATGGGTGAAGCCTTGATCCTTCGGCATGAAGCCCGCGTCACCGAGATGCCACTTGCCCGCAAAAAATGTCGCGTAACCCGCATCACGCATCGCCTCCGCGATGGTGACTTCTTCCAGCGCCAGTTGCCGCGTGTTCGGTGCCGGGAGCATTTTCCCCGCACGCGTGCCGCCGATGAAATTCGTGATCCCCACACGCGGCGGATACTTACCTGTCATGATGCTGCCCCGCGTGGGCGAGCATACACAACACGCCGCGTAGCCTTGCGTGAACTTCATCCCACGTTTCGCCAGTCCATCAATGTTCGGCGTCTCATAAAACGTCTTCGGATTGAACGCCCCGATGTCCATCTGTCCGAGATCATCAGCGAGGATGAAGACGATGTTCGGCTTGGAGTCCGCGAAGAGCGAGGAGCTGAGGGCGAAGAGGAGCAGGGCGAGATGAACTTTCATGTGGTTGGAGAGAAGTGGTCTTGGCAGTCGCAGGATCACGCAAAACTAAGGGAGGGCAGGAATAATCATGGCTTGGTCCTGCGTGTCGGCATGCCATTGCTTCATCGCAGCATACAGTCGTTCGAGGTGTCCGCGCTGGGCAGGATCCAGCGCCAGGTTGTGGAGTTCGTCGGGATCGTTTTGCAGATCGTAGAGCTCGATGGCAGGTGGTTTGCCACCAAGCGCGTGCGGGTCCATCTCGCTGAGAATCCGGTAGGCTTCGGGAAACTGCTCTTTCACGCGCACCGTCTCGCCGTAGATGCGGTTGATCCACGGTTTCATATCGCGCAAGTCGGCATTGATGACCTTGGGCTCGTCGAGACGGCTGCGCATGATGAGTTGATGCGTGGCGTCGAGCACGCTGCGCTCCTCCATGCCGCGTGTGTGGTTCAACGAGCGCCCGGAGACTTCGCTAAAGATAAATTCGTGGCCCTTGGCTCCGGGTTTGCCTTCGAGCAGCGGTTTGAGGCTCATGCCGTGCAGCGCCGACTCATAGCTGATGCCCAGCACGTCGAGCAGAGTGGGAAGGAGGTCGAGTTCGCTGACCAAAGCGTCGCTGACGAGCGGCTTGGCACCGGGGAGGCTGATGATGAGCGGGATATGCAGCCCAAGGTGAAACGGTGTCATCTTGCCGTGCTGGTAGGCCGGGCCGTGATCACCCATGAAGAGGATAATCGTGTTCGACTCTTGTCCAGACTCACGCAGCGCGGCCATGACGTCGCCGACGGCCTGGTCGTTGCGCTGCACGCCGTCGAGATACTCGGCCCAGTCGCGGCGTGCGACCGGCGTGTCGGGCAAATGCGCGGGCAGCTTCACCTTCGCGGGGTCGATGCTGATGGGTTGCTTCTCGCTGTTCACAAAAGGGCGATGCGTGTAGGTCGTGCTGTTGTGCAGGAAGAACCACGGCTTGCCAGCGGCCCGTTTGATCACTCCGGTGAGCGCCGCTTTGGAGCCGGCCTTCGGAATGAATTCATTGTAGGGAAAGCGTTCGTTCGGAGAGACGTGCAGCTTGCCGCTCACAGCGGTGTGGTAGCCGTTCGCTGCGAGTACCTCGATCAGCGTGGGACCGGTGGAACGGATGCGCGTGTGCAGGTAGGGCGGTGATTGTTTCTCCGCCTCGGTGAGCTTCGCGGCGGTTTTAAGGTAGTTGTTGGTGTTGTTGACGAGGCCGTTCGTGTGCGAGTGCAGGCCGGTCATGATGCAGGCCTTCGAGGCTGAGCAGACGGGATAGCCCACATACGCCCGGCGAAACAACGCACCGCTGGCAGCGAGAGCATCCATGTGCGGCGTTTTCACATCCGTCGTGCCAAGCGCACCCATATGCGCGCCTTGATCCTCCGTGAGAATGAAGAGGATGTTTGGCTGCGCCATCAATGACGAAGGAGCGATGACAAAGGCTGATACGAGATGGAGAACGAACCGCATGGCGCAGGTGAAACGAAGTGCGCTGTTCTGACATCTCAGCAAATACTGTGTCGGATTCGGTAATTCGGACTTTACCAAGGGATGTCGGTTATTTTAGCCTCCGGCTGCCATGAATGCGAAATCCGCCTCTCCTGCCGCCACGAAGCCCAACGCCGAATATGCGATCTACAAGCCAAACGGTCGCGGCAATGGCGGTGTGATCCGTTTTGAGTTCAACCGTGCCAAAGGCGCGGTTTTCGTCGATGCAGCCACGCAGAGTGGCGAGAAGCAGTTCGACTGGGAACAGAAGATCACCATGAAATGGGGCCTAAACGACCTCGGTAGTGTTTTGGCAACACTTCAAGGCCGCCAGGAACAAGCGAAGCTCTTCCACCAGTCCGAAAAGGCGAACAGCGCCTTCGAACTGACCTTCCGCGACGATCCGCAGAAGGCGCCGTTCTTCATGAGCATGTCCCGCCAGGAAGGTGCGACGAAATCCGTGAAGAAAGTTACCATTCCCGTCACGCACTCGGAAGCCGCGATCCTCGAGACGGCAATGCGTGCCGCGATCACGCGGCTAATCGGCTGGTGAGTTCTTAGAGCGGTTCAAACTTCACCACCAGCGAGTCATACCCAAGCGTGCGGTCGAACTTCGCTTCATGCTCGACGCGTTCTTTGGCATTCACGATGGAGATGCGCTTCACGCGATCACAGCAGAGCTTCAAAAGTGTGCGGAGAATCAGGCGCGCATGAGGAGCGCCGAGGCAGAGGTGGGTGCCGAAGCCGAAGCTGAGATGCGGGTTCGGTTTGCGGTCGAGACGCACTTCATCGGGCTGCGGGAAGGCTGTTTCATCGAAGTTGGCCGAGGCCCAGGCGAGGGAGATGCGCTCGCCCGCTTTCACGGTGACACCACTCACATCGGTGTCGGCAGGACAGACGCGACCGATGTGGGTGAGCGGCATGAAGACGCGGAAAAACTCCTCGCTGGCGAGCGTGATGCGCTTCGGATCAGCACGCAGAAACTCCAGCGCCTCGGGATGCTCAGCGAGGTAACCAAGGGCGCAGGAAATCGTATGGATGATGGTGTCGCGACCGCCGGCGAAAGCGAGGTTCGCGAAGCCCATGCACTCTTCACGCGTGAGTTTGCGTCCGCTATACTCGGCCTTCACCAGCGCGCTGAAGAAGTCCTCACCGGGATTCGACTCGGCTTCGTCGAACTTCTGATGCAGATAGTCTTCCAGCACCGTGCCTTTCTTGAACTCACCACCCGTCACTTTGAACACATGGATGCCCCAGCCGATCCATGTATCCGCTTCGGCCTCGGAGGTATTGAGCAGATAAGTCAGTGCCCGTGATTGCACCGGCAGCGCGAACTCGTTCACGATCTCGATGCTCTCGTGGCCTAACGCTTGGGTGAGCATGCCATCCAGCAGCGTCTCGACCTTCGCCATCATCTCCGGCTCTTTAGCGCGTTGGAAGAACGGCTCGGCGATGGCCCGGTAGTCAGTGTGTTCGGGTGGATTCGTCTCGATGGGAAGCTGCCGCATGGAGCGCACGTCCTCCTCAGATGGAATCGGCACGCGGAACGGCGCGTCGGAGCTGAAGGTCTGCCAATCCTTCGCCGCCTTTCGCACATCCTCATGGCGCAGGATCATGGTGATGGTTTCACCGTGAAACGGGCACTGCATCACGCCGGATTCGGCGCGGGCTTCTTTAAAGGGGTCGGAGAAAGCGGACATGGGTTGGAGCCTTATTTAACGCGGTGTTGAAAGTAGTTTCGAGCGTGAACCTTGGCAAAAACAGGCCGGGAAATGCTTTTGGTGCGATACTCCATGTACTCACGAGGAGTTGAGCAGGGCTATCGGCGCAGATACTTCAGCGCCGCCGCGCGGAACTCCGCATCGGTGATAGGCTCGCTGGTGCGTTGCTGGAAGTCGTCGATGTGCTTCCTCGCCCATTCAAAATAGCGCTGGTGCGTGTGCCAGATGGGCTGTTTCTGGTTCTTTTCGTTGATGAGCCAGAAGCCGCCGGGTTTTTCGGGGGTGCCTTCGTTGTCGTAGAGTTCCCAGTAGAGCACGAAGGGGCAGCCCCATTCGATGGCGGCGATCATGGTCTCGATACTTTTGCGGTTTTGCACCTCGGGCGAGTAGCGTCGCGCGGGGAAGCCGTATTCGCCGATGAAGACGCGTTTGCCGGGGATGCCGGGCTTGGGCTTCAGCTTTGATTCGAGGTGGTCGAGCGCGGCGTGGAGATCGTCGCGGATGCCGCGTTGGAGGCTGTCGTAGCAGGAGTAGCTGACGAAATCGACGTCCACCTGCGGGAGGATGTCGTTGGCGAGGCATTGGCCGCCTTTGAGGAAGGGCTCGACGAGGTTCGCCTCGGTGTAGTGCCAGACTTCGACGTTTTGATGCGGCGTGTCGCGCTTCGCGTCGTCGATGGCCTGTTGGCGGACGTTGAGCCAGGCGATGAAGTTGGCGCCAAAGTGATCGGGGAAGGGCTGTTTCGGGTCAAAGTGCGGTCGCAGATGCCAGTCGCCCTCCCAGTGGCCGAGGTAGAATTTTTTGCCGCTGCCGCTGTAGGTGCGCAGCAGGTGGGCGACGAGGTCAAACATCTCGCGATACTCCAGATCGCGCTCCGCGGGCTTGAAGGTGCCTGCGCTGCCATGCGTGGTGAAGGGATAGGCCCAGATGAAAACGTGCGTGAACGGCATGTCGAACACCGCGCGATGCGTCGGCTCCTTCGCCGCGATCTCGGCGAGTGTCTGGAGGCCTGGATTGCTCCCGCGCACATTCGCCTTCGTTTGGCCAAACGAGGCCTGCTTCGAGATCGAGAACTTCATGATGCCCGACCCGAGCTCCGCGATGAGCTTCGCGCTCTCCAGCAACGGCTCGTCCTGCGTGAACTGATACCTCCCACCGATGGCCTGCGTGCCGAGGAGCATGTTCGGCGGCTCAGCGGAGAAGGCGGAGAGCAGAGGGCAAAGAGCGAAGAGGAGGAGGCGCATGGGGCGCGCGTCAGGCCAGTCGCAGATCCAGGCGATCATCGCCATTCAAATCGAGCACGCGGATGGTAGTGCGGCCCACGGCGGTGCTTCCTTCGATGCGGATGCCGTTCCAGCCGAAATGTTCGTCCCAGTTGTCTTTTCGTGGATGAAACAGCGGAGTGATCTCATCGGTCTCCGGGTCGATGCCAGTCAGGTTCGTTCCTTTGTGCAGATTGCAGTCGATGCAGGCCAGACAGAGATTCTCCAAGGCATCCGTGCCGCCATGCTTGATAGGGCGGATGTGCTCGATGTGCAGCGCCGCCAGCGGGGAGTCATCCTGATGAAGCTGGCAATACTCACAACGGTGCTTCGCCCGTTGTCGCACGAGATGCCGAACGGCCTCGGTCATGCTGCGGACTGGGCTTTGAAGCGCTTCGCCTCACGCATCATCAGGGCGATGAACTTGTTGGCCCGAACATAGCCCTCATACTCGGCCCGCTCCTCTTCCGTGAGCTCGCCTTCGGTGCTTTTCCCCGCCAACTGATCGATCCGATCCCGCAGGGCTCGGTCTGGCATGACGGACATGATCAAATCCTCCTTGCCGGGAAGCAGAAGCTGAAGCAGCGGCGAGACACCGCGTTGAAAGGCCATCTGAGTGCTCATGGGGACGAGTTTGCCACGCAGGCGGCGTTCGTGCAAGGGTTGTGGTAGGCGGAGGTCAGAGGGCAAAGAGCGAAGAGGAGGAGGCGCATGGGGCGAAAAATGGGTTGGAAAATGGGGCTGAGAATGGCAAAGTCGCCGCTATGACAGCTACACTCGATAAAGCAGGACGCGTGGTTCTTCCCAAAAAGATCCGGGATAAACTGCACCTCAAGACAGGCGCGGCGTTCAAGATCGAGATCGTGGGCGACAAGATCGAACTGGAGCAGGAACTGCCGAAGGTGCGCATCGTGCGGAATGCCAGTGGTCGCCGTGTGGTGATGGGTTGGGAGGGGTTTGACGCCGCCAAGGCCGTCCAGGAGATGCGCGAAGAACGCATGGAGAACCTCATGCCCGCCAAACGCAGATGATCGCATTCGTCGACACCTCCGTGCTCGTCGCAGCCATCGTGGGGACAGAGGATTACCACCGTGAATGCGATGCCCTGATGGACTCCGGCGAACTCGGCATGTTTGCCCACGGCCTGGCTGAAACCTTCAGCATCCTCACCAGCGGGCGGAGAAAGCTGCAAATGACGGCGGATGCCGCCTCTGAGCTGATCGAACAAGACTTCTTGCCGCTGCTCAGCGTGACCTCTCTCACGCCGACTGAGATGATGAGGGCGATGCGGGATGCCCAGAATCGTGGTGTGCGCGGCGGAGGCATCTACGACTACCTGCACCTCGTCGCCGCCCGAAAGGCCAAAGCAACACGCATCTACACGCTGAACCTCTCCAACTTCCGGGCGCTTTATCGTCAGGGTGATCCTGAGATCGTTCATCCGGGTTTGTGATGCCCGCCTATGGCCTGCGTGTCGAGGAGCATATTCGGCGGCTCCGCGGAGAGCGGAGAGCGGAGGGCGGAGGGCGGAGGGCGGAGGGCGGAGGGCGAAGAGGAGGAGGCGCATGGGTGGTGGCCTGCGATGTGAGAGATCGGAGATGCAGCTACAGGGTCTCGATTCTCCCCAACATTTAGATCACGGTTGCCTGCAAGTGATGTTCGAGCCAGTGACGTACTGCCCCAATAGGCATGAGTGCCATTAGTCCTGGCAAAGTGGTAAACTTATCCACTCGATTAGGAATGTAGGCTGACACCAAGCCTATAATATGAGCTCTACTATCAAGAGCAGGGCCACCTGAAACACCATTGATTGCCACACCATCAATTAGATAGGTTGGCGGAGCATCAAGATAACCCGAAATGCGTCCGCTAAAAAAGCAAAGCTTCCCGTCAGTAATTCCAGGGAACCCAAGCCAACCCAACTCTGCACCTTGAGGTAATATCGAATCTGCCGGCAATGCTGGCAGCAATTCATTTTCAGCAATTATACTTTCGCGAATTTGGACAAAGATCACCGCAGTATCAAAGGAATCGTCACCCAGTCGGTGAATGGCGTAACTGCCTGGCAATGCCTCACATACCGTTTCACTGTCAGTAGAAATAAAATGGAGAGTCGCATCAGGCAAAAGATCAGAAACAACATGCCAAGCAGTGACTAGCAAATATCCGATGCTTCCACCCTCTCGAGGTTTCGATCTAGAAATGACGAAGCCCGTGCCACTTCCGCCGGGCGTGACGATTCGGAAAATAACTTTCTTGGCTCTATCAACGACTTCCGGCCAGGAGAGTTCTGGCCATTTTGTTGGAGGAGTTTCTGGTGGAGGCATAGCGCAGCTAACGATCAAAAATCATTTACTGCGCTATAAATTTTCGGCAGCTCTAACACCACCCATTTTTGTAATTGTAACGAACACTGGCGTTCACTGTGATGAATACGGCCATGTTTTCACTTCCCCTTCTCCAGCCGCTTCTTCCAGCGCGGCAACTCCTTGCCGAGGAGTTCGGCGGGGCGGGTGCTGAAGAAGTCGTAGGCGACTTTGTTTTTGGCGGCCATTTCTTGGAACGTGGAATAAACGATGCCGTCGTCGGCACCGGCGAAGATGGGTTTGGCAGTTTGGAGATCGTAGAAGCGGGCCCAGAGCACGTCGATGGAGGCGGGGTCGGCGATGTAGTCGGTCTTGCCTTTGTCGTTCTTCGTTTTGCGCAGGCCGGTGAGGCGGTGGGCGTCGAACCACTTCAGCGCGGACTCGATCATGGCGACGACCTCGGGCGTGGTGGGGCCGCTGCGCATGAGGAACTTCACGAGGTTCGCGGATTCGCCGCCGCTGAGGGACGGCGGCTCTTTGGCGCGGGCTTTCACGGGCTCGAGCGTGATGGGATGATGCTGTGCACACCAGACGGTGGGCTGGCGGTCGATGCGGACCTGCATGGCGGCGATGTTGGCGATGCCTTTGTCGAAAGCGGCCTGCGCCCGCTGCTTCAGTGCGTCATCGGCGAAAGCGAAGTGGTTGTCGCCCTCGGCGAGGTCGTGCAGCACCTCGAGGATGTGCACCATGGCGTCGTCATTGAGCGTGATGGCCTCGTGGTAGCCGCGCTCGACGGGAAAATTTTGAGGCCAGCCGCCGTTCGGATACTGCGCGGCGAAAACGTAGTCGAGGCCCTTCATGAGCGCGGCCTTCACGTCGTCGCGCTTCGTGGCGGTGAAGACACCGGCGAGGAACTTGATCTGCTCGGTCGTCGTGCGGTTGTCAAAGGTGCCGCAGTAGTGCCAGGCATCGCCGGTTTTAGAGGTCCAGTGCATGCCGGTCTGGCGCGGGCCTTTCGTGTAATCGATCGCCTTTGACCAGCCGCCGGTGGGTGTCTGGTAGCTGATGACGATCTCGGCGAGCTTTTGATTCTCTGCGCCGGCGAACCACTCGGCGGGCGTGTCGCTATCGTG
>CAMCWM010000119.1 GCA_945882215.1 Akkermansia muciniphila | reverse complement strand
GGCGGAGCGTTGGGCGCGAGCGGCGGCTTTGGCACGGGCGGAGCCGGTGGTGGCTTTGGCAAAGGGATGGGGATGGGAGGTGCGGCAGGATTTGTGACGCTGCCGCCGTCGATGCGTGCGCGTTGCTCGACGCAGGAGCGGTTGGAGAAACTGCGGCAGAACGGTGGGACGCCGGAGTGCGAGGCAGCAGTGAGCGCGTCGTTGGAATGGCTCAAGGGCAAGCAGAACCCCGACGGCTCCTGGGGCCGCACCAACAAGTGTGCGATGACCGGTCTTGCCTTGCTGTGCTATCTGGGCCGCTGTGAGACACCGGAATCGCCGTTCTACGGCGACAATGTGATGAAGGGCATCATGTTCCTCATCGAGACCCAGAAAGCGAACAAGAACAAACTCTTCAGTCAAGGCACCAAAGGCAATGCGCCGGTCTATGAACATGGCATCGCGACTTACGCCCTCGGCGAGATGTACACCCTGGCCCGTCTCGGTTCCAAATCTCTTCCTGGCATGCGCGAAGCCTTCGAGCAAGGTGTGAAGATCATCATCGACAACCAGCAGGACAGCGGAAGCTGGGTGTATGATGGCGAAACGGGCTTCTACGCGGGCAAAAAGAGCCGCGAAGACCTTTCTGTGGCCGGCTGGCAGTTCCAGGCGCTCAAGGCGGCCAAGAACACCAGTTTGAAAATCGACGGCCTGCACAGCTCCATCACCAAGATGACCAAGTATCTCGAAGACAAGCAGACCAAGGACGGCGGCTTCGGTGGTGCGAACCGTGACGCCCACTACAACCAATGGTCCCTCTCCGGCGTGGGCATTCTCGGCCTGCAAACCATGGCGAAAGGCAACAAGACTACCCCGATCAAGAAAGGTATCGCCTTCCTGCGTGATTTCCTCACCGCCGAGCCGCTGGACTGGAACAAGAACTGCAATCTCTACTGCTGGTACTACTACACCCAGGCCTTCTTCCAACAGGGCGGCGAGGACTGGAAGTTCTACAATCAGCAGTTCCTCCCCCAGATCCTCAGCGCCCAGCAGTCCGATGGTTCCTTCAAACGCGGCCGTCCGAACTGGCCAGCAGGTGATGCTGCGGATGAAATCTACCGGCAGTGCCTCTGCACGCTGCAACTCGAAGTGTTCTACCGCTACCTCAAGGTCGGGGACCGCGAGGAAAGTTCGTTCTTCGACAAATGAACTCGCGGGGCGCTGAACAGTTTAAACCTCGCGCGGTCTGCCCACGATGATGCCTGCGTGGCTTTTGATCGCGTTCAGGTACTCATGGATGGTCTTGTCCACCACCACTTTCTTGTAGGTTGCCGAGGCGTGCATAAGGCGGCATGACCCGTCGCCGGTTCTCAGCGCCAGTCCGACATGGGAACAGAACACATGTGGCCGGTTTGTCACAATGCCGATGATGTCCCCGCTTTGAATGCGTGGCTCACAAGCCGCGACGTGCTGTTTTGAAATGTAATCGAACGGCACCTGCTCCAATCGTGATTCGATCTGTCTCATCGCCGGCACCAGCGCCGGATTTGCGCGCAGGTAACGGTACAGTTTCGGATTCAACGACATCTCATCGTTGCCGCGTCCGGTGAGCCGCGTCACCGGCCCGGTTTGCCTCGTGACATTGCGGATGTTGTTCCGCGCAGCGTTGTCGGTGAACCACTCGTCCAGGTAATGAATGCGATCCAAATATTGCCCGCGACAAACACCGCCGCGATACCGCGTCCATTCGATCTGCCGCAGCAAGTCTGAAGGCGCGTAACTTCGCTGACGCCGGACGATCATGCGCGCCAGGCCGACTGCGATCTCAAAAAACGTCCAGCAATCCAGCCCGTTGAAGTTTGCCGAGGGCGATTCGACGCGGTCGTCGATCTCCAGTGTCCATGCGACATACTTGGTGCCGCGCAGCGCCTGCCCGAACTGCGCCACGCGTGCTCCGACTGGCAGCGCTGCCCAGTTTTCCGCCACTGCTCGTGTCACGATCTGCTGGAACTTTTCCACGCCCCTGAAAGTCACGTTTTGCGACAGAAATTCCGCCGCTCGAAGCAGCGTGGAAGTTCCGCCCAGCAGGCCTAGATGAAGAAAATGACGGCGATGCAACATAAGCGTGATCAATACAGGCTTTCCGCCATTCCCACAGTTTCCTCACCGGGGGCGCTGGCGTCCAGCCATTGCGTTTCCTGCGCAAGTCCAAATTGCTTGGGCACCAGCCGGCATAACTCGTGGAGCTGACGATCCAGCTCCCGTGCGAATGACTCGATGGCTGGCCCGAAACGCCCGCGTTGCAAGGGTTGCTGCGCCGCCTGCAGACAGGATTGTAAATGGATCTCCTGGATGAAGGGTTCCAATCCGTAACCCACCATGGCAATCGCACGGTCGGTGTTGGTATCGATGAGCAGCATCACCAGCCGGTTCTCGCCACCTTTCTCCACCGCGCTGGACAGGCGCCCCCGGTTGAAGATCCAGAATGCATACGCTGTCAGCGGTGCTTGCTGCGGCACTTCCATGAGCACCGCTGCAATCGCAAGCTGAGGGAATCGCTGCTCCACCTGCGTGATCACGCGCGCCGCGCGCTTTTGTGCAAATGAACCCATCTGTCCGGTGGTGTCGGAAATCGGCCGCTGCAACGCCGGAGCGATGCCAAACGTGCGGTCCGCCACCTCCAATGAAAAGCCACACTGCCGGCAGGCAGCATCGTTTTCAATCGCAGGAGTTCGGCAGGCAGGACAACGCACAGGGCGATTGTACAGCCTGCCTCACCCGGCATGCAAGTCTTACGCTTCTTCCTCCAGCAGTTCCTTGGCGGCTCGGTTGCCGCTCTCGACACCGCCGTTCATGAAGCCGGGAGATTCACCGCTGGTGTGCTCACCCGCGAAGATGAGGCGTCCATCAAGTTCCGGCGTCGCGGCCGCGCCGTAAATCCAGCAGTACTGGCCGACCAGCGGGCTGGAGTAGCTGCCACGCATCGTTTTCATGCTCGGCCAGTTGAGCATTGTTTTGTTGCCGTCGGCCTTGGCCTTGAGGCCGGGGAAGATGGTGTCGAGCTCGGCGATGTATTTCTCGATGTTCTCCGGGCCGTATTGCGCACCGATGGTGCCGCCCATGAAATTGGTGATGACCCCGCTTTCGCCAGCCTGTCCACGGCTGGTCTCCCACACGGACTGGAAGCTCTTGTCCGCATACACCGCACCGTTGCAGAACTCGGTGCGTCCGCCGAAGGGTTTGCGCCAGAGCCTGTCGGTGAAGCCGTACATGACCTTGAGGTTGGTGCCATAGCCCATCTCCTGAATGGAGCGTTGCTTATCCTCGCTGAGCTTGAGTTCCTTCACGCCGTCGATATTGCGCAAAATGGTGAATGGCAGTGCCATGATGACGTTGGCATAGCTCGGTGTGAGCAGTTTTGAACCGGTGGTGAAGCTCAGTTTGATCTTCTCACCCTCCTCCTGAATACGCACGAGCCGGTGGCCGTTGTTGAGCTTCACCTTGCCCTGGAGAGCACGCTGCACCGCCGTGGGCAGTGTGTCATTGCCGCCGCGCACGCGCCAGGCTTCATCGCTCTCGCCGAAGACCTGGAAACCGTCGCTGGTGTCGGGATTGATGAAGTCGATGAGGTTCAGCGCCGACTGTTTCTCCGCATCGACACCGTACTCCGGCACATAGGCCACTTCGAGCATCTGTACGATCCAGCGGTCGGCACCTGCACCGATCTGCTTGAGGTAGTCTTTAAGGCTCACGTTATCGAGCTGCTTCGCCTTCGCGGTGAACTCCTCCTTGTCGTCGTAAAGTCCCTCCGCGTCTGCGGCGATCCTCTTCGCCAGCGGCTCAAAGGCGGCGATGACATCCTTGTCCGTGTAAAACTTCCCGCCGAAGTGGTAGAAATCGACGCCCTCATCGCCCTCCTTGAGGTTTTGCAGGTCAACGCCGAGTTCCTTCGCCAGTTCGATGAGATCGGTGTGGTTCGAGTCCACCAGTTCACCACCCAGCTCGACGAACATGCCGTCCTTGTTGAAATCGCGCTTCGTCCACATGCGTCCGCCGAAGCGCTCCTGCGCCTCATAGAGATGCACTTCCACGCCCGCCTGCATCAGGCGAAACGCCGCCGTCAGCCCGCCGATGCCACCACCAACCACGGCCACCGGCCCCTCAATCTTCTTGGTGGGCTTTTTCTCCGCATCCTGGGCCTGCAGGCCGAGGGCGGCGGAGATGCCGGCAGCTCCGGTGAGACGAATGAAATCACGCCGCGTGCGGTGGGGCAGGGAGGCTTCGCGCATCGCGCGCATGACAGAACGGAACAGAGGAGTGCGGCCTGGATTCATGGCTTTGAGTGGGTGTGGAGTTCAACAAGAAGGGCGTGGCCCGCTATGGACCACGCCGCAAAATGGGTACATTCAAATTACTCGTCGTTCGTCGGGCCGATGCCGATGAGCCACAGTTTGATGAAGTTCATGATCTGCTGCTTCGTGAGCTGGTTCGCATCCAGCTGGTAGGTGATCTTGCTCGCGGTGCAGGAGTCCTCGCCGCCGACCTTCGCCATCGTGTCCTGGTAGGTCACCACGCCGGTGAGCGAGGGCACGCTGTTGTCCACCGCGAAGAACGCTTCTTCGTCATTCGCGCTCTTGAACGCATCCGCCTCCGTGCTGGACGGCTTGTTCTTGTCCTCGTTCCAGCGCAGGTTGAATTCATACTGGCCTTTGCCGTTCGAGGCGCGATTCGGATCTTCCACCCACTTGATTGAGCCAGTCACGACATCGTCGTATTCCTTGCCGTTGAGCGCGTAGTGGAAGCGTACACCGTTGGTCAGCCAGTTGCCTGTTTCATAGTCGAAGTCGAGATTGCCCGTCACCGTGCATTTCGGGTAGCTTTGCGCCGGGCCCATCGCTAGCTGCACATTCTCAAAGCGCATCGGGTCCACGTTCTTCACTTCGAGCTTCACTTCCTTGCCCTGGAGCTTGCGCACATAGGACATCACGCCGTCGGTCTTCTTGCCTTTGCCGTAGAGCCGGCCGCCAAAGTTGTCCGTGAAGGCGGGCGCGCGGCCGATGGCGTCGATGCTCACGCGGTGTTTGCTCTCGCCTGCGCCTTCCAGTTCATACATGCCCTGGTTGTCGATCGGCACGGTGCCGACCCATTTTCCCACGGTCTTCTTCTGCGTCATGTTCACCGGGTTGAGCACCGCGAGATCCAGCGAGTAAAAGAGCTGCCCCGGCTGCTCCACGCTGCCGAGAATCTTGCTCGTGAGCAGCGGCTGGCGTTCGACCTTGCCCTTAAACTCCGTGGTCTTGCCCACATTGAGCGCGACCTCATAGATGTCCTTCGCGCCTTTCTCAGGCTTGCCTTGGTCGTTTAGGCGTGTGCGGGTGTTGAAGGCGATGTTCACCGTGCCGGACACCGCGCCGGGCTGGGTGATTTTTTCCAGCTCTTCACCGCGCAGAGCGGCGATGGAGAACACAAACAGCGGAAGCAGATGGAGTGTTTTCATAAGGATCGAATGATGAGCCAGACAGGTCGTGCGAGCCAAGTGTAAATAATCGAATTTATTACACAAGGCGGAGGTGAACTCACGCCTGCCCTTGTCTGCGCCGCTGCAGCCAGCGCATCAGGCCGCGTGGCATCAAGCGAAACAGTCGTGACGCAATGGACACGCCAAGGCCGGGAAACACGCACGCATCGCCCTGTTGCAGCGCTGTCAAAGCCCTCGCCACCACCTGTGAGGGCGGAATGCGCAGCAGCGACTGGCCTTCGCGGTTCGTGTCCGTCCCATCCTCACGCTTCGCCGTTTTGCCGAAGTTCGTCGGCGTCGGGCCGGGGCACACGCAACTCACCGTAATGTTCTGCGGAGCCAGTTCCACCGCCAGCGCCTCGGAAAAGCTCGTCACATAGGATTTCGATGCCGCATAGACCGCCAGATCCGGCATTGGCAGTGTGCTGGCGAGCGAACTCACGTTCAGAATACCCGCAGGCCTGCCCAGCTTTGGCAGCAGCGCGTGCGTCAGCATCGTCAGCGCTGTGATGTTCAGCTCGAGCTGCGTGCGGGTCTTTTCCGTCGAAGAACTCGCAAAACTGCCGTAATCGCCCAGCCCGGCGTTGTTGATGAGCAGGTTTGGCAGCACGCCATTTTCTTCCAAGAACGCTACCACCTCCTTGCGGCCCTCATCTGTCGCCAGATCTGCCACACAGCAGAAAATCTTCGCGCAAGAGGCCGAAAGTTCGCGCTTCACCGCCTCCAGCGCGTCGGCACGTCTGGCGACCAACACCAGTGAGTCAGCCAGCGGGGCCAGTTGTCGTGCAAACTCGGCCCCGAGGCCCGAGGACGCACCGGTGATCACTGCGTGGCATTGGCCGAGGGCAAATCCTTTAGACATGTGCCAGCAGTAGCCAACGCACACTTAGCCAGCAACTAGCTTTCCGAGTCAATTCGACGCATGCAGTGGAAGTGAAAGAGGTCGGCAGGGCAGTTTTGAGGGCATCGAAGGGTAACAGATTGTAATTTATTGAATTTACAGTTATTATAATGGTGCAAAATTAATGACGTATCATGATTATCTCGGCTGGCTACGTGACTCAAGATGTGTCCTTTACGGCGAAAAGCTGTCAGGGAGGAGTTCGCATGCGTTCCTCCGCTACACCAAAAGGGGCGGTCAAGCCTGGTTTGGAGGAAAGTGAACGGACAGCACGGCTTTATCGCATCTCACAGCGGCGCAATCACATCCAGACGGACCGGCTGTTTGCCAAATTGATGGTCATGCAGTGGTTGGGCGGGATCGTCATCGCCGTGTGGCTGTCACCCATGGCCTGGAGCGGTTCTTCCATCCAACCTCTGTGGCACATATGGGCGGCGACATGCCTCGGAGGGGTGATCAGCGCTGCTCCGGTCCTGCTGGCGTGGAGACGGCCTGGGCGTGTGGTGACCCGCCATGTCATTGCCGTGGCGCAGATTTTGACATCCGCGCTTTTGATTCATCTGACCGGCGGCCGTTTTGAAACGCATTTCCATATCTTCGGCTCGTTGACTTTTCTCGCGTTTTATCGGGATTGGCGTGTGCTCGTGACGGCCACGGTGGTGGTGGTGGTGGATCACTTTGTACGCGGGGTCTTTTGGCCGCAGTCCATCTTTGGAGAGCTTGCAGCCGGTCAATGGAGGTGGATGGAACACGTCGGTTGGGTGCTGATTGAAAATGTTTTCCTGACGATTTCGATTCAGCAGAACCTGACGGAAACGCTGGAGGTCGCCAAACGCCGTAGCCGGCTTGAAAGCATCAATGCGGAAATCGAAAGCCAGGTCATTGAGCGCACGGCTGAATTGACGGAGGCACACCAACAATTGCTGGTGACATCGCGGCAGGCTGGCATGGCGGAAGTGGCCACGAATGTCCTGCACAATGTGGGCAACGTGCTCAACAGCGTGAACGTGTCGGCGGAGGCTGTGGCTGGCAAAATCCGCCACTTCAGGATCGCCAGCCTGAAAAACGTGGCCCAATTGCTCCGCGAGCACGAGCACCATCTGCCTGAGTTCTTCACGCAGGATTCCCGCGGCAAAGAACTGCCAGCCTACATGGTGCAGTTGGCGGAAAGCCTCGCGGAACCTCAGAAGGTGATTTTGCAGGAGATGAAGTCTCTTCAGAACAACATCGAACACATCAAGCAGATCGTGTCCATGCAGCAGGGGCACGCCCGCACCTCGAGTGTGCTGGAAACCCTTTCCGTCGTGGAGATTGTCGAAGGGGCCATCAACATCAACAGTGCCAGCATCACCCGCCATGGCGTGACCTTGGTGCGTGAGTTCGAGAAAGTGCCGCCGGTCCTGGTGGACCGGCACAAGGTGCTGCCTATTTTGGTGAACTTGCTCAGCAATGCCAAGCATGCGCTCGACCATGCCGGAGAAGACAAACGGCTGACGGTGCGGGTTGCCATGGGTGGCAAGGACAGTGTTCAGATCAAGGTCATCGACAACGGTGCCGGCATTGCGCCGGAAAATTTGACCCGGGTTTTCCAACACGGCTTCACGACCAAGAAAGACGGCCACGGCTTCGGCCTGCACAGCGGCGCCCTGGCAGCGCGGGAAATGGGCGGAAAGCTCATCGCGGAGAGCGACGGCGTGGGCCGGGGCGCTGTCTTTACCCTGGAACTTCCATTGCAGACCACACAACCAAGCTCATGAACAACGCAATCGACAACCTCAACCGCCGCATCCTTGTCATTGATGACAATCACGCGATTCATGAAGATTTCCGGAAAATTCTGGGTGAGACCGACGCTGAAGACGCGGCGCTGCAGGCCGCCGAGGCTCGCATCTTCGGCACACGGCATGAGATGCTCTTTGAGATCGACACCGCCTCCCAAGGTGAGGAAGGCTTGAAAATGGTGGAGCAGGCACTGGCGGAAGGCCGGCCTTATGCCATGGCCTTTGTGGATGTTCGCATGCCTCCGGGCTGGGACGGCATCGAGACCACGCAGCGGATCTGGAAAATCTGCCCGGATCTTCAAGTGGTGATCTGCACGGCTTTTGCGGACTGTTCATGGAATGAAATGCGGGAGCAAATCGACCCGCTGGACCGGTTGCTGATCCTGAAGAAGCCCTTTGATACGATCGAGATTCTCCAGATGGCCAATGCGCTGACGCAGAAATGGCTCCTGCTGCGGGAATCGAAAAGCGTGCTCGGCGATCTGCAGCAGATGGTGGGGGAGAGGACGCGGGAACTGGAGGCGTCTCAAGCCGCCGCCGTGAGCATGATGGCGGATGCCGTGCGCAATCGCGAAAAAGCAGAGCAGGCCTACGAGGATCTCAAGCGCGAGATGAGCGAGCGCCGCATGCTGGAGGAAAAGTTTCGCGAGCAGGCATCCCTCCTCGACAAAGCACAGGACGCCATCCTCGTGCATGACCTGCAGCACCACGTCACCTACTGGAACAAAGGTGCGGAGAGATTGTACGGCTGGAGCTCGGCGGAAGCTTCCGGCCGTTCGGTGGCACAGCTTCTCTACAAGGATGAGGCCGCCTTTCATCATGCGAACGAGCAGGTCATTCTGACCGGCGAATGGGTCGGCGAGCTGCAACAGATCAGCATGGACGGACGCCAGTTGATGATCGAGGGCCACTGGACCCTGGTGCGCGACGCCGCAGGGCAGCCCAAGTCTGTTCTCGCCATCAACACCGACATCACCGGACGCAGAAAGACGGATGAAGCCCTCAGGATGCAGGGGCGTGTGCTCGAAAGCATGGCGGAAGGCGTCGCTGTATGCGATGAGAACGGACTCATTGTTTTCAGCAATGCCGCATGCAATGCCATGTTCGGTTATGACAGCGGCGAGCTGATTGCCCAGCACTTCTCCATCATCAAAAACACCCCGCCCGAGGAAAGCCACCTCGCCATGGACGAGCTGTTCAGCTACTTGAGGGAGAAGGGGGCCTGGATGGGCGAGATGAGCAGCCGCAAAAAAGACGGCACCGCATTCGTCACGCGTTCACGCATCAGCGTGCTGGAAATCGCGGGCGTCAGATCCTTTGTTGCCGTGGTCGAGGACATCACGGAGAAGAAAAGCATGGAGGCGCAGTTCCTGCGCTCCCAGCGCATGGAAAGCGTGGGGCGGCTCTCGAGCGGCATCGCGCATGACATGAACAACATCCTCACTCCCATCTTCCTCTCCGCCTTCATGCTCCGCCGCGAGCTGTCCGCGGAAGACCATGAAAAAATGCTCGGCAACATCGAGACAAACGCCCAGCGCGGGGCGGACCTCATCAAGCAGTTGCTCACCTTCGGCTGTGACGCTGGTGGTCAGCGGCAGGTCGTGCAGACGAACCGCCTCGTCAGCGACATGATGAAGATCATGACGGGAACCTTCCCCAAGAGCATCAACATGTCCTCCCGGACTTCCGACGAAGTCTGGCCCGTCCTCGGCGATGCCACCCAGCTCCATCAGGTGCTGCTCAACCTGTGCGTCAACGCACGTGACGCCATGCCTCTCGGCGGTGCGCTCGCGCTCACCACGGAAAATATCCGGCTGGATGAAAACTTCGCCGCCATGAATGTGGACGCCGCGCCAGGTCCCTACGTGCTGCTGCGAGTCACCGACACCGGAGAAGGCATTCCGCCCGAAGTCATCGACAAGATCTTCGATCCTTTCTTCACGACGAAGGAGACCGGCAAAGGCACCGGCCTGGGTCTCTCCACCGTCATGGGCATCGTCAAAAGCCACCAGGGTTTCGTCAATCTGCGCAGCCGTGTGGGTGTGGGCACCACCTTCGAGATTTACCTGCCTGCCGCGCCGGATGCCGTGGTGGCCACCATCGCCGCTCCCGCTCCAGAAGCACCGCGAGGGCAGGGGGAGATGATCCTCATCGTCGATGACGAAGTGGCCATCCGTGATGTCGTTCAGAAAACGCTCATCGGTCATGGTTATCGGGTGCTCACCGCAGGAGACGGCACCGAGGCCATCGCACAGTTCTCCGTGCATCGTAGCGAGATCAAAGCCGTGCTCACCGACATCATGATGCCGTTCATGGACGGCGTCACCCTGTCCCGCACGCTGAAAAAGATGGATCCGACCATACCCATCATCGCCTCCAGCGGCATGGGCAGTGCCAAAGGCCGGCAGGACAAGGCAGCCGCGCTCAACTCCCTGCAGATCAACACCTTCTTGCACAAGCCCTACACCGCGGGTGAAATCCTCACCGCCATCGGCGATCTGTTCTCCGATCGGAGTTCCTCCGCTGCCGTGATGGAAACGGCTGAAGGCAACCTCGGCCTCGGAGCTTGATCCCGCGCATGCACTTCCTGCCCGGCATTTTACAGTGGAACTCTGCCCGCCACCGCGCAGCCTGCGCCGCATCCCATGACCATCCATCAGCTCTCCGCGCAGAACCCCCTCACCACCAAGGACGGCAGCACCATCCGCAGCATTCTCGACAGGACGAATGCACCCGTGCAGAATCAATCCCTCGCCGAAGCCACCGTCCCCGTCGGCCAACCGACCGAACGCCACTACCACAAGCTCAGCGAGGAGTTTTACTTCATCCTCGAAGGGCAGGGGACCATGGAGATCGACGGCGAAGAACGCCCTGTGTCGCCCGGCGATGCGATTCTCATTCCACCCGGTGCCTGGCATCAAATCACCGCGTCACAAACGCTGCGTTTCCTCTGCTGCTGCGCGCCGCCGTATTCGCATGAGGATACGTATTTTGCCAATTTGTGATTTCTTGATAGGAGGGAAGCTGGACGAGATTGAATTCGATCTCGCCGTCTCCGACGACAATGGTTCTGACCATTAGCTCGGCCACTCGGCGCTTTTCTTCCAAGCTCATCTCAGGCCACCGAGCATGAAGGTCGAGAGCCTCAGTGACCATCTGTTCACTTGAGAGGTTATCAATTTTGAGAACGTCAATCTCTGATTGGAGCCGGACGAGTTCTTCATCCATCTGGCCGCGCTGGTCGCTGAGAGGCTGATTGAACTTCTTGAAATCCTCGGCCCCGATATTGCCGTCCAGATAGAGGCGGAGCATGCGCTCGGTGTCCTGGGCGAGCTTGTCGGTTTCCTTCCGCCGCTTATCGAGCAGGGTCTGCTTCTCGGTGAGCGCGTCGCCCGCCTTGCTGAGGTAGGCCTGCACGTTCTCCGGCTTCACCAGGTAACCCTTCACTTCCTCCATGAAAATCTCCTCCAAGTCCTGGCAGCCGATGCTGTTGCGGCACTTCTGACAGGTGTATTTCGGCGTCCGCATGGGGACATACATTTTGGCCCCACAATGGCAACTGACAAAGCCGCTGAAGATGTGGGCGGGCATCTTGGCTGGCCTGCGCTCGCGCTTCATGTAGCGGGCGTCAAGATGTGCATTGCAGCGTTCCCAAAGCTCCCCGGTCACGATGGCCTCGACCTCGTTGAAGATGTGCTCGCTCTCCGGTTTTTGGACGAGTTTTTTACCACCTTGGTTGGTGGTGTAGTTGCGGCGATGTATTCCCTTGGGCGTGGGATCGCGAAGCTGGAAGCGCACGGCGGTATCAGACCAGTTCTTGTTGTTCCGGGTGCGATAGCCTCGGTTGTTCAAAAGCCGGGCGACCGTCTTGATGCGCTTGTGCTCGTCGAAGAGCTCATAGATCAGTCTGCGGACGGGAGACTCTTCCGGATGCACGGCGAGCTTCTTGTCCTTCCACATGTAGCCGTAGGGGGCCTTGCCGCTCAGCGGCTTGCCCATCTTGGCGCGCACGATTACCGAGCTCTTGATGCGGTCGGTGATCTCCTCGCGCTCCCACTGATTCATGCAGCCCAAAAGATGAAAAAAGAGCCGCCCGGATGGGGAACTGGTGTCGATGCTTTCGCCGAGCGAAACGAGGTCTGCCTGATGGACTTGAAAGAAGTCGCTGAACTCCATAAGCTCCTTGGCGTTGCGGGTCAGCCGGGCGAGCTTGGAAAAAATGAGGCCTTGGATGTGACCCCGCTTCACGTCGGCCATCATGCGCTGTGCCTCGGAATGGGCGGCAACACTTTTCCCGCTGACGCCTGCGAGGTCGTAGATTTCCATTACCTTCCAGCCTCTGGATTTCGCATACATCTCGGCGCGAACGCGGTGATGCTCCGGACTGTCGCCTTCCGCCTGCTCTTCTGTGGAGACGCGAATCCAGATGCCGATGCGCTTCGTTTCGCAAATGGGCAAAGTATTACTCATGTGTTGCCTTTAATATCAGACAGATCCTTTTTCAAGTGCCCGAGTGCTCATTTCTTCTCCCGCTTCTTCGTCTTCCTGCGACGGAGATTTTCTGCAAGGGTGGCGGCCAACTCTTTCTCAACCTGGCTCACATCTTCCTGAGGAGTTGGTACGGTGTTCGTTCTCACCTTCCACCCCTTAACCATCTTGGCCTTGCCTTCGGTCGCGCTTCCAAGGGGCTTTTGAACCACTGGGGGCGGAAGAGAGTCGAGGAAGTGCGCAAATTCCTCCTTCATCAGGCAGCTAACCTGTTTTTGCTCTTCCGGTGAAAGCAGGTTGGCAACTGCTGCGCTGAGACGCCGGTGCTTTTCGGAATCGACGCTCAAAACCAGCACCTGCGACACTCCTGCCCGGAGGCACTTCGTCACGTTCTTCATCTCATATTCGAGCGTGTTGGTCACGGAGACCTCACAGGCGATCTTCACCCCATCGCGTTCGAGATAAAGGTCAACCGTATCGAGGGAGTCGGGGAGCTGACGCTCTATGGTTGCTCGGAAGCCTCGCATCTCTGCCAGCCGCTTGAACTCAAGCTGGGCCGCTTTGTGAATGTCTCCGCCGCGCCCAAGCTCTTCAAGATCGGCTTTGAGAGAGGTGGTTTCGTATTTCGGCGGGACAATCTCAGGAAGCGAGACGATCTCGGGTTGTTCGGCCTGCTTAGGCTCTTGGAGGATCGGTTGAGGTGGAAGAGGCGATGGTACAGGCGGTATGGGCGTTGATTCGGGTTTTGCGACCTCGTTTCGCTTCGCGGGTGGGGCGTCGGCCAAATCAGCGAGCCGTCGGCGTTCGGAAGCCTCTATCTCGCTGCGTGCGGTCGCGTATTGGGAGCGGGAACGGGTGATGACCTCTTGCCTCTTCGATTCTCCGTCTGCTTCCTCCGGTGGCCCAAGCGGCACTTTCAAGTTGAAGTCCTGATCGCTGCGCTCGATGCGGACGATGGCCTCTCCGATTCCCAAGGCTTGGAGAGCATCGGCTTCAAAATGTGCGAATCCCTTCGCTAGCTCGCGGGCATCCGAGTCTCCCACACGGAAAACAACCCGCGTGCCGGCATTCGCCAGCACAGCGCTACCCACGGCATCATTTCGCCCGAGCTGCGCCAGCTCTTGGTGGGCGAGAACGAGCGAAAGTCGATACTTGCGTGCGCCGGAGAGAATTTCGGCCATCGACGGGGTGATAAAGTTTTGAAATTCATCGACATACAGCGTGAACAGCCTCCGCTGGCTTTCCGGCATGCGCTGGCGTGCCATTGCCGCCTGCTGAATCTTGGACACGAGCAGGGAACCGAGCAGATAGCTGTTCTCAGCGCCCATCATGCCCTGGGGCAGTTTGGCGAGGAGGATCTTGCCGGAGTCCATGATTGCCTGGATGTCCAGCTTGGCGTTTCGCTGGGTCACCATGTAGCGGATGGGCTTCGGCGAGAGAAAGGTCTGCAAGCGAGTGAGAACCGGGCCTATCGACTTGCTGCCCCCGAGCTGCGGAAAGCCCTTCTTCCAGTAGTAAACGACATCTGCATCGGCCACGCTCTCAAGCATTTTGGCCCGGTAGTCCGGCTCCAGCAGGAACCGCTGTACGTCCGCCAAGGTTCCGCCCTCAGGGCGTTCCAGGAAGGCCAGGATCGCATTTCTAAGCACCACAGTCATTTGATCTCCCCAACTCGTCGAGAGGCGCTGGAACACGCTTACGAGATCGGAAGCCAATAGCGTCTTCTCGTAATCTGATCGAGCAGCCAGGATGTTGAATCCGACGCTGAACTCCTCGTCTCCAGCGTCAATCAAAACCACATCATCAAGGCGATTGTCCGGCACCAGTGCGAGCAAACGGTCGATAAGATCTCCGTGGGGATCGAGCAGGGCGAATCCTTGTCCGCCTTCCATGTCCTGGCGAATGAGGTTCATCAAGAAAGTGGTCTTTCCCGTGCCAGTGCCACCAATCACATGCAGATGACGAACTCGTTGCTCGGCGGTGAGAAAAACGTCGCTCCGCTGGCCTGCATGCTCATTCCAGCCGAGCAGCAGTCCACTACTGGCGGTGCCAGTGAAGCCTCGTGTTCGACCCGAATCTTGTCGGAGCTTCTTTGAAACAACGCTGTCATCCGGGAGCTTGATCAGTGATAGCAGCTCATCCTGAGACAACAGCATTCCCCAGCGATGGGACTGCCGGTTAAGGATGTCGTCCTCTTGTGCCTCGGGCGGATAGTCATCCAATGCTAAAGGAACAAGATGGTTGCCGCCTGGACGGGCGACGGCATTGAGCGCTACCGTCATCGAGGCGAGTAGTGCCCAAGCTCGTGGTGCTTCTTCCGCACACGTTACCAGTCGAACGACCACCGCATACAAAGGACTGCGGGCTTTGATCGCCGCTTCACGCGCGAGATCAGGCCGATTCTTGAACATGGGACTTCCATCGGGCTGGGTTGACACATCCACCATGCCCTCGCCCCACGGCTCGGCCACGGGCTCAAAGATCACCTGAAACAGCCCCATCTCACCCGTCTCCAAGGCAGATAGTGCAGAGATCAATCCTGGGAGCAGCTCCGCCTTCCCGGTTTCCAGAGGCAGAAGAAAATCACGTCCGAGGCCGATCTCGGCGGCGGCATATTTCCGCCCCGTTCTTTCCCATGCTTGTAAAAGCTGGCCGTCCTCGAGCCGCGCACTAAAACCTGGGAAATGCGTTTCCGCGTAGGTTTTGATCTGCGTAGCATCTTGGGAACTGCAGGCCCACTGGATGCCGATCTCCTGATGGTCTGCCAGAATTTCAAAGGACAGCGGCTCCTGGCATGTTCGGCACATGCGCAAAAACGATTCCATCTGCTCACGTCGATAACGTGGCGATTTAGGAAAGGTGAGCACGATCTCGCGACAGGAATCGCGGTTCCAGCCAATCACTTCTTTTTCGGCGTCCGTGTCCTCTGGTTCATTTGGGACATCAGGCTGGGCATTCAGCCATCGTCCTGTTTTCTTCAAAAGCCGTTCCGCCAAACATGGCTTTCGGGCGTCATCCGCATTGCCACCAGCACTAATCTGATAGCCACGAAACCGCTGGAAGGGCGGCTCCAAGGCCACTGGCTCGGAATGTACAAACCAACCGCGCCCTCGCAGCTCCCACTGCAAATACTGCGCCGAGAGCTGTTCGTGCGGCGTCATCATGCACTAGTTCGTGTGGGCACCTGCACCAGTCTTGCAAGGAGAGGATGCATGTCAGGCCGTCCCTCGATGAACTCGACCTTCTCGATTCCTTCCGATACCGTGACCTCCTTGATCTTCGCCTGGATGATCCGCTCGATCATTTCCACATACATGAAGCGGGTGTCCTGACGAAAAAATGTCTCTTTGCGAAACAACGCCTCATAAACACGGCCAAAGACTGGCACCGTCAAAAGCCATGCATCAAAGTCCTCAAAGCCGAGGGTGAGCGTGTTGCGTAGCAGCAACACAAATCCGAGCGCAGTCATCCCGATAATGACGCCTCCCCAGAGTGCCCCAAAAAGTGCAACGTATCCCCCAGCCAGCACTGCTGTTAAGGCAAGAACGATCAAAAACTGCCAGAAAGGGAAGGGGGCTGGAATTTCGCAGAATCGGTAAGAGAAGAACCACGAGGTTCCAAACGGGGCGGAGCAGAGATCAAAGGTCAGCCGTTCTCTTCTCATCCGCAGGTAGTCACGTCGAGAGGATAGCAGGCCGCCTTCTTTATAATCGAGCCGCACCAAATCCAGCCCCGGAACCTGGCGGGTTTGTAACTCGTCCTCGATGCTCTTATAAAATGCATCGGTCGAAGTTTGAAATCCGTCAATCAGGGCATACGTTGGAGGTCTGATCTCTTCCGGTTTGCGCTTTTTCCAGAGGCCAAACATAATAATTTAGGAGGGGTGACAGGTTCACTTGGCGTTCTTGAATTTCTTCATGAGTTCGAGCGTTTCCTCGGCAGGATCAGCTCCCAGCGCTTCAAATACATCAAAAATCTCAATGATGTCCACTCTTCGTTCGCCCAGTTCGATTCGCGCCACCATCCCGTGCTCACGCCCGAGAGCCTCGGCAAAATTTCGTTGAGTCATGCCAGCCTTCTCCCTTAGCGAGCGTATGTGCTCGCAGAAGATTTTGGAGCGCTTGCCGTGCAGTGGCTTGTTCATGCTCGCATTTTGCCAGCAAAACTGCTTGCCTCCAAAATGAGAGCAGCTATTCTAGGACAAGAAACCAGCCCCTAAACGCCATGAACTTCCTCCGCAGAATCGGCCCTGATCCTCATGCCAACGGCCAGCAGACACCCGCGCTGGAAAATTGCCCTGATATTTGGGAGCTGGAGGATGGCGATTTTGCCATCATCGGCATCGACATGACCGATGCGGCCAAGCCGCTCCTGCCTGCCACCGCCGGGTGCGGCCCTGACGAACGCATCGTCCGTGTGCCTCGTCGCATCCTCGTGGATGCCAAGGCCGACATCCCCGCACGGGTCTGACGCT
>CAMCWM010000118.1 GCA_945882215.1 Akkermansia muciniphila | reverse complement strand
GACCGAAGAGCGAGGTGACGTAGAAGAGTGAAAAGGCGAGGCCGGTGACGAGGAAGAAGCCGATCCAGAGATCCTGGGTGGCGAGCGTGAGGCCAAAGAAATGGAAACGGCGCTCCTGCACATCGAGAAAGACGGCGGGAAAGCCGTTCACCGGAATCCACGGCAGCGCCACATAGATGACCAGCAGCACCAGCGCCGCGACACGTCTCCAGAAAGTGAAGGGGCCATGAACATCCGACGGTTGAACGAATTTACGCGAGCCGTCGGCGTGGATGGTGGAGAGAGAGTCGAGTGTGGGGGTGCTGGGTTTCATTTACTTGCCTGCGGCGGAAGGAACGGCAGTGGCAGGTGCAGGCGGTGTCGCAGCAGGAGCCGCAGGAGATGTGACGCTGGCAGCAGCGGCGGGAGGAGTCGCCGCGGCAGCGCCAGGTTTCAAAGGCGAGTCTGCGGAGAGCGTGATGGGCTCGCCCTTCTTGTGCTTGCTGAGAATGAAAGCGACGACTTCAACCACACGATTCAGGCCGAGCTGCGGCTCCCATGGCGGCATGCCCTTGGTGAGATCAGGCGCGCCTTTGCGGACGATGCTGAGAATCTGCAACGGATTGCCGCCGTGTTTCCATTCGGTGTCATTGAGCGGCTGGCCTGGAAGCTTGGCACCGTTGATGTGCGCGGAGAGATCCGGCGCATGACAGGCGACGCAGGTGGTGGCAAAGGTGGCGGCACCAGCGCCCACGACCTTGTCGTCCTGCGACATGGCCCAGAGCTTGTCGTCGGTGAGCTTTTCGAGCTCTTTGAGCTGGACGGCCTGGATCTTGGCGAGCGCCTTGTCCACCTGCTCCTCGCCGGATTCACCGAGGCTGAGCTGGTAGTAGGCCACCCAGGCGATCACAAACCAGACCATGGTGATGTACCAGGTGAAGAGCCACCAGTTCGGCAGCTTCTGATCGTACTCCTGAATGCCGTCGTAGGAATGCTCACGGAGCACGGGGCCGTTGTTGGGAGATTGGGGTGTCATGGCGAAGGGAGGTGTTGAAAGTCGTGAAGATCAGTCGTCCAGGGGAATGCGGGACATTTTGTCGGCACTGTCTTTGCGCAGACCGATGGCGCGCACGATGAAGATCAGGAACACTGCCGCCGTGACGCCAAAGGCGAGATAGGGCACCCAGTCGAGCGCGGAGTCGTAGATGATGCGTTTGTACATGGTATGCGGGTTGTTTGATTATTTCGTGACGGCGGAGCTGCGGTAACCGTCGGGGATGCCGGGTTTCAGCGGGAACGGTATGCCGGCTGGTGTGCCTTTGAGTTTCCCCTCAAGGTCGGGCACATCGAATTTTCCGAGCTTCTGCAGGTAAGCGATGAGGGCGACGATCTTCGTGTCCGGCAGGGCACCGCTGCGGCCTTGGATTTCGAGTTCTTTGACGATCTGGATGCCCTGCTCGACCGCCTTGGTCTTCACCTCGGTGTCGGTCATCGCCGGATAAGGAACGCCAAGCTGCGTCATGACAGCGATCTTCTTCCAGAGCGTCTTCTGGTCGAATTTCTCGGTGAAGAGATTCGGATAGGCAGGCATGTTCGAGCCGACGGAGATGGCACGCGGGTCCTTCATGTGATCGTAATGCCAACTGTGCGGGTATTTGCCGCCTTCGCGGGCGAGATCGGGGCCGGTGCGTTTCGAGCCCCATTGGAAGGGATGATCGTAGATGCTCTCGCCGAGGCGGCTGTAGTCGCCGTAGCGCAGCACGTCCGGCAGCATGGTGCGGATCATCTGTGAGTGGCAGTTGTAGCAGCCTTCGCTGACGTAAATGTCACGTCCGGCGAGTTCGAGCGGTGTGTAGGGCTGCTGGATGCGGTCTTCGACGTTGGTGGCACGATTGACCATGACCGTGGGGATGATCTGGATGAGACCGCCGAGCGCCACGGCCACAAAGGTGAGCACGGTGAAGGGCATCCAGTTGTGCAGCAGACTTTCATACCACTGCGACCAGCGATTGTGCCCCGTTTGAAACCGCTTCACCGCCAGCACAGCAAACACACCGGCGCAAATCAGGGCGGCGATGTCGGCGCCGGGAGGCAGGAAGAGCCAGGCAAGCACGAGGAGCATTCCAGCGAAAGTGCAGGCGATCGGATCATTGAGGAAGGTCTCCTTGAGACTCATCGTGTCACGCTGGGTGCGTTCGATGACGGCCACCTCGCGGCTTTCGTTCACCGGGCTGCCTTTGCGGATGGTCAGCCAGATGTTGACACCCATGAGGATCATTCCCACCAGGTAGAGCGAGCCACCGATGATACGGAAGCCCATCAAGAAGCGGATGGAGGTCAGCGTGTCGATGAAGTTCGGATAGACCAGCGCCAGACCGTCAGGCGTGGTGGCATTCAACATGAGGCCCTGCATGATTCCTGACCACCACATCGCAGCGACATAAATCAGGATGCCGATGGTGCCGATCCAGAAGTGGAAGTTCGCCCAGCTCGTCGAGTACAGCTTCGTGCCATAGAGTCTTGGCGTGAGCCAGTAGAACATGCCTGCGGCCATGAAGCCGTTCCAGCCCATCGCACCGGCATGCACATGGCCGATGGTCCAGTCCGAGTAATGAGAGAGAGCATTGACCGCACGAATGGAAAGCAGCGGCCCTTCAAAGGTGGACATGCCGTAGAAAGTGACGGCAGCGACGAAGAACTTGATCACGGGATCGGTGCGCAGCTTGTCCCAGGCGCCACGCAGAGTGAGAAGGCCGTTGAGCATGCCGCCCCAGCTAGGTGCCCACAGCATGAGGCTGAAAAACGTGCCAAGCATCTGCAGCCACTTCGGCAGCGCGGTGTTCAGCAGGTGGTGAGGGCCGGCCCAGATGTAGATGAACACCAGCGACCAGAAGTGAACGATGGAGAGACGATACGAATACACCGGCCGCTCCGCCGCCTTCGGCAGGAAGTAGTACATGATGCCGAGAATCGGCGTCGTGAGGAAGAAGGCCACGGCGTTGTGCCCGTACCACCACTGCACCAGCCCGTTCTGCACCCCCGCGAAGATCGTGTAGCTGTGCGTCCAGCTCGTAGGGATCGAGAGATGGTTCACGATATAAAGCATCGCGATGGTGATGATGGTGGCGATGTAGAACCACAGCGCCACGTAGAGGGACGGCTCGTTGCGCTTCGCCAGCGTCCAGAAGAAGTTCACAGAAAAGACGACCCAGATCAGCGCCACGGCGATGTTGATCGGCCAGATGAGTTCGGCGTATTCCTGACCGCGCGTGAGCCCCAGCGGCAGCGTGATCGCCGCCGCCACAATGATGAGCTGCCAGCCCCAGAAGTGGATGTTGGAGAGCAGATCCGACGCCGTGCGCGCCTTGCACAGACGCTGCGTCGAGTAGTAGATGCCAGCGAACATCATGTTTCCCACGAAGGCGAAGATCACCGCGTTCGTGTGCAGCGGGCGCAGACGGCCAAAACTGAGCCAGGAGGCGAGATTGAGCTGATGAAAGTTCAACTGGGAGGCGATGAACACACCTGCGAGCATGCCCACGATGCCCCAGATGATGGAGGCGATCATGAAGCGCCGGACGGTGCGGTCATCGAACTCGATGGTGATCTTGGAGGCGTTGGTGGTCATAGAGAGGGCGAAGGGAAATTAAGAAAGTGGAGTTTGGCGGCGGGTGGGAGCTGGAGGGCCATCATCCAGCGGCAGCAGGGCATCCTGCTCAATGCTGCGATCCCGCCTCTGCGAGCGCTCGGCGAAAAACAGCACCGCAAACAGCACGGCGAACGCGAGGCTCATGAAGATGGTGACAGCGAAGACTTCCATTGATGCGCGCAATAGAGCGCAGGCCGTTTTTTCCTGCTCGGCATGCCTTGCTTGAAGCTGCCCGGATTTTGCGGACAAAATTCGCATTCAACGCAAAGGAAGCGGAGTGCGCCGGACGTTGGTTTGCCTCCCACCTGCCGCCATGCGCCCGTTTCTGCCGTTTTTCCTCGTTTCCACCCTTTCCCTTTTCGCCACCGAAGCGCCGGAAAAACTGCGTCAACATCCGCTGCCGGATGTCGTGAAACCAGATGGCAGCGGGGCACGCTTTGTGGATCTGAACGGCGACGGTTTTGAAGACATCGTGATGTCCAACCCGCGCGAATACGGCGTGTTCCTGTTCGTGCCGAAGGAGCGGGCCAAAAAGAACCTGCAATGGGACGAAGGCTGGTCGCAGGTGATGCGAGAAGGCAAAACGGGCGACGCGAACAGCCTGCCGCCGATCGTGGACGCGAATGGTCGAGACCAAGGCGTCACGTTTCACGATGGCGCGATGTGGATCGAATCAACAAAGCAGCGCATTCCCTTCTCGGAACTGCTCAAAGTGCCCGGACCCGCTCCGAAATCGCCGCAGGACTCACTGAAGGCACTCAAACTGAAGCCTGGCTTTGAGGCGATGCTCGTGGCGCATGAACCGCTCGTGCAAGACCCCGTTTTCATCGACTGGGATGCCCAAGGCCGCCTGTGGGTGGTGGAAATGGGCGATTACCCCTTCGCCCCAGGCGAAAAGACCAACGATGGCAGCATGGGACAGGGCAAAGTGTCCGAGTTGCAGACCGGACGCGTCAAGATCCTCACGGACACGGATGGCGACGGTGTTTACGACAAGTCCACGCTGTTTCTCGACGGCCTGAAGCATCCCACCGGCCTCGCTCCCTGGAAAAACGGCGTCTTCATCGCCAACATCCCGGACATCTTCTACGCCGAGGACACGGATGGCGATGGCAAGTGCGACAAGCGTGAAACGTGGTTCACCGGCTTCACCGCTGGCAATCCGCAGCATCTCGTGAACGGCTTCTGCTGGGGCCTTGATGGCTGGTTCTACGGGGCGAATGGCGACAGCGGCGGCGACATCACCTGCGTGAGGACGGGCAAAAAAATCGCGCTCGGCACGAATGACTTCCGTTTTGATCCGCGCACCGGCGAGTTCGCGCTCGAAGGCGGTCGCAGCCAGTATGGCAAGTGGCGCGATGATTTCGGCAACTGGTTCGGCAACAACAACAGCACCATCGGCTGGCACTACTGGCTGCCGTTTCGGCACCTGGAACGCCATCCCGAAATCGTGGCGAAGTCGATACGCGGCAATCTGAATGACGAAAAGCGCGTTTTTCCTGCGAGCCCGCCGGTGCGGCGCTTCAATCAGGCCAGCGCCGTCAACACGCTGACTTCCGGTTGCTCGCCCATGCCGTTTCGTGACACGACCTTCGGCGCGGATGGCGAAAACGTGATGTTCATCTGCGAACCGGCCAACAACCTCGTGCATCGCGAGGTTTTGAGCTACGAAGGCGCTTCGATCACCAGCCAACGTCATTCTGGCGACGTGGAGAGCGAGTTCGTCGCCAGCGAGGACAACTGGTTCCGCCCCAGCATGGCCCGCACCGGCCCGGATGGAGCGCTTTACGTCGTGGACATGTATCGCCTCGTGCTGGAGCACCCGGAGTGGATTCCGGCGGAGATCGCGAAGGGTCTCGATTTGCGTGGAGGTGAGGATCGCGGGCGGATTTACCGAATTGGCAGAACCGGACCGCCTAAAGGCGGGACTACAATACAAAATCCAGTTGCGGCAATGGCATCTACGAATGGGTGGGTGCGTGACACGGCGCAGCGTTTATTGATTGAGCGAGGTGATGCGGCTTCCGTCACTGAATTGAAGAATCTGCTCACCGCCGCGCCTGCGGTGAAAATCCAGGCGGCGTTCACGATCATGCAGCTGGGCGGCATGACACCGAATGCATTGCACGCGGCGATCAGGCCACTCGCTCCGCAGGTTCGTGCTGCGGCGCTCACGGCCACGGGAACTTCGTCCGAAGATGTGTTTATCGAGGTGGAAAAGCCAATGCTGAAGCAATCGCCGCAAAAAGCACCTGCCGTGGCCGTGCTGCCCGTGATCACCAACCACAATCCGAACCGCCAGAAAGTCGTCGCCCAATACACCACGGAAGCCGTCAAACTCAGTGGTGATGCCAAACGCGGTGCCGCCGTGTTCCAAAAAGCCTGCATGGTCTGCCACAAAGTGGGTGAACTCGGCATCGAGGTCGGCCCCGATTTGAAAACGGTCGCCACCAAGCCGCGTGAGCAGCTCATCGAGGCCATCTTTGACCCCAACCGTGCCGTGGAGCAGCGCAACGCGGCCACGCAGGTAACCAAGAAGGACAAGACGCTGGTCGTGGGCCAGCTCGCCTCCGAAACGCCCGGCAATCTCACGATCCGCCTGCCCGGCGGTGCCGAGATCGTCGTTCTGCGCTCGGACATTCAGGAACTCAAAACGCTGACCACCTCCATCATGCCCGAGGGCCTAGAAAGCGTGCTCACCGCGCAGGATGTGGCCGATGTGCTAACCTTCATCGGCAGCAAGTGAGCCTTTTCACTTCACATCCCGCCAGAGCCAGCGCAGAGCCTCAGGCAGGTTCGGGGCCATGCCTTTGCTGCCGTGGAAGCACTGGGTCCAGTCGATACGGAAGTCGTAGTTCATGTACTTGAGCGACGCGGCCATCATCTTGTTGGCGAGGGGCCAGTTGCCGAACTTGTTGTCGAGGTCGTTTTCGCCATCGAGCAGATAGACGCGGATGGGTTTGCGCTCGGTGATGCGCACGAGATACGGGTAGTGATTGCCGCCGCGAATATCGACGAAGGTGCCGACCCAGCAGAGCACCTTGCGGAACTTGTCCGGCCGCTCCCAAGCGACGGTGAAGGAGCAGATGCCGCCGGAGGAGCCACCGGCGATGGCCCGGGCCTCGGGCTGCGGGCGTAACTGGGTCTGATAGCGCTTTTCCACTTCGGGCAGGATTTCGTCGATGAGGAAGCGGGCGTAGGCGTCGCCGAGGGAGTCGTATTCGAGGCTGCGGTTCCCGGCTTTGTCGCCACGCTTTTGCTTCGGCTTGCGGCCCGGATCAATGAAGACACCGACGGTGCGCGGCATCTCCTTTTTGTGGATGAGATTGTCGAAGACGACGGAAGCGCGCATGGGCCCGGTGGGATCGACATGGCGTGAGCCGTCCTGCCAGACCATGAGGCAGGTTTCCTCGCCGGGTTTGAAGTCTGCGGGCAGATACACAGTGACATCGCGCACGGTGTCGGGGAAGACCTGGCTCGTTTTCCATTCAAACTTCTCCAGCCTGCCCTGCGGCACGTTTTTCTGCGGCTGGCTGTCGGCGGTGTAATCGAAATGCTCCACATGCACGGTGCCTGCGAGGCGCGGCATGCCCTCGGATTCGACGCGGTAGCCGAACTCGGTGAAGTTCGGCATGTCAGCCACAAGCACCTGCAGGCCGTCTTCGCCAAGCGTGATCATTTCGCCAATCAACGAGCCGTCCTGCTGCACCACGCGGGCGGGCTTGGGGTCGATGATCGCCCAGGCGACGGTGGTGGCCTCGATCTTCGCGCCGGCCCGGCCCTGGGTGAGATTGTTCATGCCAAAGAGACGCACGACTTTGTCATGCAGCGCTATTTGCTCCCCCGGCTGGGAGACGGTCATCAACGCGGCCGCAATCTGGCGCGGTGTGATGGGCGGCTGAGCCCCCGGTTTGTTTTGGGCCTGGCTGAGACCGGCGGCGAAAAGGAAACTCAGAAGGATGACGGCACGCATGGGTGCGTTTTCTAACGGCACTCTACGCGGCGTAATATCGCCCGATTTCCCAGTGGAGTCGATTTACAGAGAGGCGGTGACGGGAAGCTTGCCCGCAGGCAGTCCGGCAGTGCGCAGGCGGGCTTCAATGCCCTCCATCATAGCGCGGACATGCCGCCACTTCGTGCGGTCACGCATGAGCTCCATGCTGCGCTCATACGAGCCCCATTTGATGACCTCGATGTCCACATGGCGCACTCCCCAGTTGTTCATCATGGACTGGCTGGGCTTGTAGAGATCGATCGTGCCGGTACCGACGAGGGCGCTGCCGTAATCATCGACCTCATAAACAACATCCGGCTGACCAGCGATGCGGAACTTGGTGCCGACCGGGAAGCGCGACCAGTCAGCAGCGGCGCTGCGCACGTTGCCGAACTTCAAATTGGTGCCGATGGCATTCTTCACGCCATAGACGATGTGGTCGCTCTCATCGTGCGTATAGGCCGTGGTGCGCACACGCATCTGAGAATTGCGATGCAAATTCGAGGCGATCATCAGTGGCGGCTTGGGAGCTTCGAACACGAAAGTGTAGCCTTTGATCTCGCTCGGACGGAAAGGGATGTTCGTCGCGAGTGCCTTGCGCACCTCGTACTGCTTCCCTGTTTCGAGGGGAGCGGCCTTTTTCTGCCGCATTTCCTTCCAATAGCTGAGAAAGGGCTTGTTGGGCAGAGCGCAGGAAGAAAGAGTGGCCGCAAAGGCGACACACAGGCCAGTGGTCATCAAACGTGAGTTGTACATGGCTGGAAATTTTTGGAATTATGAAAACATTACCGTAAATTTCATATATCCTCAATATATAATTCATAATTTACATATTTTTAGAATTCAATAAAAGTTAATTACCGTAACCACTGCATCGTGAAAACCTGATGCACTAGAGCTTCAGCACCAGTCTGAGCTGCTTAGCGGCTATCCTTGCTGCCCCTGCTCCTCCCAGAGCTTCCGCCAGTGCTCCAAGCGCTCTTTGATCCGGCCTTCGAGGCCGTTGGGGGTCGGGTCATAATACTGCTTGCCGCCCTCCAGGCAGCGCTGGGGGACGAAGCCGCCCTCGTAGTTGTGGGGGTAGAGATACCCTTCTCCGTGACCGAATTCCTTCGCGGCTTTTTTATGGTGTGCGTCCCGCAGGTGTTTCGGCACCGGCAGGGTTCGGCCATTTTTCACGTCCTCAAGGGCGGCATCGATGGCGGTGTAGGAGCGATTGCTCTTGGGCGCGGTGGCATTGTAAATCGTCGCGTGGGCCAGGATGATTCGCGCCTCGGGCATGCCGATGAATTCGACGGCCTGCTGCGCCGCCACGGCCACGCGCAGCGCGTTGCTGTCGGCCATGCCGATGTCCTCGCTGGCGGCGATGACGATGCGCCGGGCGATGAAGCGAATGTCCTCCCCGGCGTAGAGCATTTTCGCCAGCCAGTAGAGCGCCGCGTCGGGATCGGAGGCACGCATGCTTTTGATGAAGGCGCTGATCGTGTCGTAGTGCGCGTCGCCATCGCCGTCATAAACAACGGTCTTTTGCTGCACGGACTCCTCGGCGGCGGACAGGGTGATGACGATTTCGCCCGCCGCGTCCGGCTGCGTCGAGAGCACGGCCAGTTCAAGGGCGTTCAGGCAGCGCCGAGCATCGCCATCGGCCACGGTGGCGAGATGAAGCCGCGCATCAGGCTCAATCCTTGCCTTCATGCTGCCCAGACCACGCTCCACATCGCTCAGTGCCCGATCCATGAGCGCTTCGAGGTCGGCGATGCCCAGCGGCTCCAGCGTGAAGACCTGCGAACGGCTCACCAACGGGCTATTGACGTAAAAGAACGGGTTGTGCGTCGTCGCGCCGATGAAACGCAGCGTGCCGCGCTCTACATGCGGCAGCAGCACATCCTGCTGCGCCTTGTTGAAGCGATGGATCTCATCCACGAACAGGATCGTCGTCTTGTTGTAGAGCCGCTGGTGATGCCCGGCGTTCTCCGCCTCCTTGCGAATGTCCGCCACGCTGCTTTCCACGCCGCTGAGCGCGACGAAGCGCGATTTCGTCTCCTGCGAGATGATGTGGGCCAGCGTCGTCTTCCCAACACCCGGCGGACCGTAGAGGATGAGCGAGGAAAAACGATCCGCCTGCACCGCCCGGCGCAGCAGCTTGCCTTCCGCCAGGATGTGCTGCTGGCCGACATACTCATCGAGCGTGCGCGGTCGCATCCGCGCGGCCAATGGCGCGCCCGCATGAGCCACCGCCGCAGCGGCACGAGGCGGCTCCGAGGGTGGTGGGGCGAAAAAATCGTCGCTCATGCGGATTCAGCACGATGAATGACGCTGAATCACCCCGGCGGCAAATCGCAGTTTGCGCCAGCGGTGGTTTGATGTTCCGATAGCGCTCCGTTCCCGCCCATGAAGCTCTCCAAAAAAGCCGAATACGCCCTCCGCGCCCTTGTGGCGATGGGACGTGAGCGCGAGGGCACGAACTTCTCCATCCAGGATCTCGCCCGCGACGAGCGCATCCCGTTGAAGTTTCTTGAGCAAATCCTGCTCGCCCTCAAAAACGGCGGCCTGTTGCGCAGCAAGCGTGGCGTGGGCGGCGGCTACCAGCTCGTCACGCATCCGGCACGGATCACGCTTGGCGAGGTCGTCACGCTGTTCGACGGTCCGTTTGATCCAATCCCTGGCGCGGATCACGACGCGCTGGGGCAGGTTTTCACTGACCTGCGGGATCAGGTGGCGCAGTGGTTCTCCGAGCACACCGTGGCACAGATCATCGAGAAGGAACGCTCGCGCGGGGCGGTCTCGTTTGAGATCTGAGACGCCCCGTCCTGCACCAGTCAAAATCTGACACATTTTACTGCCAGTTGCCGAACGAGTAAGGACTGTAATTCGACTGCTGGCCGTAACCGTAGTTCGGGTTGTAACCCTGTTGTTGATAATCCTGCTGATAGCTCGGCTGGCCGTAGCCATGGTTGTAACCTTGATTGTAGCCCGGATTGCAATTCGGCTGGTTGTATGAGCTGTATTGGCGCTGCTGGCGGCTGTTTTGGAGCGCCCCGCCGGCAAAGGCACCAATCAGACCGCCAATGGCCGCGCCTTCGAGTCCGCGACGACTTTGATTGCCGATGATGCCACCGGCGGCGGCTCCGAGCAGGGCACCCGTCACCGCGCCTTGGGCGGGAGGGCGTCCGTAGCCTCCTCCATAGCCACCAGGGCCGTAGCTGGGTCCATATCCGTAGCCGTAAGGGTCGGCGCAGGAGGCCAGGGTGAAGGTCAGAAGCAGAGTTCCAAAGGTGAACGTGCGAACGAGGGATGTCTTCATGGAGTGGTGATGTGAATCTTGTCCCGCACTCTGACGACGCAGCTCGAGAGCTATTCGATTCTTTTTTCAGCGCACAGCACAAGCCATCCCCGCAGTTGCAAAACCGCCCCAACTGCGCTGGGGTGCGCCACCATGAAGCTCCTCCCTGCCCTCTTGCTTGCCACGCTCGCAGCCGTCAGCCCTTTAACTGCGGCCGATTCGTATGACATCGTCGTCTATGGCGGCAGTTCCGGCGGCATCACCGCAGCGATTCAAGCCGCCCGAATGGGCAAAACGGCTGTTCTGATCGAACCGACGAAATTCCTCGGTGGCCTAACCACCGGGGGACTTGGTGCGACGGACATTGGCAACAAAAAGGCCATCGGCGGCATCTCACGCGAGTTTTACGCGAACATCTTCACCTACTACGCCGATCCCGCGAAGTGGAAGCAGCAGACACGCGAGCAATACTTCGCCAAACGCCCGCACGGCAACTCCAGCACCGAAACGACCATGTGGACCTTCGAGCCACATGCCGCGACGGAGGTTTACGACGCCATGCTCGCCAAGGTGAAGGACAAGGTCACCGTCGTATTCGGTGAGCGGCTCGATTTGAAGAAAGGCGTCGTCAAAAACGGCACTCGCATCACCAAGATCATCATGGAGAGCGGCAAGGAGTTCGAAGGGGCGATGTTCATCGACGCCACCTACGAAGGCGATCTCATGGCGAAGGCGGGCGTGAGCTACCATGTCGGTCGCGAGGCGAATTCGCTCTATGGCGAGACCATCAACGGTCTCCAATTGGCCGGCGCGAAGCATCATCAGTTCGTCAAAAACGTCGATCCCTATGTGAAGCCGGGCGATCCGAGCAGCGGCCTCGTTTGGGGCGTCACACCAATGCCGGAAGGCAAAGACGGCGACGGCGATCACCGCATCCAGGCCTACAACTTCCGCATGTGCAACACGGACGACGAATCCAACCGCGTCCCGTTCCCGAAGCCGGAAAACTACGACGAAAAGCAGTTCGAGCTGCTCCTGCGCAACGGCGAGGCCGGTGACCCGCGTCACCCTTGGGCACCCACGCCGATGCCGAATCGCAAGACGGACACGAACAACAACTTCGCCTTTAGCACCGACATGATCGGCATGAATTACGACTACCCGGACGCCGATTACGCCACGCGGGCAAAGATCTGGAAGGCGCATGAGGATTATCAAAAGGGCCTCATGTGGACGCTAGCCAATCATCCGCGTGTGCCGGAGAAAATCCGCAGCTACTACTCACAGTGGGGCCTGGCGAAGGATGAGTTCACTGACAACGGCCACTGGCCGCGCCAGATGTATGTGCGCGAGGCCCGCCGCATGATCGGCGGCTACGTTATGAGCGAGCAGAACTGCAAACGTCGCGTCATCGTTGAGGACAGCGTCGGCATGGGCGCCTACAACATGGACAGCCACCACACGCAGCGCTACGTCACGAAGGAAGGCTTTGCCCGCAACGAAGGCGACATCCAGATCGGCGTGCGGCCGTATCCGATCAGCTACCGCAGCATCACGCCGAAGGCCGAGCAATGCACGAACCTGCTCGTGCCCGTGTGCCTCAGCGCCAGCCACATTTCGTATGGCAGCATCCGTATGGAGCCCGTCTTCATGGTCATGGGCCAAAGCGCCGCCACCGCCGCCGTGCTCGCCATCGAAAACGGCGTCGAACTGCAAAAGCTCGACTACACCAAGCTCAAAGAGAAGCTCCTCGCCGATGGCCAGATGCTCGATTTCGAGTCCCCGCCCATGCCGGAGCATGTCGCCTTCACCAAGGAGCAACTCGGCGGCATCGTCGTCGATGACAACGAGGCCGATTTGACCGGCTTCAGCTCCGAAGGCCACACCACCCCCGGCTTCGTCGGCCAAGGCTACCGCCACGACAGCGACAGCCTCAAAGGCGAGCAAAAGGCCCGCTTCACGCCGAATCTCCCCGCCGCAGGCGAGTATCGCGTCGCCATCAGCTACACCGCGCTCGGCAATCGCGCCGACAAAGTGCCTGTGGTCATCCATCACGCCGACGGCGAGAAAACCGTCATCGTAAACCAAAAGACGAAACCCACGGAGAAGTTCAATCTGCTCCCCCTCGGCACCTTCCGCTTCGAAGCCGGCAAAACCGGCTGGCTCGAAATCCGCAACGAAGGCACCACCGGCCACGTCATCCTCGACGCGGCGCAGTGGCTGGCGAAATAAAGAAGCCGCAGCAACGCTTCATCGCCCTTGGATATTGGCACCCATCTCGGATTTTGGATATCCAAATTGGGTCTGCGCATCCCCCCCATCTTGCCAGTTGTCGGCGGAGAAGAGCCGCCTAGCATCGGCGGTTCCCAACCTACCAGCCGCCCAACCAACCATGACCCAATCCCTGCTGAAACGCACCGGGAGCGGGGCCTTGCGGAGCTATTCCGTGATGGCCGCGCTCGTTCTCGCCACCACCTCCGCGCACGCCGCCGACGGCAGCACCATCAACAGCGGGGACACCGCCTGGCTGCTGGTGTCCACGGCGCTGGTGCTGTTCATGATGATCCCCGGACTGGCGCTGTTTTACGCCGGCCTGGTGCGGGCGAAGAACATCCTCTCCATCCTGATGCAGTGCTTTGCGCTGACCGCCGTGCTGAGCCTGGTCTGGCTGGCGGTGGGCTACTCGCTGGCCTTTTCCGACGGCTGTCCGGTGATCGGCCGCTTCGGCAAGATGTTCCTCAGCGGTGTGACGACGACCTCGGTGCGCGCCGACTGCCCGACGATCCCGGAGCTGCTGCACTTCGCCTACCAGATGATGTTCTTCCTGATCACGCCGGGCCTGTTCATCGGCGCGTTTGCGGAGCGCATGAAGTTCAAGGCCATCATGATCTTCAGCATCGTCTGGAGCCTGGTGGTGTATGTGCCCTGCTGCTACGGCGTGTGGCACAAGGCGGGCGCGTTCTTCGGCCTGACGGGTGTGATCGACCTGGCCGGCGGCATTGTCGTCCACATCACCGCCGGTGTCGCGGCGCTGGTGGCCTGCCTGATGGTGGGGCCGCGCAAGGACTTCCCCAGCGCGCAATTGATGCCGCACAACCTGCCGCTGACGATCACCGGCGCGGGCATGCTGTGGGTGGGCTGGTTCGGCTTCAACGCGGGCAGTCAGCTCGCGGCGAATGGCGCGGCGGCCATGACGCTCGTCGTCACGCATCTCTCCGCCTGCGCCGCCTCGGTGGTGTGGATGCTCATTGAATGGATTCGCAACGGCAAGCCGAGCGCCCTCGGCATCGCCACCGGTTCCATCGCCGGTCTGGCCGCCATCACGCCCGCCTCGGGCAAGGTGGGGCCGATTGGGGCAATCTGCATCGGCAGCGTCTCGGCGCTGCTGTGCTGGCTGGCCTGCTCCAAGCTGAAGAAGAAGTTCGGCTACGATGATTCGCTCGATGTCTTCGGCGTGCATGGCGTGGGCGGCTTCGTCGGCACGATCCTCGTCGCCGTGTTCGGCACGACGGCCTTCGCCGGCGGGCTGGGCGATTTCAGCATCGGCTCGCAGCTCGTGACGCAGCTTCTGGCCTCGGTGTACACGATCCTGCTCTCCGGCATCGCCAGCTTCGCGATCCTGAAGGTGATCGACCGCACCATCGGCCTGCGCGTCACGCCCGAGGAGGAGAATCAAGGCCTCGACCTCGCCGAGCACGGCGAGGCGGCGTACAACCAGTGATGAACCGGTACGATGGACACTTTTGTCCGTCGGGTGTGGCGAGAGCGCTGAACCGACGGGCAGGAGTGCCCGTCGTACCACGGAGTGATCACCGCGCTGCGGAGGTAGGGCTTGAGTATTGTAGTCCCGCCTTCAGGCGGTCTCTGTGCATGATTCCGGCTGCCTCCGCCTCATTTCGCTTCCCGCTTCAGCCAGTACTCGAAGAAGCGGTAGATCTGCTCGTTGGATTCCTCGTTGGGATCGTGCTTCTCGCGGTTCGTCATCGCCACGCGGCCGGTGACGCCGAGAAGCTGGTTCACGGCGATGGTGTGGTTGAGCGCGGCCCAGCGCTTCGGCGGGTCTTCAGCGCCGCCGGAGACGAGGAAGGGACGCGGAGCCATCAGCGCGTGCAGTTCCTGCAAGTTGTGGCCTTTTTCGATGAGGGTCTTGTAAGCGCCAGTGCGCGGGCTGTCGTCGCGCACGAGGCCCGGTTTGCGCGTGAGCGCGGGATCGAGGCCGAGATACCAGGGCTCCTGGTAGTTGATGCTGCCGCGCGTCTCATCAAACACGATGCCTGGATCGCTCCACACGGCGCAGGCATACTTCTCGAACAGGCAGGAGCCGAACAGCGACCACTTGCCGCCATACGAGTGCCCGACGATGCCGATGCGCTTGGAATCCACGTCTGACAATGAGGCGAGCGCCTGCCACATGTTCGCACTGATGTAGCCGAGATACGAAAGCGGCTGGCACTTCGCCCCGGCGCTCAACACCGGCAGCCGCGCATCACCGCCGGGTGATCCAATGCTCAGCGTGACAAAACCGCGCCGCGCCAACTGCCACGCGAAGTCGCGCAGCGGCTTGTCGCTCAAACCGGCGCTCGTTTCGGGATCGTAGTAGGGCACGAACACGGCAGGATGCGGCGCACGGCCCGAAGGCAGCAGCAAATAGCCATCGCCCGTCTGACCGGGCGCGATCTCGACGCGCACCTTCTGCTGCGTGATGCCTTCGCCACGTGATTTCGTCTCCAGCACCTCGATCTTCGGCTTCTCGATGACCGGCGGCCACGCGCCCATGATGCCATGCCAGTCGGCGAGGATTTCCGCGCGGCGTCTTTGCCAGTCGTCCGCATTCTTCACCGGGCTGCCGTCATTGAATACGAGCGGTGACTTCCCCGGCGAGAACTGACCGGCGAATTCGGCCGGCACCTGGGTGAAGGGCAGTTCAGCGGCGGCTTGCAGGGTCAAGGCAGCGGCGAGGAGCAGAGAGAGGCTAAAATTCATGAGGTGGGTACCTCATCAACGCTGCTTCGCGGGCAATCCATTCTCACGAAGATGCTCCCTGAGCACGCGCATGACCTCCTGCACGACCTCGGGCTTCTCCACGCAGCCATGCCAGTAGGGCACGATCTTTTCGGAGGCCGCCGTGTCGAGATGCGCGCTGGAGTAAGGCACGGCGCCGTCGGAGTCGCGGAGCAGGCTGCCGTTGCCGAGGCGGCCGATGATGGAGTGATGCTTCACGGGAATGGGCACGGCGTTCAGGCCCTGGTAGTAGGGATGCTTGTCTGACAGCGTGCCGAGGCTGAGGAAGGCGTAGAAGCCCCAGTCGCGGATCTGCGGGGAGAGCGCGTCGGTGTTGCCGGTGAGCAACTGCCGCGACATGAGGAGCGTGTCCACCGGCAGCCGGATGAGCGAGGAGAGGCGGCGCACGATGTTCCTGCCGGCGATGTTGCTGCCGCGATGCGGCGTGGTGATGAAGACGAGGCGCTGCACCTCCGGCTGCGGTTTGAACTTGAGCGTGCTGACGAGACGCTGGCGCACCGCGTCAGAGACGTTCAACTGCTCCGGCGGCTTGCGGAACATGGCGTCCCACAGCTTGTCACCGGGGTCAATGGCCTGCATGCGGCTGAGCAGCCCGCCCATGCTGTGACCGACGAGCACCATGCGGCTCATGCCGGGGTCGTTGTGGTCGGGATCAAAGTGATCACGGGCCTGCCGCAGCGAGTCGCGCAGCCGGGCGGAGGTCTGTGGCACGCCCATGCCGGTGGGATAGAGGAAGTACCAGGGCTGGTAGGCGGCGCGCAGCCCGGGATCGGAGCTGATGGCGTTCACTGCGTTCAGCCAGATGTGCGGATCGGACATGAGGCCATGCACAAACACGACCGGGATGCGCTGCGGATCATACACGTCCATGCGGTAGAGCTGGCAGTCTCCCAGCGCCCGCTCGGGATAGAACAGGCCGAGCCACCTGAACGGGTTCAGGGATCGCTTCGACAAGGCGAGGTGCTTGGCGGCGGTGAAGTTCGCGGCGAGCAGGCGCTCATCCTCGCGCACCTTCACGGTATCGACGTTCAGGGCATTGTGCAGATGCAGGCGGCAGCGCCGGGGAGCCGTCGCGTCCGCGGCGGGGGCTGCCAGCTCCATGACGGCGGTGAGCGTGAGGTTGCCGCCGTTCGGCGGCAGGAAGGGCTGCTGCTTTTTCACGCTGCCGGTGCGGCGGATGTGCCCGACGAGCGGAATGCCAATGCCGGGCCGCTGGGCCAGCGTGTCGGTGACGCGGGGCTTCACCCGCGAGGGCAGGATGATCTCGTCGATCTGCGTGGGAGGCACTTCGCGGCGGGGGTCCGCTTTGG
>CAMCWM010000117.1 GCA_945882215.1 Akkermansia muciniphila | reverse complement strand
GGGCCGCAGGTCGTTGTCGCTGCTCATGCCTCGTTGGATGTTCAAGGCCACCATGCGGGCCTCGTCCTTGGCGGCATCCACACTGCCGAACGTGCGCCGCTCGCGTCGTCCGTTCATGTAATAGGCGATCGTGAACCGGGTGCTTCCTCGCGAGCTGCCCCGGTAGATGGGAACCGTCGCCGAACCTTGTTTGACCACTGCCACCGGTCTGCCTTTCGCCCGAGGTGTCCGGGCTAGAGTTGTCATGTTTTTGTCATGCATATCCTCGGTTGAAGTGTCAACCGAGACTCCCTGAACAGCATGGGAACCTGATAGAATAAGGGCTCCAAGGCGATTTGATGCCTTGTCCCCGCTGTCGTTTTTGGAAGGCCGTTGGGCTTGGAGCTGACAGCAGTCGGAAATGAAGACTTGAAGACATGCGAGTTTGAGAGACGCTAGGCCATGCAAACGATCAGCCTGCCGGATCTACAGTCTTCTTTGCCCAAGCTCGCCCAGACCGTCTTGGAAGGCGAGTGGCTGGTGATTCCGTTCGGGGGCAAGAAGATGGTGCTGCATCTGGCGGACGATGATACCGCTCCGCCGATGCGGGAGCAGGGTTACTTCGAGGACTGCCTGGATGACGAATCCATCGCCCTGGACAATCTCGCCGCCGCTCACAGCCCGCAGACGATGGTGCCATGAAGCAGTGGGAGATTCATCTGTTCCCGTTTTCCGAGGAAGGCGCGCATCCGGCGGTGATCGTGTCTAACGACGAGCGTTGTGAGAACCCGGCCATCACCCATGTGAACGCGCTGCTCTGCACCAGTCTGCGGGCCGCACGTCCCGCGAAGAAGAACGAGGTGATCCTCAATGGCTCTGACGGTCTCGACTGGCAGACTGCCGTGCGCTGCGATGTGATTCATCTGCTGCGCAAAGACCTCTTCACCGGCCGAAAGGGCGAGGTGACTCGCGAACGGCGGAGAGCGGTAGGACGCAAGGTGGTGGAATGCTTCCGGCTGCCTTGTTTCTGATTTGGCGTGATTGCTTCTCGTAGCAGTGGAGGAGATCCGGGTGGCGTGTGCGGCTTAAGCCTACAACGGGTCCGATGCCTAATGTCGGTTTAGTGACTCAGTTCTTTTGACCGATCATTTGCCGCTTTCATCCCATTCTTTTTTTAGATTCTCGACATATTTCAGAATTGATCGGTAGCCATCAGCTAGGAAAGCCGACTCCTTTCGCTCCCAACGCTTCGAAACGAAATTGGCAGGGAACACAACAACATCGCCTCGTTCAGGAAGTGCTCGGACGGCCAGATCGGTGCCGAAGTCATCCGTTGCTATTGTCCATTCAAAGACACCGGTATTTACCAGCAGGATTCCAAAGCAGGTGCCAATGCCATTAATTACTTGGTTGATGCATTCCGCGTCATCGATGTCTTTCGCGAGCCAACTGGTCCAAGCGCGATCCAGAGCCTGAGGACAAAGCTGATTGTGAGCATCACTTGGTGAATACTCGGATACCAACTGATATCCCAATGCGGTTTGGGCCTCAATCCATGCTCGCTCGGTTTCAGTTATATCGCTAAACACATCTGCATTCATGAAATCGGCTGAAAACGTTGGCTGAGAATCAATTCGGCGAGCGTGAAACGGTCCGATTCAATCGATCACCTTGATCTTCACATTCCGATACCACACCGGAGCCTGGGCTTTGCCGTGGAGGCCTTGGAGGCCGATGGGGCCTTTGCGGGCGAAGTCTTTGAGGGCGACGGGGAATTTGTTCGGGGTGCCGTCGGGGTTCTTTTTCACCTCGGGCCAATTGTCGAGGTTGGCGTTGATGACTTCCTCGCCGTTGAAGACGACACTGACCAGCGGGCCTTTGCAGGTGATGGTGAAGCGGTTCCACTCACCCACGGGTTTCGCCATGCTCTTGCTCGGTGGCATGGCGTCATAAATCGCGGCGACCATGCCGTATTTGCTGCCGTCGGCGCTGTCGTGGACCTGGATTTCGAGGGCGGAGAGGACGTTCTTGATGTCGCCGGAGCGGAGGAAGACGCCGCTGTTCGATTCCTTGGCGACTTTGAATTCTAGATCGAGGATGAAGTCGCCATAGGAGTCCTTCGTCCAGAGCGTGTCGTGGTCCTTGGCGACGAGGACGCCCTCGGTGAAGGCCCAGCCGCCGGGAGCGACGGTGTTGGAGAGATCGGTGGCAAAGAGATCCTTCCAGCCGGTGGTGTCGGGATGTTCGGCGGCGAAGGACAGGCTGACGGTGGCGAGGAGGGCGAGGGCGATGTGTTTCATGGTGGTGGGCATCCAACGTGAGCTTGGAGGGAAAGGTTCCAAGTTCCAGGTGCAAAGTTTGGCTTCGCCCAAAACAACCGTCCGACCTGACATCCCGCCTCAACCGTATCCCGCACAGGCAGAACTCACCGACTTCCAGGCCCGGACGGATTTTATCGAATTGCTTTTTTCTCTGTCGCGGCCCATCATCTAAAAAAACCAAAAAAACCGTTCCTATCCTCACCCAAGCCACCTCAATGAAACTCGCTCGTTCCCTCTGCCTCCCGGTTCTTGCCGCACTGTCCATGGCCTCCTGCAGCCACTGGGGTAATCGCACCTACGTCGTCAACCATGACATCAAGCACGGTCCCGACAGCTTTGGCGGACATGGGGGCGGCTACGGCAGCGGGTATGCGATCTGGCCGATGCCCACGGACAATTACGCCCTGTACGGCACGTTTGACGATCCTTACGCCTGGGGTGACAGCGGCTACTACCGTGCCACCCAGACCTTGCCTCCCCAGAGTTATGAACCGCCTTCCAGGCAGCAGACCTCGGGGAAATGACCGCAGGGGCCTTGTCGCCTGCTGATATTCACCCTTTGAAGCCAAAGTCAGTTCGCGGTCGTCCAAAAACGCACCATGCCGGCTTCATCTCCGGCAAATAAACCTTTGCCGTCAAAGGTGATGGTCGTCTGCAAAGGCAATGCTGCATCTGTCGCGAAGGATTTCGCGGCTACGCCGTCGGCCTTCCAAAGACGGACTTGTCTATCGCGACCGGCGGTGAGGAGTTCGCCACTGGGGCCGAAGGCGGCGGATAGGACGCCGTTGGGGAGTTTGCCGTAGTAGCCTGTGGGGCGCACGGGTGGATGTGCGTTGGTTTTGGTGACGGCAGGCCAGCCGTCGTTGGCGTCCCACCAGATGAGCAGACCGTCTTCGCCGCCGCTGGCGAGCATGCGGCTGTCGCTGCGCCAACTCAGAGCACGCACGGCGGCTTTGTGCTCGGCGAGGGAGAGAAGGATACCGCCGCCTGCTGCGTCCCAGAGATGGATGCCGCCTGCGCGATCGGATGTGGCGAGTTTTTTGCCATCGGGGCTGAAGGCGAGGGCGGCGATCCAGTCGGTGTGCTTGGTGAGCTTGTGGCGCAGTTTGCCATCGGCGGTGTTATAGATCTTCACGACCTTACCGGAGCCGCCGAGAGCGATGAACTGTTGATCAGGGCTGAGATCGGCGGCGAGCACGGCATCAGTTTCATCACCGACAGTGGTGAGCCGTTTGCCGGTCTTCACATCAAAGAGAATGACGCTGCCGGATTGCACCGGTTTGCCGCCTGCGACCATCAAAACGCGCCCATCGAGGCTAAAGCGAATGACATTGGGCTGACCTTCGGGGAAGGCGAGTGCGCCGAGTACCTTCTGCGTGGTGGCATCGAGCAAACGAACGTGCTCATGACCTGCGACGGCGATCAAAGGAGCGCGTGGACTCGCTGCCATGGCGATGATGGGCAACGGACGCTTGAGCTTCGGCGGCGTGAACGCGGGCAGTGACTCGGGCATCGGCGGCGGGCCGTCGAAGTTGAGTGTGGTGGCGGGTTTGAAGCTGGTATCGCGCTCTGCGACGAGGGATTTGCTAGCAGAGGACTCACGCAGGCCGCCTTGAATCCACTGGCGAATGAGTTCGATCTGCGGAGCGGGCAATGGTGCTTTCTTCGGCGGCATGCGCTCGGCTTCGTCTTCAGCCGTGATGGATTGAAAGAGCAGACTCTGGCTCGCCCGTCCTGCAATGACCGCCTTGTCACCACTGCCGCCTTTGAGCACGGCGGTGAAGTTGGCGAGGTTCAGATCGGCCTTCTGCTCATCCTCGCCGTGACATTTGAGGCAATGCTCGCGGAAGATGGGCTTGATGTGCTCATCATAGGTGATGACGGCATCAGCAGCAGACGCTGAGGTGAGCAGGATTTGGAAAAGCAGCAGCGAGCGCATGATCAATGATTGAAGATGAACTCCGTGGAGTTGAGCAAGCTCCAGAAGATGTCCTGGTAGGGTTTGCGGTCTTTGGTGTCGCTGCCGACGAGTTCGAGCAGGGCCTTGAGTTCATCCGGCTTCGGCTTGCGGCTCAAGGCGCGGAGGTAGAGATCTTCGATGATTTTCTCGGGTGGTGTGACGGCTTTGAGATGCTTTTCGATGACTTGTCCGGCTCCGATCTGGCTCTGCACGGTATCGCCAGCGACCATGTGCAGGGTTTGCGAAAGCGTGGGCTCGAACTTGGTATCGCAGACACAGACGCTGGCACGTCCGGCGCGGCCAAAGGTCTCGAAGAACGGATCGCCCGTGAGAGCGCGCGTGGTGTCACCCGGCGTGCGCGGGTAGTGCTGAATGGCTTTGGTGCCTTTGGGGAAGTAGCCGAAGCCGCGCTGACCATCGGTGGCCTCCACGATGGCATCGAGCAGCACATCGGCTCGCAAGCGCCGCAGTTGTGAGCGCGAGAACTGACGTGTGTCTTCGGCGTTCGTTTTGTTCGGCTTGGCGGAGAGCTGGTAGGTGCGCGAGGTCGTGATGTCGCGAATGAAGCCACGCAGATTGAATCCGGAATCGCCTAGGTGTTTGGCTAAAGCGTCGAGCAGCGGGCCATTCGTCGGTGGATTGCTCACGCGCATGTCATCCAGTGGCTCCACCAGTCCGCGACCCATGAAGTGTGCCCAGATGCGGTTGGCGAGGTTGCGGGTAAAAAGCTCGTTCTTCGGCGAGGTGAGCCACGCGGCGAGCGCCTGACGCGGATCTTTGCCCTTGGGCACACTGCTTTCACCACCGAGCACGGTGGGCAGCATGGGGCGCTCATCGACGAGATGTTTCGCAGGCGCTGCGGAGAGATCGTTGAAGACATAAAACTCACGCGGCTCGACGCCGAGCTTGCGCTGGATGCCGGTGAAGAAGCTGACCCAGCCGTAGTAGTCATCCATGGTCCAACGGTCGAAGGGATGGTTGTGGCACTCGGCGCACTGGATGCGCACGCCGGTGAAGAGCTGTGAGAAATCGGCGGCTAGGTTCTTCGGCGTCACCTTCACGTCATGCACGAGCATGGTGTAAAGATTCGCGGGGCCGCTGTTCAGATTGCTGCCGGTGCCGGTGATCTGATCGGCCACGAACTCATTCAGCGGCCGGTTCTTGGACATCTGCTCGCGGATCCATTCATAATAAACATCGGCGGCCTTCACATCGGTGGCGCTGGGGGCGTAGCCGCCGCCTTTGACGCGCAGCATCTCCGCCCAGAGCGCGGTCCACAGGTCGGTAAATCCGTCGCTTTGCAGCAGGCGGTCGATCAAAGCCGTGCGCTTGTCCTTCGACGTGTCCGCCGTGAAGTCGTGATACTCTTGCGTCGTCGGCAACGAGCCCGTGAGGTCGATGTAGAGGCGACGGATGAAGGTTTCGTCGTCACAGACATCGGAGGGCAGCAGGCGCAACTTTTGCAGCCGATCATGGACGATCTCGTCGATGTAGTTGTGCGCGGCGGGATTCGTCCATGCGTAGTTTTTGTCCTGCGGTAGCACGATGACCTCGGAGCCGATGGTGAAGCGATTGAACCGCGCAAACACATGCGTGTCGCCGCGCCCCGAAGCCGAGACAATGCCGTTCTTGTCAATCTTGGCAGTGGCAGGGTTGTTGGTGGCAAAGATCGCGAGGTCGGTGACATCGCGCTTCGAGCCATCGGAGTAGCGAGCAGTGACGGTGGTCTTCTGCGTGCCCTTGCCGCCTTCAAACACGATGCGATCTGGAGACAGCGTGATCTCGACCGGCTGCGGCACCGTGCCAGCATCATCCGGCGCTCCGGCTTCGATCCAGGCGAGCAGCGTCTTGTAATACTTCGTGTCCGGCTTGAACAACTCACCGCCCGTGTGCGGCACTTTGCCAATGGCTTTGAGCAACAGCAGGCTTAGCTCTGGGGCCGCGAGATTCACCCGCCGGCCCACCATCTCCTGCGTGATGCGGTAGTAATCGCCCTTCGCGTCATAACCGAAGAGCGAGAGCATAAAGCCATCCTTCCCTCGTGCCGATCCATGGCAGGTGCCTTGATTGCAACCCGCACGAAACAAAACGGGCATCACATCACGGCGAAAGCTCGGCACCTCATCAGCGATGACCGATGCGGTGAACAAAAGCGAAACAAACAGGGATCGGAACATTAGCGGGACGTGCTGGAAGTTTGAACGAGCGCCGGATCGACACGCAGGATGCCTTTGCCAGTGCGTTGGCGGATTTGCTGGCCGTGTTCGGTGACGGTGATCTCGCAGCTCAGTTCTTTGTATTGACCGAGCAGCGCCTCGCTGGTGGCGGTGATGTCGAAGATGAGCTGCTTGTCGCCGGATTTGAGTTTAGGATTGGCGATGACACTCAAGCCTTTCGGCAGGCCGAGCAACGAGGCTTCGGCTTCGCCCTCGAAGGGCTTCTTGTGCTCCACATCCCAAACGACCTGCGCTTTCTCCCCGCGACGCACAGCAGTGGGATTGCTCTTCAGCGCGATGTAGGGCTGCGCGATGGTGATGTCGATGAATGCGCTCGATGCACGGATGCGACCTGCTCCGAGGTAATACGAGCCGCCTGCGGTGGAGGCAGTCATGGCGAGGCGATACGTGCCCGGCACGGCCGAAGTGCTGGCGCTGAGACGCAGCGTGCCTTCGTTTTTGCCCGCAGGAATGGTGAGCGTGGGCTCGCCTTCGACCCCGGGCGGCACCCAGTCGAACTGATGCTCGATGGCTTCATCAAAGCCGGCCTTGCGCGTGATTTTGACCGGTAGCGTGAGCTCGCCGTTTTGGGAAAGTGGAATCGTCGGCTGCTCCACATCGATTTGATAAGGCGTCGGCTCCGTGACGGCAAAAGCGTAGTCATGGACGACAAATGAATGCCACGCATGACCGCCGCTGTGGCCAAGGAAGGGAAACGACTGCTGCGGCTTGCTGAGAAGCGGCGTGCCATCAGTGGCTTTGCAGGTGATGGAGATGAGCGCGGTCTGCGGCTTCGTTCCGGCCTCGGCGATGAACTGCACGGGCACCTGACGCTGACCGGCAAGCACGCGTGGAGCGATCATGCGGACACCTTTGGGCAAACCATTCACCACGAGATCGAGTTCGCCTTTGTAGCGGCTTCCTGGGGCGTCGATGAGGTTCACATTCACCGTCCAGCGGCCTCCTTGTGGCACGGCGATGCTGGTGAGACGCGGACACTCGACCATGTCGATGACGCGGGCCTGAATGAAGGTGTTGATCTCATCGCGGACGGGTTCGACCTCGATGCGATAAACGGAAGTCGGATCGCCGAGGCCACGCATGTCGGTGATGTTGATGAGGTAATCACCATCGGTTTTCGGCTCCCAAATCACCGCCGGATCCATGAGTTCTTTCCGCTGAATCTGCCGTGACATGGCCCACAGATCGCGATCCTGTAGAACGGAGTCATCAGCCGTAATGTCATCGGTTTCAGCATCCGTTTTGCGAATCGTGAGTCGTGGATCGAGCGGCGTGCCGAGCGAACGAGCAAAAACTCGCACGCGCCAGCGATCACCCGCCTTGGCTTTCACGCGGAAGCTGTCGGCATCGCCTGCGGCTTCGATTTTGCCATTCAACGCAGCTGGAAGAGCGCCGACAGCAGTTTCATCGGCATCTTTGTCTTCGAGCACGTTGGGGAACTCACTCACACGCATCAGCAGCGGCGATGGCATGGTGTCATTGAAGTGAAAATCACCCGTTTGAGTTGGCAGCGTGATCTGGATGGCCTCATCGCCTTTTGGACCGCCAAGCAGCGTTGCGGCAAGCTTTTCGTCTTTCATGCCACCAGCGGGATACACGGCCAGCGGACGATGATTCGAGCCAATGTGCGCGAGATAGTAGCAGTTGCCGCCGGAGTTGAAGACGCGCTGTTTGACCTCGATGCGGTATTCGCCGTCAGCGGGAAGAATCGTGCTCAAAACCGGGTCTTGCAGATGTAGGGCGCTGTCGTCGTTGCGGGCGAGTTCTTTGTCGCTGGCATCGAGAATGCGTGCGGTGAGGTCGAACTCGGAACCAGCGTAAAACTTCTCGGTGAGCCACACGGAATCGACTTCCACGGACAGATGCTCGCCTTTGCGGCCGGTGACGCGATAGACATCGACATCGCCGACTTGATTAGTGTCCATGCGACCAAGCACGGCGCTGTTCATCGGCACCGTTTGGTCTTCCTGCGCTTCCTTGATGATGGGAAACCGCGTCACGGCGAAGGTGCTGAGCGTGGTCAACTCCGTGGCCGTGCGCAGCTTGAACGGATGCAGTCCGAGCGGGCAATCGGCGTCGATTTGGAACTTCGCCATGACGCTGCCCTCAATGAATCCGCCGTGAATCGTGCTGCGAGGCTCAGGCAGCAACGGCAGGCTCTTCAGCTCCACACAGCGGATGCCTGGGCGATAAAAGAGGGCCTCTTTCGCCTCCTTGATGAAGGAACCTTCAATCGTGACCTCGACCGTGGTGCCACGCTGACCTGCGCGAGGCGTGACATACTCGATGTGATGCACCATCGGGCCTGCGAGCACCGAGGTGAGCAAACACGATGAACCGATAAGAGCAGCAATGAAACGCATGACGACTAGGAGATGATTCCCTTCACGATTTTGCCGCCATTCACGATTTCAATCGGCCGTGTGCCACCGAAGGCGGAGAGTTCTTGGTTCGAGTCGATGCCGAGCTGGTTGTAAACGGTAGCGAGAAAGTCTTCGAGCTTCACCTCGTCGCGTGCAGGCTCCGCGGCGGTCGCATCGGAGGCACCGTAGATTTGCCCACGCGTGATGCCGCCACCCGCGAGCAGCATGGAATACACACGCGCCCAGTGGTCGCGGCCGTTGCTGGTGTTCACCTTCGGCGTGCGGCCAAACTCAGTGGTGACCATGACGAGCGTGCTGTCGAGCATGCCGCGCTGATCGAGATCCGTGATGAGGCCGCTGATCGCGTGATCGAGAGCAGGCATGTGCTCGGTGCAGGTGCCCTTGATGTCCACATGCGAGTCCCAGGAGCCGTAGTTCACGCTGACGAAACGCACGCCAGCCTCAACGAGACGACGCGCGAGCAATAAACGCTCACCCACCGCCGCAGGAGCCTTTTGCTTCAGCTCATAACCGCGACCATAAAGCTCGCGCATCGCGTCATTTTCATCGGCCAACGAGAAGGCCTTTCGTGCCGCATCCGAGGTCAGCAGCGAGTAGGCGTTCTTGTAGAAGTCATCCATCGTGTTCAGCTTGTCGATGTCGGCATCCAGCTTGCGGAGTTGAGATTCCACGATGTCACGCGCCGCTTTGCGCCGCTCAAACTGCTGCATCGAGATGTCTTTCGGAATGCTGAAGTCACGCACCTGAAACTCGCCCTTCGCCCCAGGGTCGGCATTGAGCTGAAACGGGCCGTATTTGCTGCTGAGGAAGCCTGTGCCGCCTTCAAAGCCACGCATCGACGGCACCGCCACATACGGCGGCATTTCTTTTCGCGAACCAAACAGATGCGACACCACGCTGCCCATCTGCGGGTAGTCGATGACCGTCGTCGGCGTGTAGCCTGTGAAGAGATGATACGTCGCCTGCTGGTGGTCCGGGATCTTGCCCACGACTGAGCGCACGATGGTCAGCTTGTCCGCCACCTTCGCCAGACGCGCAAAATTATCGCTGAAGACCTCGCCCGTGTTCGTCTTCGCCACCCCAAACGCTCCGCGATACTCCGACGGTGCCTCCGGCTTCGGGTCCCACGACTCCTGCTGCGACATCCCGCCCGGCAGATTGAGATGAATGATGCTCTTCGCCTTACCCTCCTTGAAAAATCCGGGCTCCACCGTGGCCCGCGCTTCATGTTTGAGTAAATCGGCCATGCTAAGCCCCAACGCACTGCAAACGCCGATACGCATCGCCTCGCGGCGCTGGAAGTTCATTTGACGGAAGCCGTGGCAGCCGGTGGAAGTGGACGTTTTCATGGGGCGGTGAAAAGATGACGGGGAAACGTGATTCTGCACTTACTGATCTAAACCGCCTTTCCTTGCGCAACCCCCGAGAACTCGTGGGAGGAGCCTGCTGAGTAAGTGGCAACCGTAGCGATGTGCTCTTTGCATCAGAGACAACGCGCATCATAATCACCTGATGAACTTGAATCTCACCGGCCAGTCTGTCGCCGTGTTTGGAGCCGCCCGTGGCATTGGCCGGGCGATTGCGGATGGCTTTGTGGCCGAGGGCTGCATCGTGCGTGGCTTTGACCGCGAGCAAAGCACGGACTTCATCACGACGGGTGATGTGACGAGTTATGATGCGGTGAAGGCCTTTGCGGCGGGCTTTGAGCATGTGGATCACGTCGTCTTCTGCGTCGGGATCGGCTCCGGGAAGTTTGGCTTTCCGTTTTGGAATCTGGAGCCGTCCGACTGGGCACGTGTGCTGGAGGTGAACCTCATCGGCGCGGTGAATGTGGCGCATGCCTTCGCACCGAGGCTGATCGAGCGCGGAGCGGGCTCGATGCTGTTTCTCGTGTCGGTGGCCGGACAGATGGGTTCGCAAACCGACCCGCCTTACAGCGCATCAAAGGCGGCGTTGATCAACTTCACGCAATGCGCCGCCAAGGATCTCGGCCCGCACAACATCCGTGTGAACGCGCTGGCCCCCGGCATGGTGAAGACGGAGCTGAGCCAGTCCATCTGGGCCGCCGGGCAGAAAAAACTGCCGGAAGCGCAGCGGCAGAGCTTCGATGAGTGGGCGGCGGAGAAGATCAAGAAGGTCTCCCATCTCGGCCGCTGGCAGATGCCGGAGGAATATGCCGCGATGGCGACGTTTCTGGCCTCGGAACACGCGAAGAACATCACCGGCCAGACGATCAACATCGACGGCGGTCAGGTGATGCACTCATAGACTTTCAGCCCACTGGTCCCGACAAGCACACTCTAACATCACCGGATGAACCCGCCTGAACACGCGCCCAGCCAGTGGTCGGCCATCCTTCGCAGCATCGGACCCGGGTTGATCATCACGGCTTCGATCGTCGGCTCGGGCGAGGTGATCGCCACGCCGAAGGTGGCTGGGGAGGCGGGATTCACGCTGCTGTGGTTCATTGTGCTGGGCTGCTTCATCAAGGTGTTCGTCCAGGTGGAGCTGGGACGCTATGCGGTGAGCACGGGGCAGACGACGCTGGAGGCGATGAACACCATCCCGGGGCCACGCTTCATCGTGAGCTGGTTGCTGTGGCTGTGGCTCGGCATGTATGTGGCGCTCGTGTTTCAGGTCGCGGGCATCGTCGGTGGCGTGGCAGATGTCTTCGCCGCCGCCGGGCTGATGATGAACAAGAAACTGCTCGCCATCGGTGTGGGCGGCTCCTGCGCCGCGCTGCTGGTGCTGGGGCGTTATCGTCTGGTGGAGCGCTTATCGACCATCATGGTGGTGCTGTTCACGCTGGCGACGGTTGTTGCGGTGGGTTCGCTGCAATGGTCACCCTATGCGATCACGGCGGCCAACGTGGCGGAGGGATTCCAATTCAAGCTGCCGGAGAATTTCATGACCGCATTCGCCGCTTTTGGCATCATCGGTGTCGGCGCCTCGGAGTTGATCTACTATCCGTACTGGTGCCTCGAAAAAGGTTACGCCGTGAATGTCGGCGCGCGTGATGGCACGCCGGAGTGGACCGGGCGGGCGCTGGGCTGGATGCGCGTGATGCGCATCGACGCGTGGATCTCCTTTGTCATCTACACGCTGGCCACCCTGGCGTTTTACCTGCTGGGCGCCGCCGTGCTGCACGCGAAGGGCCTGCAAGTGAACGACCAGGGCATGATCGACACGCTGGCGCACATGTATGCGGAAAGCTTCGGCCCATGGGGCCTGCATGTGTTTCTGGCTGGCGCTTTTTTTGCGCTCTACTCCACGGTCTTCGCCTCCACGGCATCGAACGCGCGGCTGCTGGTCGATGCGGCGGCGCTCTTCAAGGTGGTGCGCTATCCCACGCCGGAGCATCGGGCCTGGGCCGTGAAAGTCTGCGTGGTGCTGCTGCCCGCGTTGTCAGTGGGGCTGTACATGCTCTGGGAGAAACCGGTCACCCTGGTTCTCATCGGTGCCGTCAGCCAGGGGATCATGCTGCCCTTCCTCGCCGGGGCGGCGCTCTACTTTCGCCACCGTCGCCTGGACTCCGCGCTGCGACCCGGACTTGCGTGGACGATCTGCCTGTGGGTTTCCGCCCTGTCGATGGCCGCCATCGGCGCTTACCAAGTCGTGCAGGAGATCATGAAAGCGGTTCACTCATAAAGCCGGAACAATCCTGAGTGGTCCAGATCACCGAAGCCTTTCTCGTGAACAAACTTCTCCCACTGCGCGAGGGAGTTCTTCAAAGTCGGTGAGTCAAGGCCGACGGAATCGGCCAGTTCGCACATGAGGCGCACATCCTTGAGCTGGAGCGTGGCGCGGCCACCGGGAGCGAAGTCGCGCCGCACCATGCGGTCGCCGTGGAGATCAAGGATGCGGCTTTCGGCGAAGCCGCCGAGGAGAGCTTTGCGGACGAGGGCGGGATCGACGCCGGAGAGTTCGGCCATGCGCAGGGCTTGGGCGACGGCGTCGATGGTCTGCGCGACGATGAGCTGATTGGCGAGCTTGGTGACCTGCCCTGCCCCGCTGGGGCCGAGATGGGTGATGTTTTTGCCCACGGCTTGGAAGATCGGCAAAGCGCGCTGAAAATTCGCCTCACTGCCGCCAGCCATGATGGTGAGCGTGGCGGCCTCGGCTCCGACCTGACCGCCGGAGACGGGCGCATCGACCCAGTTCACGCGTTCGGCCCATTTTTTGGTCTCAGGAACGCCTGTGGTGCCGAAGTCGATGATCAGGGCGTCTTTGTGCAGGCCTTCGATCAAGCCACCGGGGCCGAAGACGACGTTTTCAACGACATCGGTCATGGTGAGGTTGATGCAGATGACACCGGGACCGATTTCGCGGGCGAGTTCGGGCAAGGTGGCCGCACGACGCATGCCGAGTGCCACGGCGGCCTCGGCAGGTGCGTCGCTGCGGTTCCAGACGACGACATCGGCTCCCGCCTCGTGCAAATGACGCGCGTTGGCCCGGCCCATGTTGCCGAGTCCGACGAATCCGATCTTGTGTCCTGCGAGTGGCTTGCTCATGTCGGCAAACTCACAGCAGGCCGTGCCTGCTGGCAAATCTCTTCCCAATCCACGCATGAAAATCATTATCACTGGCGGCGGCGGCTTTCTCGGCTCGCAACTTGCACAGAAGCTCCTCGAACGTGGCGCTTTGAACGACCAACCGGTCACGGAGATGGTGCTGCTGGATGCGTTTTTTCGAGGCGAACCGACGGATGCGCGTGTGAAGCAGGTGAAAGGCGACATCGGCGACCGAGCGACGGTTTTCGCGGCTGCGGGCGCGAAGTTCGACGTGATCTTCCATCTGGCCTCGATGGTGAGCGGTGAGTGCGAGGAGCGCTTCGATGACGCGATGCGCGTGAACCTCGATGGTGGCAGAAACGTGTTTGAGGCGGCCAGGGCGGCGGAAGGCCGGCCGCGCGTGGTGTTTGCGAGCAGCGTGGCCTGCTACGGCGGTCTGGACATGTCGCAGATGATGTCCGACACCACGAAACAACTCCCGCAGACGACCTACGGCATGACGAAGGCGATGTGCGAGATGATGGTGAACGATCACACACGCAAAGGCCACTTCGACGGCCGCAGCGTGCGCCTTCCCACGGTGATCGTGCGTCCAGGCAAGCCCAACGCGGCTGCCTCAAGCTGGGCCAGCGGCATGTTCCGCGAACCGCTAAATGGCGAAGCCTGCAATCTGCCGATCCGTCGCGATCAACCGCATCCCATGACCGGTTATCGCACGGTGATCGAGTCCTTCATCGCCTTGAGCGAAGTGGAGGAGTCCAAACTCGGCAAAGATCGCGCCTATGTGCTGCCCGCGCATCGTGTGACGCCACAGATTGCCGAAAAGGTGATTCAAGAGGTCGCTGCCGAGCGCGGGATCACGCTGGGGCCGATCGTGGATGCGTTTGATGCGCGGATTCAAGGCATCGTGGATAACTGGCCGCAGCAGGTGGATGGCTCACGCGCTGAGACGATCGGTATTCCGCGTCCGCCGGAGCTGAAGGTGATCGTGGAGCAGTACGTCGAGGATTTTCTGGGGCGTTGAAACGATGCTGATGCGGCCTTGCCGCAGGTGCGTGGGGGCGCTAGCCTCATGGCATGGCTTCCCTTCGTCCGCCCTCCCTGCCCGGTCCGATTCAACTGCGCATCAATCCCCGGACCATTCTCTTCGGTTTCATCGGCATCTTTGTGCTCATCGGCCTTTTCTCCGGCATCTATCAAGTGCCGACAAACTCCGTGGCCGTGATCCAGCGCTTCGGCGGTTATTTGAAGACCGCGCCGCCCGGACTGCACTTCAAGCTGCCCTGGGGCATCGACAGCGCCATCATCGTCGAGGTGCAGCGCCAGCAGAAGCTGGAATTTGGCACCGCCACGCAGGGTGCCACGAATTATTATCAGTACTCCGAGTACGCGGAGCAGCAGCAGGAGAAAAACATGGTCACCGGCGACCTGAACGCCGTGCTTGTCGAATGGGAAGTGCAGTACCACGTCGAGGATCCCGTGGCCTACACTTTCCACTTCCGCGAACCGCTCGCCACCCTGCGCGATCTTTCCGAGGCCGTCATGCGCGAGGTCGTGGGCGACCGCACCGTCGATGAAGTGCTCACCATCGGCCGCCAGGAGATGGAGCAGAAGGGCCTGGAGCGTCTGCGCACGCTCGTCGATGGCCTGAACATGGGCCTGCGCATCGACCTCATCCAGCTCGGCGACGTGAACCCTCCCGCCATGGTGAAAGCCAGCTTCAACGAGGTCAACAGCGCCCAGCAGGAGAAAGAATCCGCCATCAACCAGGCCAGCGGCGAGTACAACCGCGTCGTGCCAAAAGCGCGCGGCGAGGCCGTGCAGAAAGTCAGTGCCGCCGAAGGCTACGCCACCAAGCGCATCAACGAGGCCGAGGGCGACGCCGCGCGCTTCAACGCCCTGCTCGCCGAATACAAAAAAGCGCCCGAGGTCACCAAGAAGCGCATGTACCTCGAAACCATGAGCGAGATCCTGCCCACCGTGCCCGGGAAGATCATCCTTGATGAAAACGCCTCCTCCTTCCTCCCGCTCATGAACCTGCGCCAGCCGGCGCCGCAACAATCTCCCGTCCCCGCCGCCCGATGAAATCCACTCTCGCTCTCATTGTCTCGCTCGTGCTCTTCATCGTACTGAGCTCCGGCTTTTACACCATCGACGAGACCGAGCAGGTCATCGTGACCCAGTTTGGCAAACCTGTGGGCGAACCGGTCGTCCAGGCCGGCCTGCATTGGAAAACGCCCTTCATCCAGACCGTCAACCGCATCGAAAACCGTGTGCTGGAGTGGGATGGCGACTCCACGCCCATGACCACGAAGAACAAGGTCTTCGTCATGGTCAATGCCTTCGCCCGCTGGGAGATCGCGGACCCACTCGTCTTCTACCGCCAGCTCACGGATGAAACCCGCGCCCTTTCCCGTCTCAACGGCATCATCGGCAGCGAAATGCGCATCGTCATCGCCAAACACGACTTCATCGAAGCCGTGCGCACCACCAAGGACCGCAAAGTCGTGCGGGATGGCCCCGCCCCGGAAGCGGGCGCGGCCATTTCCACCGCCGAGGCGCGCATCGGCGTGCTGCCTGCCATCAGCAAGGGCCGCGGCGAGCTGGAGGCCGAGATCTTCGCCAACGCCGCGCCAAAGGTGAAGGAACTCGGCATCCGCCTGCTCGACGTGCGCCTCAAGCGCATCGACTACGATCCCTCCGTGAGCGAGTCCATCTACCAGCGCATGATCAGCGAGCGTCAGCAGATTGCCGACCGCTACCGCTCCGAAGGCGCGGGTGAGGCCGCCAAAATCAATGGCGAGCGCGAGCGCGACCTCGCCACCATCGAGTCCGAGGCGTACCGCAAGGTGCAGGAGCTCGAGGGCACCGCCGATGCCAAGGCCACCGAGATCTACGCCAAGGCCTACAACCAGACCCCAGACGCCGCGCAGTTGTTTGAGTTCAAGCAGACGATGGAAGCCTACAAAAAGCTCATCACCAGCGACACCACGATGATCTTCACCACCGACAGCGAGCTGTTCCGTTATTTGAAATCGAGCAACCCGCAGGCCAAACCGACAGCAGGCGGCAGTGTGGAGTTCACCCCTCTGAACAAACTGCCGACGCTGCTGGACGTGGGGAGGTAAAACACAGAACGAATGGCAGCAGGGTGCAGGAACCCGTGCCGTCTCTGGGTTGTGGGAGACACTGATCTACAACGCAGATCGGAAGTCTGCCCGCCCAACGCAAAACCGCCTCCGACGGCGTGAACCGAGGGAGGCGGGATTGAATGGATGACCGGGCAGCTTACGCGATGTGGATATAGTCACCTGTTCCCTACAAGGGAACATCTTTGGCGCTGCGACCGCGTTTCAACGGCGGCGGCGGCGCAGCATGAGGCCGAGGAGGCCGAGCATGAGCAGCAGCGCGCGGGACGGCTCGGGGACCACGACGATGATGCCATGGGAGGCAAACAAACTCACGTCCCAAGCCCACTCGCCGGCGCCCAAAGCGACCAGATCAAGATCCCCGGCACTGACGTTGCTGGTGGCTGCGTAAATTGAATTGGCTCCTGTGTCGAAATTGCCGCCGATATTGACCACCGCCTGCCAGTCGATCAGGTTGAAAATCTGGCCGTGCACAGGTGCCACGAGGCTCAGGGCTGAAACACGCACGGAGCCATCGCCGAAAGTCCCCGAGGCACGGTCACCAATGCTCAAACTGGAACCACTGCCGGTGAGATTCAGGAAATCCATGTCCGAGGTGCTCGTGGGAGCCACATTCCATGAGGTGGTGAACTCAGCGGCATTGGCCAACGCATAGTCAGCGGCGGTCGTGTAGGTGCCGGCGGCCATGGCTGCGGCCAAACCCGTGCTGACGTGGGTCGCATTGGTGATGCCGAGCTGGATCTGGGAACCATCCGCCACCGTGAGCGCAGG
>CAMCWM010000116.1 GCA_945882215.1 Akkermansia muciniphila | reverse complement strand
CAGAAGACGTGGTTGATGCCCTCCTTTTCAAAGACGAAGCCGAGCTTCCCGAAGGTGGCATCGAGGGCGATCCCGCCTTCCAGACCGCCTTCACCAAGCGTGCCCCACAAAGCAGCGACGGCCGCAGCCTGAAGGACTTCCAGCTCCTCAACCGCCTCTTCAAGCACCGCTGCAGCTACATGGTTTACTCCCTCACCTTCCAGCACCTCACCGCCCCGCTGAAGCAAACTGTGTTCAATCGTTTGTGGACCGTCCTCGAAGGCAAGGACACCACCGGCAGCTACACCTACCTCACCGAAACCGAACGCACCCACATCCGCCGCATTCTCGCGGAGACCCTGCCCGGCGCTCCTGCTGAGTGGAAGAAGGCATTGGCGGTAAAGTAATGCGCCGCCCTGAGGCTTGCGGCAAAAGCCCCGCAACTTCCTCCGCCTGAAAAGGCCAGCGCCGTTGCCGAGATCAGCACGGCACTACATCACTGGCTCAAGCTTGAGGCCGCACAGTAAGTAAAGCTTCTTCGTCCCTGCCAACCCGGCCATGAGCGAAAGCAAGCCGCACACACTGACCGCCTGCCGCCTCCTGCGGATCGTATTCCTTTACACACCAAAGAGCTGGTAAGAGCGTTGCATTATCGCGGCCGTCAGTTGGTCCTCCGACTACTTTCTCACACACGCGACTTCTTCTGCTGGTTTCTCGTCAGTATCCCAGGTGCGGAATTCACCGAAAACAAAATTGAAATAAACAGCAAATGCGATGCAGTAAAAGACGGCATAGCCTACGGAAAACGTTTCTTCCGGCCTGGTGGCCAACGGAACGACGGGTGCAAATATGCCAAAAGTGCGCAAAGCGAAATAAGCACCACTCTTTACGATAAGGAGCAAGAGCACATAAAGAGAGACTCGGATGCTCGGATCGTTGAGTGGGACTCGACGTGGCCCCACAATACTAACAAGCGTTTTCCAGTATCGTTTGGCAACTGAGGTGTAAGCTGAAAGTTCGCACGCCATAACTGCACCCCCAACGAGCAAAACCACAAAACCGGTTCCAATGTGGTGCGTGCCTCCAAAAGCCCAATTACCTTCGAAAGAATCCTCCGTTCCCTGAATGATTGGGCCATACAACCACTGGATCCCTCCCGCGACTAAAAAGGCCCGAATGACACTGAAAATAAAGAGGGGCGATTGAGCTGTAACGGTACTTGCCAAAGGCGGGTGCGCTGCGTTATGCGCTGCCGCAATTGCAGCACCACCGAGTAGTCGAGTCCCTCGATAACGGAAGTGGAGGGGGCACTTCTCGAGGACATAGGTAGAGCCGACTGTCCCGAGTAGAAGAAAAATGATGACTGCAATCCTTGCCGGCATACCGGGTTCGGAGCGCGGTTTCGGCGTCGTGGAACCGGTACGCGCAGAGACTGATTCAAAAGAGGAGTGGACGACAGTCTGGCTACCCGGAGCAGGTTGTGTCACGCTTGGTACTGCTGAATATGGAACAGGATTGCGACCAGTGCGATTTATGTAGAGCAACAGCGAGATGGCAATGCAGACTCCAATAACCAGAATTCCATAAGCAATCTTGTCTTCAGTCTTCATTGGGTGGGGAAATGATGAATTGATCAGGCCACATTGCTTTTCACTCCTGATCTTGGTCGGCGGATTAATACGAGATTCATAGCGGATTTTCAACGCTCACGAGAACAGCCTTCCTGTCCGCTGTGCCAAATTTTTTGCTGCGGCGCGAATAGGGCGATCACTGCTCCCAGCGCCCCGAGTTGCAAAGCTGCTCGGCCTCTCCAAGCTGCACCCATGAACCGGCTCCTCTCCCTCCTGCTCTGCGCGCTCTGCCTCACCGCCTGCGAAAAACAGCCCGCCGAAGTCGATTTCGCCGACAAAGAAGTCGAACTGCTTAATGAAGGCAAAGGGGCGAACTACCAGGGCAAGCCCTACACCGGCCTCGTGCGCAACAAGCACTCCAACGGCAAGACGGCCGGCGAATACCCTTACCAGAACGGCAAGATGCATGGTGTGATGAAGGAATGGTGGGAAAACGGTCAGCAGTCCGCCGAGACCAACTTCGACCACGGCCAGCGCCACGGATTGAATCGCTACTGGGACATGAAGGGCAAGCAGACCAAAGAACAAATCTATGACCACGACAAATCCATCAGCGAGAAGCACCTCTGATCGTTTCATTCGCCTGCCCGCAATGCTTCGCATAGCGATGTAGGCGGGTCATTCCGCCTTCGTCATTCGACATTTCCCTTCATGGTCGCCCCCGTCATCGCCCTGCTAGTCATCGCCCTCGTCTCGCTGCTGGCGGTGCGTGTGGGATCGACGGCGCTGATGATGACCGGCATCAGTTGGGACACGGCCAGCTTCCAGGCCTACTCCGCCTTCTTCGGCGTCGGTTTTACCACGAAGGAAGCCGAACTCGTCGTGAACCACCCAGTGCGCCGCCGCATCATTCGCGATCTCATTCTCGCCGGCAACGTCGGCCTCACCTCCGCGCTCGCCACGCTCATCGTCACCCTGCTGCAAAGCAGTTCCGGTGGCGACACGATGCTCATGCTTGCCTGGCTCGTCGGCGGTCTGCTGCTGCTGCTGTTCATCTCGCGCATGAGTTGGTTTCAAAAAGTGCTCGACCGCGTCATCCAATACACGCTGGAGCGTACCGGCATGGTGCGTGCCCTCGATTACGAGCTGCTGCTGCGCATCCAGCACGGCTACGTTGTCTCCGAGATCGAAGTCATGCCAGATACCTTCCTCGCTGGCCGCACTCTGCGCGAATCCCGCCCCTGGGATCGCGGTGTCGTCATCCTCGCCATCAAACGTGACGGCGAAACACAGCATGGCATTCCCAGCCGTGACGATTTGATCAAGGCGGGCGACGTCGTAACCGCCTACGGCAAAGAAACCGCTCTCCAGTCCATGACGCAGCCTCTTGCTGCCTCACCGTCGCAACCCTTTGAGTCGTCACCGAAGTCTCCAAAGGCACCGACCACGTGATCACTACTTCCGATACTCGCTGAACTTCACCCGCAGCTTCGTTTCTAGCTCGGTGAGCTGCCATTTTTCCTTCGAGTTGATCAAGGCGAGTGACATGCCCTTGTTCCCAGCACGAGCGGTCCGGCCGCTGCGATGCGTGTAGTATTCCCGTTGGTCGGGGAGCTGGTGATGGATCACAAACGTCAACCCGGCGACATCAATGCCGCGCGCGGCGACATCCGTGGCCACCACGAACTGGACGCGCTGCTTTTTGAAGGCACGCATCACTTTGTCGCGCTCCTTTTGCATGAGATCCCCCTGGAGAACAGCAACCGGAAGGCCGAGCTCGATCAATTCCTGAGCGAGCTCGTTCGCACCAGCCTTGGTGCGGCAAAAGATCAGCCCACGGCCCTCCTTCTGACGCTTGAGGAAGTTGGCGATGAACGCGGTCTTGTCCTCGCGCTTGCAGATCGCGAAACGGTGGTCGATGTCGCGGTTCACGACGTTTGACTGGTCGATCTGGATCGAGTGCGCGTCCGGCGACATGCAGCCTTTGATGAGAACCTGGATCGCCTCGGGGAAAGTCGCGGAAAACAGCCAGGTGCTGCGTCGCATCGCCGCCAGCTTGAGGATTTCCGTGAGCTGTTTCTTGAAACCCATGCTCAGCATCTCGTCCGCCTCGTCCAGCACCACATAACGCACGAATTCGAGCGTGAGCGCGTCGCGCTCGATCAAGTCGAGGAGTCGGCCCGGCGTGGCGACCACGATGTGCGTGGGACGCTTCAGCGCCTCCGTCTGGCGGTCAATGTTGTCGCCACCACTGAGCACCTCGATGAAAATCTTGTCCGTGTACTTCGTGAAACGAAAGAGCTGCTTGCCGATCTGCTTCGCCAGCTCACGCGTGGGGGCCAGCACGAGCCCCTGGATGTCCCGGTGCTTGGGATTCATCTTCGTCAGCAGCGGCAGGCCAAAGGCGGCGGTCTTGCCCGTGCCGGTCTGAGCCTGGGCGATGAGATCGCTGCCGTCGGTCAGCAGGAAGGGGATGACTTTCTTCTGGACTTCCGTCGGCGTGGTGATGCCCAGCTCCTCCAGGCCACGGATCATGTCCTCTGGGATTCCGAGTTCTGCAAATGGGTGCGACATCCTGTGCCTTCTCTCACATTGCGCTGAATTGCCAGCGAGAAAGACGATGGAGACGGCTTCCAGCATCGTTCTTGCACCGTTCCCCATGAAACCGTTCCTGCTGACACTCCTCCTCTCCAGTCTAGCCGCCGCTGAAACCCTGCAAACCGACCTCCTCATTGTCGGCGGCACGGAGTCGGGATGGGCGGCGGCGATTCAGGCGGCGCGGATGGGATGCAAGTCGATCACGGTCGTGCATGACGGGCCGTGGCTCGGCGGGCAATATACGGAACAGGGACTGGTGTGCGTGGATGAGAGCAAGGGCGCTGGCAAGATCGGCTGGGGGCCGGACTGGCATCCGATGAAGCGCTCGTTCCATCGCTTCGGCCTCTTCAAGGAGCTGATGGATCGCATCGAGATGCTCAACACAAAGAAATACGGCTCTCCGATGCCGGGCAGGCCGATGCACGGCCCAACCACGTTTCGTCCTGCGGAAGCGGAGGCCATTTTTCGCGAAATGCTTCAGCCTTACATCACCAGCGGGCAGGTGGTGCTAAAGTTGAATCACATTCCCGTCGCGGCGCTGAAATCGGGAAGCGCAGTCACTGGTATGACGTTTCGCTCGGACAAGGGCGAGACGCTGGAGGTCAAAGCCGCGCTCACCATCGACGCGAGTGATTGGGGCGATGTCGTACAACTCAGCGGCACTGAGTTTGAAGTCGGACCCGATCCGAAGTCGCGCTACGGCGAGCCGAATGCGCAGGAGGACATTTCCGTGAATCCACCGAATGAGATGAACCCGATCACCTGGACGCTCATCGTCGAAGAAGGCAAAACCGAGACGCCGATCCCGCAGCCGCCGCATTACGATGAGCGCCGCTACTGGGGCACCACGCAGTTTGGCAAAAAGGAGGCGTCGAAGCTTAAATGGGAGCGCCAGATCCGTCCGAGCAGCATGGCGCCGTGGCCGCCGAAGGGGCATGAATCCGCGCGGCAGGGCACCATCCTCTCCATGCGCCGCATCGTCGAGGGCACGACGAGCACGGACGGGATCACCTCGGCGCTCATCTGTTACTCAAACGGCCAGGATTATCCGCTGGAGCGACTGCCGAAGCATGTGAGTGATGCGCTGGAGGCCACGGAGCATGGCGCCTCGATGAAGAACCTCGTTTTGATGAGCCGCGAGCAACGGCAGCTCGTGTTTGAGGACTGCAAAGCGCACTCGCTCGGCCTGTTGCATCATTTGCAGACGACGGTGCATGATCGTGCCCCGGACAAGAAGAACAGTCTGCGCCTTTACCATCTCAGCACGGAGTTCGGCACGCCGGACAACCTGCCAATGAAGCCCTACATCCGCGAAAACCTGCGGCTGAAGACGCTCTACATGATGCGCCAGCAGGACAGCCTCGTGAAGGACCAGAATCCCAAAACCGCGAAGGAAACCTTCGCCAAGGTGATGTATCCCGACGGTGTCTTCGCGTGGCAGTTTCACTACGACTTCCACGACACCGGACGCGCCTATTTGAAAAGCGAGGGCGACTCCGGCCCATGGACGCACTACGGCAAGCCCGGTCGCGACATCCACTACCTCAGCGAGCGCAGCGTCTTTCCGCTCCGCAGTCTCATCCCGGTGGAGATGAATGGTCTCATCGGTGCGCAGGGCAACGTGGGCTTCAGCAGCATCGTGAGCAGTGCCGTGCGTCTGCACGATCATCGCGTGCACATCGGTCAGGCCGCCGGAGCGCTTGCTGTGCTCGCTTTGAAGCATCAAAAGCAGCCGCGCGATCTCGCGTGGAACCGCACTCACCTCGAAGAAATCCAACACGCCCTCTGCGGCGGCACCGGGGGCACCCCGATGCTCCTCTGGCCTTGGCGTGATCTTTCCGCGGATCATGCTGCGTTTGTCGCGATCAATCGATTGAGTGCTTGCGGCCTAATTCCCGCCGCGAGAGATGAAGTGGACTTCCAACCCGATGCTCCTGCGACGAAGGAGTGGCGTGATGAAGTGTTGAAGCGATGCATCGGCTACGACTTCAACCTGCTCGTCGGCGACAAGCTCACGCGTGGTGAGTTTGCCAACGCGCTGTGGAATGCGATCAAAAACCAGCCAGCGCCTGCGTGGAAACGCCAGAAACCCGATGATGCCGATGGTGATGTCATTGCCGACCTCGACGATGCGCTTCCCTTTTGTGCGGATGCGCATAGCTGGCCGTGATCGCGGGCTTGAAAGCCCTGCCTGCAAAGTCCTGAGCGCAAGACGGCTGGAGACTGGGCGTTATGCGGTGCCAGCCTGTCATGAAACACATCCTACTCCTCGCCACCCTGCTGATCGCTCCGCTATCCGCACTCCATGCTGCCGAACCCAAGCCCAACATCGTCTTCATCATCGCCGACGACCTCGGCTGGGCGGACGTGGCTTTTCACGGCGGCAATGCACCCACGCCGAATCTCGACCGGCTCAAACGTGAAGGCGTGGAACTCACGCAGCATTATGTCGCGCCGGTGTGCAGTCCCACACGCACAGGATTGATGACGGGACGCAGCTGGAGCCGCTTCGGCGTGACCACGCCGGTGAATAATCGTGCGCTGCCGTGGGACACGGTCACATTGCCGCGCGCCTTGAAGAGCGCGGGCTACGACACCTGCCTCACGGGCAAGTGGCACCTCGGTTCCAAACCCGAGGAGGGGCCGAATCACTTTGGCTTCGATCACTCTTATGGTTCGCTCGCGGGTGGCGTCAGCCCGTGGAATCATCGCTACAAGCAGGGGCCGTTTTCCATCACCTGGCATCGGGATGAAAAGCTGATCGAGGAGGAAGGTCACGTCACCGATCTCATCGCGGCGGAGGCGACGAAGTGGATCGAGTCGCGTGGCGATGCGCCCTTTTTCCTCTACGCGCCGTTCACTGCGGTGCATCTGCCGGTGAAGGAACCTGCGGAATGGGTCGCACGCGTGCCCGCTGGAATCACTGGCGATGTGCCGCGCCACTACGCGGCCTCGGTGATGCATCTCGATGATGCCGTGGGCCGCATCATCACCGCGCTGGAGAAGAAAGGTCGCCGCGAGAATACGATCGTCGTTTTCACCAGCGATAACGGCGGAAGCACCGTGGAAAACAACGACCTCAAGTATCCCGACGACAACTGTCCGAGCGGCAAGCTCACCGGCAACAACCAGCCGTTGCGCGGGCAGAAAGGCAACGTCTATGAGGGCGGCATCCGCGTGCCCACGCTGCTCTCATGGCCTGCGAAGTTGAAGCCGGGCACCTTCGCAGGCGTCGCGCAAATCACCGACTGGATGCCTACGTTCTGTGCGCTCGCCGACGCAAAGCCGACCCAGGATTTGAAATGGGATGGCATCAATCTCTGGCCGCAGCTCAGCGGCGCGGAGCCGGTGAAACCGCGCGCGATCTACACCACCGGCCCCGGCTTCAACGCACGCGCCGTGCGCGATGGCGACTGGAAACTTATCGTCGCCCGCAAAGGCGCAGCGAAGAAGGGCGAAGCGCCTGCCAACGAAACTACCGAGCTTTACGACCTCGCGACCGACCCGAACGAAACCACCGACCTCGCCGCGAAGATGCCGGAGAAAGTCGCCATGTTGCGCGCACGAATGGATGAGCTTGCTAAAGCAGACCGTGACTCCGTGGTGAAGGACTGATCGATGCACCGAGCCATGAAACACATCCTGCTCCTCGCCACCCTGTTGCTCGCTCCGCTGGCCGTGCTGCACGCCGACGAATTCATCCTTGTCGAAAACGGCAAGAGCCTGGCACCGATCATCCTGCCGGCAGAGCCGACGATGTTCACCAGGATCGCTGCGGTGGATTTGGCGGAATACATTGGCAAGGTTGGTGGCGTGAAACCGCAGATTTTGGAGGGGCTGCCGAATCCTGTGCCGGAACATGCGATCTGGGTGGGATTTCAGCCGCAGCTCAAGGCGTTGTTTCCCGGCACCGACTTTGAGTTCAAGCATCCCGAGGAAATCCTGATCAAGTGCGACGGGAAGCATCTCGCCATACTCGGACGCGATGTGTGGGACAAGGTCACGAACAAGAAGAAGATCATCGCAGGCCAGACGGAGGCGGAACGGAAGGACTACCTGGCGGGATTCGCGGAATCGAATCGGGATGTGGACGGATTTCAGTTTGAGTATGGCACCGTGAACGCGGTGGCGACGTTTCTGCAGGACCAGCTCGGCGTCCGCTGGCTGTGGCCTGGAAAGATTGGGGAAGTCGTTCCGAAGCAGTCCACCATCACCATTAGGCCGCTTGAGTTTCGGTATCACCCGAAGATCCGTCAGAGATCGACGGTGTATGCGCCGCTGGCACTGTATAAAGCAGGAGGGAAACCAGGGCTGAGTGGTGGCGACTGGGTCCGCAGACAGCGCCTCCAGCTCGACTCGCTCTACACGCCGAGCGGAGGTCATGGTTTCACGGAATGGTATGCGACCTATCACAAGACCCACCCAGAATACTTTGGCCTGCAATCGGATGGCACCCGGATTTACAAAGGCGAACCGAGGCATGCCAAACTGTGCCAGTCGAATCCCGCCGTGGTGGAGCAGTGGCTCAAGATCGTGGAGACAGCGATTGCAAAAAACCCGCACAGGACCGTCTTCAACATCGCGGCCAACGACGGCACCGCCAGCGGCATCTGCTGCTGTGAAAAGTGCATGGCATGGGATCATCCCGATGGCTTGAAGATGGTGTGGAATTATCCCGGCGGCAAAGAACTCATCGGTGTCGCCACTTCAGACCGCGAGGTGACGTTCGCCAATATCCTCGCGAGAAAACTCAAGGAGCGTTACCCGGACAAAAACTACCAGGTGCTCATCCAGGCGTATGGCGGCGCGGCGACTCCGCCGGTTAAAGCGGTGCCGGAGAGCAACGTGATCGTCTCCTCGGTGGCCGCCAGTTTTTCCAATCTCGAAGAATGGTCGAAGAAGACCACCGCAGGCATGATCTGGCGTCCGAACTTCGCTGATCCGGCGCACTGGAAGACCGGTGGACCGCCTGACATCACCGGAACAGCAGAGCTGCTCAAGCGGGCCGCAGCCTGTGGCGTTTCGGGTGTTTCCATCGACATGCTTTGGTCGTGGTGGTCCACTCAGGGGCCGATGTATTACGTCATGGCGCAGCTCGCCTGGAATCCTGACAAACCGGTGCATGAAATCATGGACGACTACTGCAAGTCGGGCTTCGGACCTGCGGCGGAGGATATCAAAGCGTATTGGAAGCTCCTGCAAGACAACCGCATCGCCATCCAGCCCGACAAAATGACCGCAGGCACCAAGTCATGGGCCGAGGCCTTCAATCCCGACTTCTTCAAGACCGCCTACGCCCTGCTGGACACATCCGCCGCCAAAGTCGCCACCGCAGGAAAAGAATACACCGACCGCATCGCCTTTGTGCGTGCCGGACTCGATTACCTGCGACTGAACACCGAGAACCAAGCCCTCGCCAAACAGGGCATCGAAGCAAAAAATCCCGACCCAGCCATCAAGGCCAAGATGCAGGGGAACTGGACGGCGATTGAAGCCATCGACAAACAATTCCCCGAAGCCTTGAACATCACGAGGGTATCGGAGCTTGGATACATCAACCCCGCCTTGGATCACCGCGAGATCGAAAGGAAGCTGGCGAACAAGGCGGCTCTCAAAAAGCGGAAGGATGCCAAGAGAATGGAACTCAATGCGAAGTGACACATCACGAGGAACATGAAAACAACCTTGTTCTCCGCATTCGCCGCCGGGCTCCTGCTGCTGGGGAGCGTCATCGCTGCACCCCTCGAACCCGCAAAGTGGGCCGGCGTCGTCGTTGACGACGAGTCGGCGGAATACATCGGCAAGTGGATGCGAACGGCGAAGCAATCGTTCGTCGGCAAGACGTATCATCACGACGGCAATCAGGATCCCGGCACGAAGTCGGCGCGCTTCACGCCCGATTTGCCCGAGGCCGGACAATACGAAGTGCGGCTTCTCTACGTGCCACATGTGAACCGGGCGACGAATGTTGCCGTCAGCATTTTTAGCGACGAGGGCGAAACGAAGCGGGTCGTGAACGAGCGCGAGCATCCCTTGATCAGCGGCGTGCCTCGGGCACTGGGCGTGTTCCGCTTTGTGGCGGGAAAAAACGGCGCGGTGGTCGTATCGACCGCAGGCGCGGACGGCTTTGTCGTCGTGGACGCGGTGCAGTTCGCACCCATCGCTCTCGCACAAGCCGAGCGGGCTGCGGTGAAGCATCTTCTCGCCGAACCGCGACAGGTGCGTCACTCCGCCTCCTCGCCCGCGCATCTGCGCGTGGAGTGGGACGATGTCGCGACGGACGAAACGGGCTATCGCATCTGGCGGCGGGAGGCCGACGGAGCATGGTATCTGGCGGGCGAGACCGGAGCCAATGCCACGCATTTCGACGACGGCGGCATGCAGGAACAAACGGCCTACGAGCACAAGGTCGCAGCCTTCAACGCCACAGGCGAAGGGACGGCGGCGGCCACATCAGGCGCGACCCAAACGCTACGCATGGAGCCGCACCTGAAACCAGAAGTGCTCATTTCAGCAGGCCGCACCTTTCCCTCAGGGCCCGCAGCGGTGACGTTGAAGTCGGGCGAGTTGCTGCTCGCGTATCAAACGGGCAATGCCGAGCAGCGGCGCAATCACATGCAGGCGAGCGTTTGGACGATGACCTCACGCGACAGCATTCGCGGCTGGTCGGAGCCACGACTGGTGCTGACCGGAGGGCGCGAGGTGATTTTCGGAAAGTGTGCGCTCGCTCGCCTTTCCGATAGCCGACTTGGCATGACCTTCAGCCGCTGGACGTGCGATGAGAAAGGGGTGATCGTCGGTCGGCAGCGGCAATTCATTTCGTCCGCCGATGAAGGCGGGTCGTGGTCCGAGCCGGTGGATGTCGGCCCGATGTCGGCAAACAACCAGACGCTCATCATCGGTGACCGCGGACGACTTCTGGAATCGCTGTCGGGCACGACGGGAGTGAATGAAATCCACGCCTCCGACGACCTCGGTGGAACGTGGAGGTTCTTGGGAACCGTGCCGGGAAAAGGACTCGGCGAAGCGTCCCTAGCGCACCTCGGTGGCGGACGTCTCGTCTTTCTCAGCCGACACGAATGGCCTTTTTATCGACTCAGCTTCTCCGCTGACAACGGCAGCACATGGGAGAAGACCGAATCGCTGCTCTACCTCGGCGGCGGTGACAATCCTCCCAAGCTCACGCTGCTGCCCGATAGCAAGACGCTCGCGGCGATTGTCCATTCATGGCATCCCGGCAAGAAAACGAAGGATCGTCGCCAGCTCGCCTCCGTCATCAGTCGCGACGGCGGACGCACCTGGGACAATTTCCACCTCATCGGTTTCGCTCCCGACGGTGAGGATGGTTTCCTCCAACACTCCATCACGTTCGTCGGCGACACCGCTCATCTTTTCTACAGCGGCGGATCGCGACTCGACACCAACGACGGCAAAGACCTGCGCGTGCTGCGGCTGCACCAAGACTTTTTCACCTCAACGACCCCGTGGCCTTACGACTGGCAAGGCCGAGCTTTGGCACAGCCCAAGAAGTGATCAAATCTTCCCTCCAACTCATGAAAACAATCCTCCTTCTCTTCACTCACCTTTGTCTGGCACTCATCTCACCCGACCTTGCCGCCGCCGCGCCGGTTTTCCGTGCGGGCGCTGCCACGAGCAACATCACACCAACCATCGCAGCCGAATCTGGCGCTCGCACCAGCCGACCGCCGGCGACCCACGTCCATGACGAGCTGCATGCCCGCTGTCTCGTGCTCGACGACGGGGAGGCGAAGCTGGCGCTGGTCGTGTGCGATCTGCGGCACATTTCGGCCGAGGTTGCCGCTGCGGCCAAAGTGATCATCGAGAAGACGACCGGCATTCCGCCGCTTTGCGTGGTCATTTCGGCGACTCATTCGCATACCACGGGTGGTGCCAAGCTCGAGGAGCGCGAGGGCGAGCCATATTTTGAATACAGCGCCTTCCTCACCCGGCGCATCGCTGATGGCGTGCTGAGGGCTTACAATCAACTCGAACCGGCGCAGATTGGCTGGAGCGTCGCCGAGGAGCCGACGCAGGTCTTCAATCGTCGGTGGTTCGTGATGCCCGAACGCGGCCCGATTTACGGTGCTCACGACAACGTCGAGAAAGTGGACACGAATCCCGGATACAAAGGTCTGCTGCGGCCCGCCGGCCCCGTTGATCCGCAGATCACTTTTGTGTCCGTGAGATCGACTTCCGGCAAACCGATCTCGCTGATGGCTTCCTACGGGCTGCACTACGTCGGCGGCGTGACGGAGAACACGATCTCGGCCGATTATTTCGCCATTTTTGCCGATCGCGTGGGTGAGCTGCTCGGTGCCGACCGTCATCAAGATCCGCCGTTCGTCGGCATCATGGCCAACGGCACCAGCGGCGATGTGAACAATCTGGAGCGCTACTCCGACGAGGAGCTGGCCAAGCGCGGCCCGCAGCAGAAGAAAAAGTATCAGCCTTTCGAAAAAGCCCGCGAGGTGGCGGACCTGTGCGCCAGCAAAGTGATGGAGGCACACAAAACCCTGCAATGGCGCGATCACGTGAAGCTCTCGTCGGTGCAGCGCACACTCACCTTTGAGCGGCGCTACCCGACGAAGGAGGAGGTCGCGTGGGCAGAGTCGGTGAAGGCCCGAAGGATCAAGCCGATGAGCACCAGCCGGTATAGTACCTACAACACCGTGCTCGCTTATGCCTCGCCGGACATGCCGCCGACGCTCGACGTGATTGTGCAGACGCATCGCATCGGTGACTTAGCTGTGGCTGCGATGCCGTTCGAGGTGTTCGCGGAGATCGGCCTGGAACTGAAGCAACGAAGTCCCATCCAGCCGCTCATGAACATTTCCATCGCCAACGGCTCCCACGGCTACCTGCCGACGCCCGCACAGCACAAGCTCGGCGGCTACGAAACGTGGATCGGCGTCAACAAGGTGCAGCTCGACGCCTCGGTGAAGATGGTGGACGCCTTGGTCGAAATGCTGGGCGAGCTCCATGCGGAGAAGCCGTGAGCCGTGGATGCTCGCGACTCCTTCACGTACTCCACCGCCGCGATGGCGAAGTGAAGCACGGATTTCCATGAAACTACTTCTTCCACTCCTGTTGGCTTCGATGACCGGCGCTCTCGCCGCTGAAGCCGACATCCCTCCACAGCCCGCCCACGTCATCGTCTCGCCATGGAAGCAGCACATTCCGCCGACGAAGCGCCAGGGTGTGCCGGGCATCGAATGCACCGCGAAGGGCCGCCTGTGGGCCGTGTTTGGCCGCGATGTGGAGAGCACGCGTAATTTCCAAGTGCTCAAGTGCAGCGATGATGACGGGAAGTCGTGGTCGGAAGTGAAGCTCATGATTCTGCCGCGCCAAGGCACGCGCGCGATGTCGCCCGCCATCTGGAGCGATCCGCAGGGCCGCCTCTGGCTGTTCTGGGGGCAGGCCGCCGGTTTGCAGGACGGCCGCTACGGCATCTGGGCGATCCACACCGATGAACCCGATGCCGCTGAGCCGGCATGGTCAGCACCGCGTCGCCTCGGCGACGGCATCATGCTGAACAAACCCACCGTGCTCGCGAACGGCGACTGGCTGCTCACCTCATCGGTGTGGAAAGCCGACAACAGCATCAAGGTGTATGCCAGCACGGACAAGGGCGCGACCTTCACCCTGCGCGGCACCGCGCACATCGCCGAACCCAAGATGCGTGGACCCGACGAGCCGATGATCGTCGAGCGCAAGGACGGCACGCTCTGGATGATGGTGCGCATGCGGGGAATGGCCGAGACGATCTCACGCGATGACGGCAAGACATGGACGCCGGTCGAAAAGATCGCCATCCAGCATCCCACCTCGCGCTTTTTCCTGCGGCGGCTGCAATCCGGCGCGCTGCTGCTCGTGAAGCACGGTGGTATTCAGGAAAAAACCAAGCGCGAGAAACTCAAAGCCTTCATATCCGATGACGACGGCCAGTCGTGGCAAGGCGGTCTCATGCTCGATGAACGCGAAGACGTGACCTATCCCGACGGCGTGCAAGCCGCAGATGGCACCCTCCACATCATCTACGACCACCAGCGCACCCCGCTCGGCGAGGTGCTGATGGCAAGTTTTACCGAAGAGGATGTGCGTGCCGGGAAACAAGTCACGGACAAGGTGCGTTTGCGGGTGCTGATCGACCGACTGCCGGAAGCCAAAGACTGATCCAACCATGAAGCTCCCTCTCCCACTCTTCACCACCCTGCTGACAGCGATCCTGCCTGCACGAGCCGCCGACCTCGTCCTCGCCTCCAAGGACACGCCGCCTGTGCCGATCATCGTTTATGCCGATGCACCGCCGCGCACGCGGGAGGCGGCGGAGGTGCTGGCGGGCTACATTGAGAAAATCAGCGGGAAGAAGCCGCTCGTGATGCTCGGTGCGTCGTCTCCAGCGCCGGACAGCGCGATATGGGTCGGCGTGCAGCCTGAGGTGAAGGCGTTGTTTCCAAAGACGGACTTCGACTTCAAGCATCCCGAGGAGATCGTCATCGCGGCGAATGAAAAGCATGTCGTTATCGCCGGACGGGATCGCTGGGACCCGGTGAAGCTCGACATCGTGACGAAGGAAGGCGCGATCAAGGGCGTGCAGCAGGAGTATGGCACGATCAACGCGGTTCACACTTTCATGCAGGACCAGCTCGGCGTGCGCTGGCTGTGGCCAGGCGAATTGGGCGAGGATGTGCCGAAGAGCGAGCGCATCGTGATCAGCGCGCCGTTGGAATATCGCCATCATCCACAGCTCCGTGCGCGGGGCAGCATGTTCAATTACTGCCGCCTCGGGAACAAAGGCTACGGCACATCACACGAGTGGACGATGCGCCAGCGGCTCCAGCTTGATTCGCTCTCGATCGAAGGCGGGCACGGTTTTGGCGACTGGTGGGATCGTTACCACGAGAAGCATCCTGAAATCTTCGCGCTGCAACCGGATGGCACGCGGAGCGGCTTCCCAACTCCGCACAACGCCAAGCTCTGCATGTCGAACCCGAAGGTGTGGGAGCTGTGGCTCGAAGGCGTGGCCGAGGAACTGCAGCAGGACCCGCACCGCACCGTCTTCAATGCTTCGCCGAACGACGGCTGGGCCAGCGGTCACTGCGTGTGCGACAAATGCTCCGCGTGGGATCATCCCGATGGCGAGCCGCGTGTGTTCAACTGGTTTCACCTCAACAAGGAACGCCCTGCCACGAGTGACCGCGATGTCACCTTTGCCAATAAGCTCGGCGAGATGCTGAAGCAAAAATATCCCGGCAAGGATTACCGCGTGATGATGCTCAGCTACGGCCATTCGCGGCCCGCGCCGGTGAAGGCGCGGCCTGCGGACAATGTGATCATGACCATCGTGGCGAACTTCTTCGGCCGCACCGGGCTCGTGGATCGCGGTTCGACGCGTGGCGACACCTACCGGCAGCAATTTGAAGCGTGGTCGAAGATCGTGCCCTCGATGTTCTGGCGTCCGAACACAGGCAGCCCCGCCGGCTGGCAACAGGGATTGCCGGACATCCATGTCGCGCAGACCATTCGCGATTTCAAAGACGTGGCCGCGGCGAACTGCATCGGCATCTACATCGACGGCGTGTGGGAGCACTGGGCCACTGTCGGGCCGCTCTACTACATCATGGCGCAGCTCGCGTGGAATCCCGCCGCCGATGCCGAGGCGATCCTCGCCGATTACTACACCCGCGCATTCGGCCCAGCCGCGCCGCAGGTGCACGAGTATTTCGAGGTCATCGAAAAGGAGCGCATGGCCTTCACCGCGAAGCACGGCGAGGAAGGCATCTTTTCCTTCCCGCAGCTTTACACCGAGGCGCTGCTCACTGCCTCGCAGGCCCGTCTTGATCGCGCCGCTGCCGCCGTGCCCGCTGATTCGATTCATGCCAAGCGCGTCGCCTTTATCCAAACCGGACTCACCTACACGCGCATGACTTTGGAAAACATCGCGCTCATGGATCGCTACTGGAAAAAGAAGGACGAGGCCATCGCCACGCAGGTGAAGCAGAACTGGGCCGCCATCGAAAAGCTCGTCGCCGCGCATCCCTACGCCATCAACTGGGGTCCCGTGCGCCACATCACCCCGCGCATGGCTGGTCTGCATCCCGACAGCCAGCCGCCGAAAGCGAAGAAGAAGCGCGTCAATGATCTAGATCTGAACTGATGCCGATGAAACTCCTCCTCAGCCTTCTCGTCGCCCTCAGCGCTCCGCTTTGCGCTGCGGAGAAGCCCATCATCCTCTGGCCAAATGGCGCGTCCGGAGCACTTGGCAACACGCCGAAGGACATCCCGACGCTCACGCCTTATCTGCCTGCGAAACAAAACGGCGCGGCAATGCTCTTGATTCCCGGCGGCAGCTACAGCGGCATTTATGAGGGGCAGGCGGAGCCGTTTGCGCTGTGGCTCAATGAACAAGGGCTCACCGTCTTCGTGCTGCGTTACCGGCTCGGCAGCTCGGGCTATCGTTATCCCGCGCAGCTTCAGGATGCCGTCGAGGCGATGTTTCAAATCCGTGGCAATGCCACGAAGTGGCAGATCGATCCGAAGCGCATCGGCGTGATGGGTTTCTCCGCAGGTGGCCATCTCGTCTCCACACTCATCAACCGCCCCGAGGACGGCATGATCCTCGGCAGAGATCGCACAGTCAGTCCGCGACCCGATCTCGCCATCCTCTGCTATCCCGTCATCAGCATGATCACGAAACCGCACGCCACCTCGCGCAAGATGCTCACCGGTGATCAACCCGACGAAAAACTCATCCGCCAGACCTCCAGCGAGCTGCAAGTGAAGCCCGGCCTCCCGCCCGTCTTCCTCTGGCACACGATGGAGGACAAACTGGTCCCCGTGGAGCACGCGCAGCTCTACGCCGCCGCCTTGCATCAAAACAACGTCCCCCACGAACTCCACCTCTACCAGCACGGCGACCACGGCACCGGCCTCATCGGCACGCAGCATCCGTGGTTCGCGGATTTGCTGTTCTGGCTGAAGGCGCGGGGATTTGTGAAGTAGATTGGGGCTGACAAACCGTCACAAAAAATGAATGATACCAACTCATGAACCCAACACGAGAAATCATGGTCCTTCTGCGCAATACAGCTCTCGTCACAGCAGCCGTCGTTCTCGGTTTCATGATTGGAGGGGCCATCGGCA
>CAMCWM010000115.1 GCA_945882215.1 Akkermansia muciniphila | reverse complement strand
CGACGATGAAGTTTGGCACCTCGATGTCGGCTCGTCGCATCCTGGGGCTGGAGAAGGTCCCAAGGGTCCGGCTGTTCGCCGGTTAAAGCGGCACGCGAGCTGGGTTCAGAACGTCGCGAGACAGTTCGGTCCTCTATCCTCTGTGGGCGAAGGAAAATTGAGGGGTTTAATTCCTAGTACGAGAGGACCGGAATTAACGCACCTCTGGTGTTCCAGTTGTTCTGTCAAGAGCATCGCTGGGCAGCTATGTGCGGAAGGGATAAGCGCTGAAAGCATCTAAGCGCCAAGCCCATCCCAAGATAAGTTTTCCCTGAAGGATCGTGGAAGACTACCACGTTGATAGGCCACGGGTGCAAGCGCAGTAATGCGTTCAGCTCAGTGGTACTAATCATCCGTTTGTCTTGTATTGTTCCATCTCAAACTGAAGCCTGGTTCTAGGGCTCAAATCGAATTTCAATCACCCCGTATGCAGTTGTCAGAGAACTATCTCTGAAAAAAATGTCGTCAGACCTCGGTTTACACACCTTATAGTGCTGGTAAATCGCAGTCTGGTGACCATGGCACAGTGGTACCACCCGTTCCCATTCCGAACACGGAAGTGAAACGCTGTTGCGCCGATGATAGTATGGCGAAAGGCCATGCGAAAGTAGGACGTTGCCAGATTAAAATTACACCCCGCATCCCTCAAAGATGCGGGGTGTTTTGTTTGCAGATTTATGAATGTTTTTTACCGCCCAACAACGATGTCGGCATCTCACCGCCCCGGCGGGTTTACTTCCTCCACCTTGGCTCCATGCGTGTCGCTAAGGATGAGCAGGCGGTTTCTGGCATTCTTCAGCTCGTCGGGCTTGAGCATCTGATCGGCGAGGCCGATTTTATTCGCCTGCCAAACACACGAACAATTTCCCGCCACGGCGGGCTGCTCTCGTTTTCTGGCCCTATTTGCGTTCGAGCAAGAGCACAAAAATCAGCCGACCATCTTTCCACTTCGGGCCGCCGATGAACAGAGGGCTGCCGGGTCTTAAAACCGCATCACTTTTGACCAGCACCTGCTGGTCCCGCCAGACTTGGAGGTGCAGTTTGACGCCGCCGTTATCGGCAGGACCATTGGAGTCAATTTTCAGGAACAAGTCGCGCGAAGGCACCACCCAGGACTCGTATTCGCGGAAAATATCCTGCTGATGCTGGCCCAGAATCTCAAAGTGCTTGAAGGCAAACACCTTGGCGAGGCGGTCGTTGAGCGGCCCGAGATGCGCTGGCGCTTTCTCCTGTGAGCCGAGCAGTTGCGAGGCATCGTTTGTGGCGAAAATGAGCGCCCCCCAGACCTTGCCTTCGGTGGCCGGTTTGACGGCGGGAAGCGGTTGCGGAGCGGCTTTCTCCTGCGCGAACAAGTTCGTGCCGGCAATCAAAAGCAACAGGGTTGGCAGAAGGGCTTTCATCCGCGAGGGGTGTTTGTCAGAAACAGCGGATGTCCGACCGCGTCGCGTGAGATGACGAGCAAGGGCGAGCCTGCGGCGTCAAACAGCGTGGTTGCAGCAATCTCAGGCTCGGTTTCGCTACGGTGGACACTGATACCGGAGATTTTACGGTCTGCGGGCACTTCTTCCAGGCCATCAAGCATGAGGACGGTCGCATCAGCTTCGTTGTCGTGATAGGTGCTCGCCTCGACGCCGAGGCCAGGCGTGTAGGAACTCAGGATCAGGCTGTGCGCGGTGTCCTGCGTGTGCGGGCGCATCCAGACTAAGCCCAGCACAGCCAGTGCCACGGCACCTGCGGTCGCAAACCAAGGCTTGCGCATCCAGGCGAGGAATGAATCGGCCAGGGATGTGGCTCCGGTCTGTTTTTGACGGATCTCATCCAGATCCATCTGGGCGATGCGCACCTGGATCTGCGAATTGAAGAAGTCTGCGTGCGGAACTTTCATCTCGGCGGGCAGATGGTCGCGGATGCCAGCGCTCAAGGCACGCAGATCGTCAGCTTCTTTCGCCAGCACAGGATCGTCCTTGAGCCGGGCTTCAAAAGCGGCGAGTTCGGTGTCATTCATCTCGCCATCGAGCCAGCGGATGAGGTCGTGGTCTTCAGAGGGTGGTTTCATAAACGTCTTTGAGTTGTTCCTGTAGTTTCTTGCGTGCGTAAAACAGGCGTGACATCACCGTGCCCAGCGAGCAGGGCACAAGAGCGGCGATTTCTTCATAGGCCAGCCCTTCAACCTCACGCAGGATGATGACTTGCCGATGTTCTGGCGAGAGCCTAGCGATTGCCTCTTGGATTCGCTGGCCGAGTTCGGCATTGCGCATGGCGGTGTCCGGGGTGGCATCACCTTTGGGAGTTGCCTCGGCTCCGGCGGCCACACGATGCTCCGTGCGCTCGTCATCGAACTCGCCATCTCCCTGGACCTTCTTCTTCCGCAGCCAGTCGTAGGTCACGTTGTGGGCGATGCGATAGAGCCAGGTGTAGAAGGCCGCGTCCTGTTTGAAGTTCGGCAGAGCACGCCACGCCTTGATGAAGGCCTCTTGCGCGAGGTCCCAGGCTTCTGTCTCGTTCTGGATCAAATGGTAAGTCATGGCGTAGATCCTCCCGCGATACTTTGTCACCAGGGTGTCAAAGGCTCGCGTGTCACCCGCCTGGCTGCGTTTGACCAAGTCGATGTCGGAGACTTCGCCAGGGTCAGTCGAGGCTGAGGAGGGCATGGAAAGGAAAGGCGGAGGATGGACGGCCCAAAACGGGAAAAATTCGATGCAGAGGCGAATTGGAGTAGAAAAAGTGCCCGTGCGTTGAATCAGGGGATCTTCAGGGTCTGTCCGGGACGGATCAGGTCGCTTTTGAGACCATTGGCGGCCTTGAGTTTGGCGACCGTCGTTTTCTTCTTCAAAGCGATGCCATAGAGGGTGTCGCCCTTCGACACAGCGTAGCGGGAGCCGGAAGAGGATTTCTTCGCCGTGGATTTCGAAGGTGTGGACTTCTTCTTCGTCGAGCTGCTCGATGCAGTGGTCTTTTTTGGTGTGGAGGGCGCGGGGCTGCTGGGTGTCGTCTTCTTCGTGGCGCTAAAAGCGTAAGGATCGGCCGGCGGCTCAGGTTCCACTGGCATTGGTGGCTTCTGGTAGGTCGGCGTCGAACCCGACGCGTAGCCGCTCTGGCCTGGATACGGGTTGTAGTGGCCGTCGTTGCCGTAGTTTGAGGCGTACGGGTCGTTGCTGGTGGATTTCGTGTTCTCGCAGGAAGCGAGCACGACACAGCTGATGGAAAGCGCGAGGATGCGGAGGGCGGTCATGAGATGGAGGGGATTCGGTTTTCCAACCGGCGGGATCGAAGCCTTCTCACTAATGAAATCGGACCCACCCTTTTCAATGCCTAATTTGCCGTCACCCGCTCTGCCTTGCGATTCAGCGACATCCTGGAAATAGAGTTCTTCGGACCACGTTCTGCCCTTCCTGGCAAATCTCCCGACACAAACCTTGCCAATTCGCCTGCCATTCCCTAGCTTGCCTTCCCACCCCATGAAAATCGGCTTCAATCTCCTGCTCTATACCGGCCACGTCACCGAGGCGAACTACCCAGTCATCGAAAAACTCAAGGCCACCGGCTACGCCGGCGTTGAAGTGCCGATTTTTGACGTCAGCAACCCGGCGCACTTCAAAGGCATCGGCCAGGTGCTCAAGGACAACGGCCTCCAATGCACCGCCGTGACCGTGCTGCCTGATGAAGCGCACAACGCCATCAGTCCCGTCGCTGCGAACCGCCAGGGAGCCATCGACCACCTCAAGCGCGTCCTCGAATGTGCTCACAACGCCGGTGTGCAGACGCTTTGCGGCCCCTATTATCAAGTGCTCGGCCAGTTCACCGGCGCTTTCCCTTCCGAAGCCGAGCTCGCCGGAGCCGCTGAAGTCCATCGTGCCATCGCTCCCGTTGCAGAGGCCGCCGGCGTGAAATGCGCCATCGAAGCGCTCAACCGCTTCGAGTCTCACCTGCTCAACACCATGGAGCAAGCCGCTGCTTATGTGAAGCGCGTCGATCACCCGAACTTCGGCACGATGTACGACACCTTCCACGCGAACATCGAAGAAAAGAGTCCGCTCAAGGCCATCGACACCGTCTTCGCCACCGGCAAGCTCAACCACGTCCACATCTCCGAGAACGACCGTGGCACCCCCGGTCGCGGCCACATCAACATCGTCGAGCAGATCAAGCATCTCAAAAAGATCGGCTACGACGGCTGGATGACCATCGAGGCCTTTGGCAGCGCCCTGCCGGATCTCGCCGCCGCCACCCGCGTCTGGCGCGATTTCTTCCCCAGCACCGAGCAAGTTTACACCGAAGGCTACGCGCTCATCAAAAACGCGCTGGCTTGATTTTAGAGATCATCGAACAACCCATCCATTCCATCCATGAACACACCGACCACCACCCCCGCAGCGGCCACGTCACGCCGCCAGTTTATCGGCACCACAGCCGCCGCCAGCGCCCTCACTGTCGCCCAATCCGCCTGGGCCGCAGGCAGCGATGAAATCAAAGTCGGCCTCATCGGCTGCGGCGGTCGCGGCACCGGTGCCGCCAGCCAGGCGCTCAGCACCAATCAGCAGGGCGTCACGCTCCACGCCGTCGCCGATGCCTTCAAAGAAAAGGCCGACGGCGCCCTCAGCAACCTGCGAAACAAAAACCCCGAAAAGGTGAAGGTCGATGACTCCCGCATCTTCGCGGGTCCAGATGCTTACCAGAAAGTCATCGAAAGCTGCGACCTCGTCATTCTCACCACGCCTCCCGGCTTCCGTCCATATCATTTCGAGGCCGCTGTGAACGCTGGCAAAAACATCTTCATGGAAAAGCCCGTTGCCGTCGATGCTCCCGGCGTGCGCAAGGTTCTCGAAATGGCCAAAGTCGCCGATGAAAAGAACCTCAAAGTCGTCGTCGGCCTTCAGCGTCGTTACCAGAACTGCTACAAGGAAGCTCTCACCCAGGTCAAAGAGCAGGGCATCATAGGCGACATCACCGGCGGCCAGGTTTACTGGAACGGCGGTGGCATCTGGTTCCGCGACAAGCGCCCCGACCAGTCCGAGCTCATGTATCAGATCAACAACTGGTACTTCTTCACCTGGCTCTGCGGCGATCACATCAACGAGCAGCACATCCACAACATCGACGTCGCCAACTGGTTCATCGGCGGCCATCCCGTCAGTGCCCAGGGCATGGGCGGCCGCATGCAGCGTGTGGAGAAGAAATTCGGTCAAATCTACGACCACCACTACGTCGAGTACACCTATGAAAACGGTGTCCGCATCAACAGCCAGTGCCGTCATCAGTCCGGCGTCTCCAACGCCGTGCGCGAGGAATTCACCGGCACCAAAGGCAAGATCTACCTCGACAACAGCGGCCGCTGCTACGCCAACAACCACAAAGGCGAAACCATCTGGAAATACCGCCCCGGTGGCAAGGACATCGGTGAAGCCAAGGGCAAGGCCGCCAAGCGCCTCGATCCAGATCCATACCAGACCGAGCATGACACCCTCCAGGCCGCCATCCGCGAGAACAAGCCGCTCAACAACGCTTACTACGGCGCTGAAAGCACCATGACCGCCGTCATGGGCCGCATGGCCACCTATTCCGGCAAGGAATTGAAGTGGGATGAAGTCCTGAACTCCAAAGTTCAGCACATGCCCAACATCATCACCCTTGAGTCCGAGCCCCCCGTCAAACCTGACGCCGACGGCTGGTATCCCATCGCCATCCCCGGCAAGGACATCCCCGGCGCGCCGGTCGTCTAATTCAATACAACTCCTCATCAGCCCCGGCACGCAGCAATGCAGCCGGGGCTTTTTTATTTCTGCCCACGAAACACACGAAATTCACGAAAACGTTCAGCTCTCCAATCCTTCTGATTTCGTGCCTTTTCGTGTGTTTCGTGGGCAATCCTCTTGCCAATCCAGCGTTCCATTCGCTACAACCACACCGTCATGAACACCAACCGCCGCACCTTCCTCACCAGTTTTGCCGTTTCCGCTGCCACCACGACTATCCTAGCCCGCGATTGGTCTGGCAAAACCCCCGAGCGCTACCCGGACCCCGATGTCATCGCGCTCGAACCCGAGTTTGAAAAACTCACTCAGGGCAATGCCCCAATCCGCCGCCTGCACACCGGCATGCTTTGGGCTGAAGGCCCCGCCTGGAACGGCACGGGCAACTACCTTGTCTTCAGTGACATCCCCAACAACGCCCAGATGCGCTACCTGCCCGAGGACGGCCACGTCAGCACCATGCGCAACAACGCCAACAACAGCAACGGCAACACTTTTGACCTCCATGGCCGCCAGATCAGCTTCGAGCATGGCACTCGCCGCGTCGTGCGCTACGAACTCGATGGCAAAATCACCGTCCTCGCCGAAAAATTTGAAGGCAAGCCTTTCAACGCGCCCAACGACGGCGCTGTGCATCCCGACGGCTCCATCTGGTTCACCGATCCCGGCTACGGCAGCATGATGGACTACGAGGGCAACAAAGGTGAGCTCTTCCTCAAAGAATCCGTTTATCGCATCGACCCGAGTGGCGAGATCACCAAGATCACCGAAGATCTGACCAAGCCCAACGGCCTCTGTTTCTCCCCCGACTACAAGAAGCTCTACGTCGTCGATACCGGCGCGCCCAAAAACATTCGCGTGTATGACGTGGACGGCGCGATGGTGAAAAACGGCAAGGTCTTCGCCACCAACAAAGGCCAGCTCGCCGACCCCAAGGCCAAAGGCAACTCCGACGGCATTCGCTGCGACATCGAAGGCAACCTCTGGGCCAGCGCCGGGTGGATTGGCGACGGCTACGACGGCGTCCATGTCTTCAACCCCGAAGGCAAACTCATCGGTTTCATCAAACTCCCCGAAACCGCCAGCAACGTCTGCTTCGGCGGCCAGAAGCGGAACCGTCTCTTCATCACCGCCTCGCAGAGCCTTTACTCGGTGTATGTGAACACGCGTGGTGCGCATCATTGCTGACGAATTGACGGAGCGAGAGTATGGCGAAGCCTACTCGCCACTTGTCATGGTCTTGCTCACTCAAAGACCAAAGCCACTCACGCCATCACCCACCTCTCACGCCTCGGCCTTCAACGCCACAGGAGAATCAGGCGAGTGGTCTTCGACACACTCGCGCTCCACTTGCTCGCATCGCACGAGCCGCGTATGAAGCAGCATGGATGAATCCTACACCCAGCGCTTCGGCGGCATCGGGCGGCTTTACGGAGCCGCAGCTTTGCCACGTCTCGCTGCCGCGCACGTCGCCATCGTTGGTGTCGGCGGCGTCGGTTCGTGGGTGGTCGAAGCGCTCGCGCGCAGCGGCATTGGCGAGCTGACGTTGATCGACATGGACGACGTGTGCATCACGAACACCAACCGCCAGCTTCCCGCGCTCGCCCACACCATCGGCGTGACCAAAGTCGATGTGCTGGCCGCCCGCGTGGCCGAAATCAATCCCGCCTGCCGCGTGCATCGCGTCATCGAGTTCCTCACCGAATCGAATGTGGACCGACTGCTCGCCCCGAACTTCGATTTCGTCGTCGATGCGGTCGATCGCACCTCGATCAAGGCGCTCATCATCGCCAAATGCCATGCGCGCGGCCTTTCCGTCATCACCTCCGGCTCCGCCGGTGGCCGGCGTGACCCCACCGTCATCAAAATCGCCGATCTCGGCCACGCCGGGGCCGATCCGCTGCTCCGAGGCGTACGCCAGAGCCTGCGCCGCGATCACGGCTTCGCCAAAAGCGAGCAGCATCGTCCTGTGACGATGAATGTTCTCTGTGTCTTCTCCACCGAGAAGCCGGTTTACCCGTGGGCCGACGGCTCTTGCTCCCTCGAACCCGAGCAAGGCGCCGAAACCGGCCTCCGCCTCGACTGCGCCGCTGGATTTGGTGCCGCGACATTCGTCACTGGCACGTTTGGTTTTATGCTCGCAGCGGAAGTGGTGCGGCGGCTGACGAAGGTGAATTGATCACTTTTCCACCGGCTTGCCAGCAGCTTCCCAGCCGGCGAAGCCTTCGTCGAGGTGGATGAGGTTCTTGAAACCGAGTTTTTCGAAGGTTTTCAAGGCGCGCATGCTGCGGCCACCGGCTTGGCAATGGACGAGGGTGGGCTGGGTTTTGTCGAGCTTGGCGAGCTGAGCCTCGAAGTCGGCGGCCATGATGTCGATGTTCTTGGCGGTCTTGATGTGACCGTCTTTGAATTCGTCGGGAGTGCGGACATCCACGATGACGGTTTTGCCTTCGGCGATGATCTTGGCGGCTTCGTCGGCTTTGACGTGTTTGGCCTTGTCTTCGGCGAATGCGAAGGCGGGAATGAGCAGGAGGAGGGTGGTGAGGAGGGTTTTCATGTTTGTGTGAAGGGTTATGAGTTACGGGTGATGAGGTTCATGCGGCGCAAAGGACTTCGACGGGCATGCGGGAGAGGCGCTGGTAGAGGCGGCGACGTGCGAGGATGGGCCACCAGCGGTAGAGGTAGATTTCGAGCGGCCTCCACATGGCGACCCAACCGATGATGGTCAGGCCTTCACGGGCGATGGTCTGCCAGTTGCCAGACGATGGCGTGAGGAGCGTGGCGGTGAGCTGGCAGATGGCGAGGAAGACCAGCCCGATGAGAAATGCGGCGCGGCCTTCGCGCATGAGAAGCTTAAACTCACGCAGAGCCATCTTGGCGCGATACTCGAAGTAATGCGCGACGGAGTCGGCGACGAGTTTCTGCGCGTCGGCGACATCGGCAGGGCGTTTGGAGAGATGCACGAGGAGCTTCAAATCGTGCTGTTTCGGATGCTCCTGCGCCCAACTGACGATGAACTCCTCGGCATCGTGATCCAGATCGCGCTCATGGAAGGGCGAGGGGTCCATGGAGTTGAACAACTGGTTCAACTCCGTGAGCTTGACCTCGATGAGTCCAGTCATGATGGGCGATTCGGAGAATCGAATGACGAAGTCCGAATGAGGAATGACGAATGAATGCCCAAAGCGGTTGGGATTTCGGTCTTCGTCATTCCTTCGGTCTTCGTCATTCTGGTTTCGTCATTTTCAGCCCTTCGTTGCGGAGGCGTAACCTTTGGCGACTTCCGCCCAGTTCACCACGTTCCACCACGCGGCGATGTAGTCGGGGCGTTTGTTTTGATACTTGAGGTAGTAGGCGTGCTCCCAGACATCGAGGCCGAGGATCGGGGTGCCGAGGTTTTCCTCCTCGACAATGCCCTTCATGAGCGGGTTGTCCTGGTTGGGCGTGGAGGTGACTTTGAGCGCGCCATCCTTGGTGACGATGAGCCAGGCCCAGCCGGAGCCGAAGCGCTTCGTGCCGGCTTCGCCGAAGAGTTTTTTGAAGTCGTCGATGCTGGTGAAGGTGCTCTGGATGGCCTCGCCGAGCTTGCCTTCGGGGCCTTTCGGGCCGCTGCCTGCAGGGGCCATCCATTTCCAGAACCAGGTGTGGTTCACATGACCGCCGCCGTTGTTGCGGACGAGCATGCGCTGGGCCTCGGGGACGGATTTGAGGTCGGAAATGAGGGCGACAGGGTCGGTTTTGTCGATGCTGGCGGCCTTGAGGGCGTCACCGAGGTTTTTGATGTAGGCGGCGTGGTGCTTGCCGAAGTGGATGTTCATCGTCATCGCGTCGATGTGCGGTTCCAAGGCCTCAGGCGCGTAGGGCAGGGGAGATTGAGTGAGATCCAGCGCGTGGCTGCTGGCTGGGACGATGAGAGATCCCGCCAGGGCGGCGGTGCTGGTGGTGAGGAAAACGCGGCGGTTCATGATGAGGGTGGGGTTGAAGTGGAGGCTGAGGATACGAAGGAGGCCGGGTCGATGTCACGGTTAAAGTGATGCGTGCAAAGCTTTGCCGTCGTGGTAGCATCCGCCCGTCATGGCCGCAGTCACCCATCCCCCCGAGTGGACCACTCCGCAGTCCTCCTTTCGTTCACGCGACGATTGGAGCCTGAAATGGTGGGTCATGTTCGCCCTGATCCTGTCCGTGGTGTTTCACATGATGCTGGTCGTCGGTTTCGACTTCCTAGGCGTGTCGGGCCTGCAGCCCGTGCAGCCACGTCAGGTGCCCGAGCGCATTCGCATCAGCGAGCAGTTGCTGAAGGATCAGCAGGCCATTCAGCAAATTCCCGAAACCATCGCGCCGGGCAATGTGCCGGACATGAAGGCGTTTGAGCCGAAACTGGACGATTTCGACAAGCTGCAGGAGCTGCCGGCGAATCAGGAGATCGACCTCACGCCGAACGTGAAGGAGATCACGAACTTCATTCGCGCCAACGATCCCGGCGACGGTGCTCCCGGTTCTCCGAAGGCCACGGACATGGCGAAGCTGCTCGCGCCGCAAGCCATGGCCGCGCCCGACATCGCCGCCGAAATGGCCAGTGTGCGCCGCGAAGTGCTGTCGAAGCCGGTTTCTGAAAAGCAGATGCTGCTCGATGCCGGAGCGCTCGATCCCGGCCAGGGCGGCAAGATGGACAGCGGATTGCTCGATGCCGTGAAAAGCCAGGGCACGGCGACCGCCGCAGGCGCACGCGTGAAGGGCTTCAGCAATCTCGATGACCTCCTCGGTGGTGGCGGCAAGATGGGCGGCAGCACCGCGCCGATCCTGATGCCGACCGACCTGCTGTTTGAATACGGCAGCGACCAACTCGCCGAAGCGGCCCGTCTCAGCCTCATGAAGCTTGGTTTCCTCATTCAAAAGAACCCGGACTCGCTCTTCATCATCGAAGGCCACACCGACAGCTTCGGTGGCGAGGACTTCAATCTCGAACTCAGCATCCGCCGCGCGAACGCCGTGGTTTCATGGCTGAGGGAATCTCTTGGTCTTGGCAGTGATCGCATTCAGGCCATGGGCATGGGCAAATCAAAGCCGATCGTCAGCGTCGCTGGCACGGTGGAGCAGCAGGGTCTGAACCGCCGCGTGGAAATCAAGGTGCGGCCGAAGAAATAACCACCTCACGTCAACCTCGCAGCACGCATGCCGGTCAAATCCGTGTTTCTGCATCTCACAAGACTGTGGCTGAGCGGCGGCCGCTGGGTGGTGATGTTCGCGAGTTTGGTTTTCTTCGCGTGGTGCTACTTGCAGGCGTTTCAACGGCAAGGCAAGGCTGGTGCAAGCATCCACGAGCAAGAACGGATGTATTTGAACGCCGCCATCGAGACGCGGCGTGATCTGACACCGGATTTTTCCAAAGGTGTCTCCAAGCCGCTGAACGACTGGCTGCCGCATCACACGGATGGCGTCGTGCGCCCGCTGTGGCCCTGGCTCGCCGCGTGGAGCGTTGCTGCAGATCATGTTTCAGCCTCCTCCTTGAGTGCCGAGGATCATCGCGTGCTGCGCTCTGGCAAGCGCTGGCTCTTTGGTCTGAGCCTTGGATTCCTGCTGATGCTCGGTCTGGCGGCGGCGCGCGCATTTTCAGTGCCTGCGGCCTTGCTGACGATCCTGACGATCGGTTTTGGCGTGCTGCTGCCTTCGGCGGCGATCTTTTCCCCCGACGTGCTGTTTCAGCTCCTGTTCCTGCTCACGTGGGTGTGTTGCATTGCCGCGTTGAAGCGCAATTCGCTCTGGCTCTACGGCGTGATTGGTTTTTTCTCCGCTCTGGCCAATCTCACGCTGCCCTCAGCCACGACGCTGGTGCTCGTCTTCATTTTCGTGAGCACCCTGCGCTGGCTGTGGGGCATGATCCTGGCGTATTGGTCGCAGGAAGGCGGCACGACGCTCTGGGTGTGGCGCAATCATTGGCTGGGCATGATCTTGCTCGCCGTCTGCCACCTGATCACCGTGGGGCCGATGCTGGCGCACTCAAAAGAGAAGCTGGGCGATGCCGCGCCGTTTTTCTGGCGCTGGTTTGACGATGAAAACGCCATGCGTCAGTGGACGGCGGCGCATCAAACCCGCGAGGCTTTGCAAGCCGTGCCTGTGGGCGAGGTGCCAAGTTATGCAAACTACCTTGAATCGCACGCGTCTGATGCGGTCAGCGCACGGTTGAGCCAGGGAAGCATGCAAATGATCGAATCCGTGCTGCAATGGCCGTGGGGTTTTGGTTCGCTGCCGCATGAGCGCGGGGTCTTTGTGGCTGTGCTCACCGCAGTGCTGGTTCTGCTCATCCTGATCGTCTGGTTCGTGGCGCCGCGTGCTTCACATGCCGGTCAGGCGCTGCATCCTGAAACAGCACCGCTGGTTTTTTTCACCGTGCTCGCTTTCGTGGTCTGCACGCTCGATTTCGGCTGGGACATGCCGGTTTTGACGTGGGGGAGCCGTCATCTCGCGCTGTATCCGCCGCTGGTGCTCAGTCTGCTGTGGGCCAGCGAGGCGTTGGTGAATCGCGCCCGACGGCGGAAGATGCGGCTGCCGGTTTTCGTGATTTATGAGACTATTTTGTGGTCGCTCTGCGCTCTGGCCGTGTGGCGCGTGATCGCGGTCTTGCAGCCGGCGTCTTTCACGGCATGAATGCGCGCCCCGATTCATGGCCGCCCCCAAACATCGTTTCATCCTCTGCTTCGACTTCGATGGCACTCTCGTGCATCCCGAGAGCGATCCCGTGTTTCATCCGGGCCTCGGGCAGATGATTCAACTGCTGCGCGGCCAGGGTGCCGCGTGGGTCATCAACACCGGCCGCAGCCTCCGCCAGACCATCGAAGGCCTCGCGCAGCACGGTATTTACTCTGAGCCGGATTTCATCATCGCGCAGGAGTGTGACATCTACAAACCGGGCTTCTTCAGCCAGTGGAAGGACTTTGGCTCATGGAACCGCCTGGCTCGCCGGGCACAGGAACGATTCGCCAAAGACCACCAGCCCTCATTGCAGGCCATCAAACAGATGGTCGAGACACAAACGCAGGCTTCTTTCATCACCGGTGGTGAAAGCGAGATGGGCATCGTCGCCACGAGCGATGCCGAACTCGACGGCATCTGCGCCTACATCGACTCGCACGCGCGGCAGTTCCCGGACATCGGTTACCATCGCAACGGCATCTACCTGCGCTTTTCCCACAGCGGCTACAGCAAAGGCACCGCGCTGAGCGAGCTGGCGCGCCTGCTGAACCTCGATTCGTCCGCCTGCTTCGCTGCCGGGGATAACTACAACGACCTCAGCATGCTCGATCCCCGCCATGCCCGCATGATCGCCTGCCCCGGCAATGCGGTCGATCCGGTGAAGCACATCGTGCATTCCCGCGGCGGTTTCATCGCCACCCGCGTCGCCAGCGAGGGCATGATGGAGGCGCTGACGCATTATTTTGGCGGTTCCCCGGCCCCAGCCGCCTGATTTCGCGGATGAACGCAGAGTTTTCCCTTGCCGAACGGGGTGAGGTGTGGAAATCTCCGCGCCCCTCGTCCCAGACGGCGGGAAAACTCTCACTTTTCAGGTTATGGCATACGCAATCATCAAAACAGGCGGCAAGCAGTACAAAGTCTCCGTGGGCGACAAGCTCGACGTGGAGAAGCTCGAATCTGCCGAAGGCGAAACCGCCACTTTCGACCAGGTTCTCGTCGCCGGTGAAGGCAGCAGCATCAAGGTGGGTGCTCCTACCGTTGCTGGAGCCAGCGTTTCCGCCAAGGTGATCAAGCAGCACAAGGCTGACAAGGTCACCACCTTCAAGTTCCGCAAGCGCAAGGGCGTCCACAAGACCCGCGGCCACCGCCAGCCGCTGACCCTCGTGCAGATCACTGCCATCAACGCCTAATCCCCTCACTCCTCCCCTCTTATGGCCCATAAAAAAGGACAAGGTTCCGTCAAGAACGGTCGCGACAGCCAGAGCAAACGCCTTGGCGTCAAGAAATTCGGCGGTGAAGCCGTCATCGCAGGCAACATCATCCTCCGCCAGCGTGGCACCAAGTGGATCCCCGGTCTGAATGTCGGCATCGGCCGCGATCACACCATCTTCGCCCTCGTGGACGGCAATGTCCGCTTCGACAAGGATGGCCGCCGCGTGAACATCCAACCGGCAGCCGCTCTTCAGGCTTAATCTGAAATACAGCCAACTTCGAAGGGCGCGGATCACCTCCGCGCCCTTTTTCATGCCCCGATTTTCTATTTCCTACTTTACACATCGAGAATCAGGTGAATAAATCGCCCTCCCACCATGAATCCCGACCAAATCGCTGCCCTCAATGATGAAGCCCGTGGCAAATCGCCCCAGGAGATCATTCAGATCGCTCTCGCGCATGCCGAAGGCCAGGCCGTCGTCACCACGAACTTTCGTCCCTATGAGGCCGTGATTCTGCATCTCGCCACGGAGCAGGAGGGGGGCATTCCCACCCTGTGGGTCGATCACGGCACCAACCTCCCCGAAACCTACCGCTTCGCTGAAAAGAGCCGTGCTCGCCTGAGTCTGAACTTGAAGCCCTATCTGCCGCTCATGACCGCTGCGCACTGGCTGGCCCTCAACGGCGGCCAAGTCCCGATGCCGGACGAAGTCGAACGTGTCGAATCCTTTAGCCGCATCATGAAGCTGGAGCCCTTCGAGCGCGGCATGCGCGAACTGGCCCCGAAAGTCTGGATCACCGCCCTGCGTCGCGAACAGAACCCCCAACGCGCTGCCACGCTCGCTCCGTTCATGTGGGACGCGAAGTTCAACTGCCTCAAGGTGAACCCCATCCTCGATTGGACGCCCGTGGAGATGGACGCCTACCTGCTGGAGCACGATCTGCCGAACGAGCGCACCTACTACGATCCTGCCAAGGGCGACGAAAAACACGAATGCGGCCTGCACGCCAAGCTCGTCACCGACAAAGCGTAAGCGCCCATGGATCTGCCGCCCGACTTCCTGCTCTACATCGCCGCCGGCTTCGTCGCTCAATTGATCGATGGAGCGCTCGGCATGGCCTATGGCGTGAGCGCCTCGTCGCTGCTCATGGCCTTCGGCGTGCCGCCAGCGGCCACCAGCGCCACGGTGCATGCGGCCGAGTGCTTCACCACCGGCGCCTCCGCGATTTCGCATCACGCGTTTGGCAATGTGGACCGCTTTCTGTTTCGTCGGCTGCTCGTTCCAGCGGTCATTGGTGCCATCATCGGCGCGTATCTGCTCTCCTCCATTGGCGACGTGCTCAAACCTTGGGTCTCGGGCTACCTCATCCTCATGGGTGCCGTGATCATCGCCAAAGCCTTCGTCCGCGTGCCGCCGCGCAATGTGACCACGCATCTCGCGCCTCTTGGCTTTTTCGGCGCGCTCGTCGATGCCATGGGCGGCGGCGGCTGGGGCCCGATTGTCGCGTCCAATCTCATCGTGCGTGGCAACAACGTCCGCATCACCGTCGGCAGCGTGAACGCGGTCGAGTTCTTCGTCACGCTGGCCGCAAGCATCACCTTTTTCCTCACCATCGGCCTCACGCATTGGAGCATCATCCTCGGTCTCGCCCTCGGTGGCATGATCGCCGCGCCGTTCGGAGCCTGGGCCGCCAAACACATCCCGCACAAGCCGTTCATGATTCTCGTCGGCGTCCTCGTCGTCGCCCTCAGTACGCGCAACCTCCTCAAATTCCTCGCCATCATCTGATTCATCATGTCAGCCATCACGCACCTCCAATTCCTCGAATCCGAGGCCATCTACATCCTGCGCGAAACCGCCGCGCAGTTCCAAAAGCCCGCGCTTCTTTTCTCCGGGGGCAAAGATTCCATCGTCATGGCCTGGCTGGCTCGGAAGGCCTTCTATCCATCGAAGCTCCCCTTCCCGCTGCTCCACGTCGATACCGGCCACAACTTCCCCGAGGCCATGGAATACCGTGACTGGTTCGTGCAGGAGATCGGCGCCAACCTCACCGTCGGCCTTGTGCAGAAGTCCATCGACGACGGCCGCGTGCAGGAGGAAAAAGGCCACAACGCCAGCCGCAACAAGCTGCAGACCGTCACGCTGCTCGACACCATCGAAGAGCACCAATATGACGCCTGCCTCGGCGGTGGTCGTCGCGATGAAGAAAAAGCCCGTGCGAAAGAACGCTTCTTCAGCCACCGCGATGAGTTCGGCCAGTGGGACCCGAAAAACCAGCGCCCTGAGCTTTGGAACATCTTCAACGGTCGCAAACACTTCGGTGAGCACTTCCGCGTCTTCCCTCTCTCGAATTGGACCGAGATGGACATCTGGCAGTACATCCGCCAGGAAAACATCCCGCTCCCCAGCCTCTACTTCAGCCACCAGCGCAAGATCATCGAGCGCCACGGCCAGCTTCTCGACGCCAGCACCGGCATCATTCCGTTGCTCGATGAAGAAAAGCCGAAGGTGAAGGAAATGACCATCCGCTTCCGCACCGTCGGCGACGCCACCTGCACCGGCGCCGTCGAATCCACCGCCAGCACCATCGACGAAATCGTCGCCGAAGTCGCCGCCGCGAGACAAACCGAACGCGGCACCCGCGCCGATGACAAGCGCAGCGAGACCGCCATGGAGGATCGCAAGAAGGAAGGATACTTCTGATTTCAGCGAGAACCGCAGCACTTAACTTCAAACACTTTCCTCAGATCATGGACGTTCTCGTCAATCCCACCGAATCTTCTCTTCTCCGCTTCACCACTGCTGGTTCCGTCGATGACGGAAAGAGCACTTTGATCGGACGCCTGCTGTATGACTCGAAGTCGATCTTCGAAGACCAGCTTCTCGCCGTCGAAGAATCCTCCAAGCGTCGCGGTGATGCACATGTGAATCTCGCGCTTCTCACCGACGGCCTCCGCGCCGAGCGCGAACAGGGCATCACGATTGATGTGGCCTATCGCTATTTCGCCACGCCGAAGCGCAAGTTCATCATCGCCGACACTCCTGGGCACATTCAATACACGCGCAACATGGTCACCGGCGCCTCCACGGCCGACTTGGCGATCATTTTGATCGACGCACGCCTCGGCGTGATCGAGCAGACCATGCGTCACACCTACCTCGCCTCGCTGCTGCGCATCGGACACATCGTTTTGGCGGTGAACAAGATGGACCTCGTCAATTTCGACCAAGCGGTCTATGACAAGATCGTTGGTGACTTCCAAGCCTTCGCCAAAGGCCTCGACAATCTCCCCCAGGTCACGTCGATCCCGATGAGCGCTCTCAATGGCGACAACGTGGTCGATAAATCCGAAAGCACGCCGTGGTACACCGGCCCGTCGCTCCTGCAGCATCTCGAAACTGTGCAGGTTCATGCTGAAACCGCCGCTGATGAAGCGCGCTTCGCCGTGCAGTGGGTGATTCGCCCGATCTCTGACCGCAAAGACGCCAAGCTCGGCAATCTGCACGACTACCGCGGCTTCGCCGGCCGCATGGCCAGCGGCACCTTCCGCATGGGCGATGACGTGCTCGTCTATCCGTCCGCGATGAAGTCGAAGATCACCGGCATCCACACCTATGAAGGCCCACAGCCCGAGGCGATCCCGCAGCTCAGCTACAGCATCACTGTGGCCGATGAAATCGACACCAGCCGCGGC
>CAMCWM010000114.1 GCA_945882215.1 Akkermansia muciniphila | reverse complement strand
CCGCTCACCCATTTCCAACCCGTCCGTCCTTTTCCTGATCGCTCCAGACCAAGCATAAAATTGACTTGAAACACCCCCGCCTTGATCTGCTCGATAATGAAGTCGTTCTCTGCCTGGGAAGTGATGGAGAGAACATTGGCGCCGAGCTGTCTGGCGAATGTGGTGGCCTCATCCAGAGCCAGCCTTTGCCCGAACCAGAGATAGGAATGGCCGCCGAAGGTTTTGAACTGCCCCTCGAAAGCAGCCGCATCACCGCCGATGTGCCGCGCAGCCCTGCTCCAGAACTCATACGCGCGTTGGTAAATGTCGCGAGGCTCTGCCTTATTCCAGCTCGTCTTCAACCAGGGCAGTGATTTCACCTTGCCCTCCACCGTGGATTTTGCGGCATCCACCTTGGCGGTATCACCAGAAAGCGCCGCGTTCATCAAAATAGACCCATAGACTTCGGGCATGTTGGTGTTCAGTGTTTGCACGGTTCCTCCCCACCAATCACATGCCTGAACAAAGCGTTCCAGGGTCAATGTTTCAGGCAGCCCGAGCTGTCGCAGTCTGGCTTCCTTGAGAGGCGAGAGGTCAAATGTCCCGTTTGTTCCCCCAAAGACCACCGTTTCCATGGGCTTGCCACGCAGCGCCTCGATGCTTTTGAGGTTCTTGAAGTTCCAAAGGTGAAGTTCTCGCAGTGGGGCACCGGCCAGGACCTCTATCGAATGCAACGGCAGCCCCATGTCGATGTGCTGTGCGAGATGAAGGTTCGTCAGCGGCAGCCCCTTGAGGTTTTCGAGAAATCGCTCGGGCTTTTCCCCCATTTGTTCAAAGTTCAGGAACAAGACCTTGAGAGGGAAAGTCTTCATCACGGCCAGACTGCCTGTTCGCTCAGAGGTCATCGCCATCAAATGCGTCAGCGGCAGACCTATAAGCCTGGTGGACTCCGCTTCATTGAGAGGCCACCATCTCCGCAGATCCATCAGAACCATCTCATCATTGACCAGCGTGTTGATCTCCCGCCGCGGCCTGTTCTGCGTGACTGGCGAAGTCTGGAGATTGGCCACGGCTTCCTCCATACGCGTTTGGATTGTTCTCTGCTCTTCCGTCTTTAGGTCGAGCACACAGCGGAACCCGACGTCCACGGAACCCACCCTGACGCGCCCTGCATGAACGTCGTCTTGCCGATAGCGCCACACCTTCAATTCCGAATTGTAAGAACTGCCCCTGAGCACGGCAGCGGCATCGTGGTTGCCTTGAAGCCCCCACGGATCAGCGCAGATCTCTTTCACATTCCCGATCAAGTCATAAATCCCGAACTGGTTCGCGGTACCGCTGCCGACGGGTGCAGTGTTCAGGAAGTCATCGTTGTTCCAGCTCGAGTTTAAATTCTCCGCATTGCGTGGCGGTGGAGCGCCTTTGGGCCAGGTGAAGACATTTTCGGGAAACTGGCGGTCCTCGGGGAAGTCGCCGGGCTCATTCAGCACACCCATGGCGGCGCTCCATTCGCGGTCGGTGGGCAGACGATAGACCTGGCCCGGCAGCAGGCGTCCGGAGGCGCGTTCTTTTTTCGTCATCCAATCGCAAAAATCACGGGCATCCTGCCGACTTATCAAAACCACGGGATGATCTCCGGACTGCTCGAAGCCCGGCGCCTGCCACGTCCGCGTCTTGTCGGCATTATACGGTTCCAGCCCTCTCATATCGTGGCCGGTTTCCTTCACGAACTGCTCAAAATCCTTCACCCGCGTCTCCCAAGTGCTGAAGAGCACGTTCGGCAGGCCGTCCACGGGGACGAAGGTGTGGCCGAGTTCGTTGGCGGATTTGCGGCCTGGCAAAGCACGACCGACGTGGAGCGGGTTCATTTCCAATCGGTCAGCGGCTTCGCGGCCATCAGGTAGGATTTTCAGGGCAGCTTGGAGTTCGCGTAGTTCACCTGCGTCATCGTTCGCGGTCACGAGCTTCGCTGCGGCATCAAGGCGGGCGCGGTATTCCCTCATCTTCGGCATCAACTTCACACGAGCCTCGGTGATGGCCGTAAACTGCGGATGCTCGGCATCTGTGTTCCTGAAGAAGTCATTCGCCAGCGACAAAGCCCGCTCTGGAGCCTCCGCCTCGCCAAGCATCAACGCCGCCTCCGCTTGCGTGGTCAGATCGCCCGGCGCGGTGGTGAGCGCCGTTTCCACGAGCTTGCGCGTCTCGGCGAGATCACCCGCCTTCAGATGCGCCCGTGCTTCGACGAGAAGCTTTTTGGCATCGGCGGCGGCTTTGGAATCTGGCATGCTCTGTGTCTGAGATGCCGACGATTCATCGAGAAAGCGGTACTCCACTTTTTCGATCAATGCTCCCTCCGAGCCGCTCACGCCAAATCGTCCTCCAGGCGGCAGGCTGCGGTCTTCCAAGGAAATGATTTCGGCACCATCCAGACTCAGGGTGAGGACATTCTTCGACAGCCGCAGTTCGATCTGATGAGGTTTTGCAGGGTCAAACTGGGAGCCCAGCGGGACATGCTTCAAGACCTGTTCCCCCTTCTGAATTTTGGCGAACCCCTCTTTGAAAAGACGACCCTCATAGCCTGATTGCTCTTTGTTGGAACGGGCAAACACATACAGCGAACCCGTGCCGCTGGCCCGTATCGACATATCCCTGCCCGCGTCGTCAGGAAGAGTGAACGTGTGATGCTTGGCGACTCGCCATCCACCAGCCTCACGCTGCCAGACAGCCTTCAATTGCGGGTTCGCATAAGGCCCAGACTCAAGCTCCGCCATGAAGTCCTTCCAGCCGCTGTTGGTGACGGTGCTGGCATCCACCTCCCACCCGAGCGCCTTCAGCGGGTCGGCTATGCCGTCGAGGTTTACATGTTCAATGTCACGCAATAGGCAATTTTGGACGCGGACTTTGAGACTACCGGTGCGATTCAGCACCGTGCTGACCTTGTCGAGGAGGACCTGCCCGTTCAGCCGGACGAGCATTCGCTGTCCGATGACGCCCAATTCAAAGGTTCCTTCTTCTGCAAGTTTCAAGGGCTGGGGCAACATCCTTTGCCAATTGACACCATCACCCCCGCTGACATCGAGAGCGTAGCCGCCTCCGGTCAGCCAAGTCTCCGCGCGCCCCGATTCCGCCCGGTTCCTCGCAGAGAGATAAAGTCCGGCTTTCCTCCGCTGCTGCGGGTTCCAGCGATAGTGAACGCGGAGGGCGGTATCACGAAACAATCCCGGATTATTTGAGGGCGCAGCCTCCGTAAGCGAGATCTGATGTGGCGTTTCTTCCGTGGTTTTGAATTCAATCCATCCGTCCCCATCGACGAGCAAAACCTTGTCGTCCCAGTTAGGTGACCTTTGAGTGAGTTTTTGCCATGGAAGACTCGGTGCAGGTTCACTTTCCGCCACCTCCCACCCCAGCGACTTCAGCGGGTCGGAGATGCCGTCGAGGATGGCGTATTCAAGATCGCGCAGGCTATGGTTCAGGCCTCCCGTGAGATAACATTGCTCCCAAGGAATGGCGGGACTCAAATCGCCCGTGACCACGGGCTGTCCGTTGAACCGGGTGTAAACCTTGTCCCCGGCCATCAGCATCTCCACCAAGGCTTCTTCATCGAGTTCCACGTTGGACACATGGCGCTGCATGTATGCCGGAGGACGGTCGCCATTGAGAATGATCTGCTTGTGCGAATAAAACTGCATCTTCCGCCAGGCATGACCACCGGCGGTTTGGTTCACGAAAGTCAGGTTGGATTCGGTTTCGTGGAATTTCACCTTCGTGCGAACCACAAACTGCGAGGTCGCCTTAGCGGCGGAAAGCCGGTCAAAAACGAGGATGTTTTTGTCCGGGTTGTGAACCCAGCCATCCTTCAAAGTCTGCCCGGTCTTGGCCCACTCCTCAGCCGTGCGCTCCACGCGGGTCCATGCGATGGCGGGAGATGCATCAACCGGCACCTCCCACCCCAGCGCCTTGAGCGGGTCGGCGATGCCGTCGAGGTTCACATATTCGATGTCCCGCACGCTCGCCTTCGATCCCGAGATCGTGAGTGCCACGCACGGCATCGAAGTCTCCTGTGTGAAGCTGAAGACAGGGCCACCATTGAAGCGTGCATGGACTTTCCCTTCGAGGAATACAGCCTCAAATTCGCATTTATCGCCTACAGATGCAGGCACCGGATATCTTTGCGAATTTGCAGCAAGTTGCGGGCGGACGGTCATATGATTACGCCAGAATTGAATGCTGCCGGTTGTTGCATTCTCGTTATCCCGGCAGGAGAGACCAACGTATCCATTTCCATCCTCGTGATACATCGCACGAGCGCGCACGGCGAACTTTGACAAGGCTCGTTCCTCGCGAAGCATATCGAAGACGATGACCGGTTTGCCTTTATGAATATCGAGAAGGTTGACCCAACCGTTCTCGACGGTGTTGCCCAGTTTGGCCCATTCCGCTTCGGAATGGTCAATACGTTGCCACGGCAGCTTTGCCTTCTCGCCGGGAGTTTGGGGTGAGGAAGCCGTCGGCTTCTTCACCATATAGAATGCCACCATGCCGGCCGCCGCCAGCAGCGGCAATATGATGGCGGCAGCGATGGCGAACATGCTCCCCGGCTTCTTCGCCTTCGGCAACGGCGTGGTGCGCTGGCCGGGAGCCTCGGCGGCGAGTTTGACCTTCGCCTTGCCCGCCTTGGGCAGCGGGGTGGTGCGGATGACATCCACGTCGGTCTTGATCTCGCTGGCCTGCTGATAGCGCATGGCTGGATCTTGTTGGAGGGCACGCACGACGACCTGATCGAGCCGCACATCCACCTGCACGCGCTGGCTCGGTGGTGCCCAGGCTCCGCGTGGCGTCTGGCCGGTGAGCATCTCGTAAAGCATGACGCCCAGCGCGTAGAGATCGGCGCGATGGTCGGCGGTGCCGGCCATCTGCTCCGGGGCCATGTAGTCGGGCGTGCCCATGACCACGTTGCTGCGGGTGAGACTGGCCGTTTCCTCGGAGGTGGGACGCGCCAGGCCGAAGTCCGCCAGCTTGGCGCGACCCTCGGTGTTGATAAGCACGTTGGCCGGTTTGATGTCGCGATGGATGACGCCCTGGCTGTGCGCGTATTGCAGCGCCTCGCAGACCTGGGTGATGATCTCCAGTGCCTGCGCAGCATTGACACCCGGACCGTGGATGAGGCGTGAGAGGTCGGTTCCGTTGACGAACTCCATCACGAAATAAAGGTGCCCCTGGCTAGTCTGGCCGAAATCATGCACCGCCACGATGCCGGGATGCTGGAGCTTCGCGAGCGTGCGCGCCTCGCGCTGAAAGCGGCTCATGAACTCCGCATCCGCCGCCAGTTCCGCTGGCAGCAGCTTGATGGCCACCGCGCGGTCCAGCGCGGCCTGTTTCCCGCGATACACCGCGCCCATGCCGCCACGCCCGAGCAACGACTCGATCTCATACTGCGGGAGCAGCTTTGACAGTTCCTCCGGCGTGGGCGGCTGCCAGGCCTGCGGATTGCCGGTAGCGGCCTTGGCCGATTCCAGGCCACGGGCGAGGAGATCGGCCGCGTTGATGCCCTTGATCGTTTCTTCAGGTGCGTCTTCCGGTGTGTTCATGGAATTGAGTGGGTTCTATCAAGCCCTTACCGGTTTGGGAAGAGCAGGTTGCAAAAAGTAGTCCAGTTGCGCCGCAACTGGTTCACAAACACTCCATCAGCTCGGCCAGCTCCGCCTTGATTTCATCGGAGGTTGGATCATCCAGCGTGGCGCTGACCTGCTCGAACAGCCGCTCCCGCCAGCGCTGGCGCAGGCGGAAGACATGGTTCTTCAAAGTGCCCACCGGCATGCCGAGTTTTGCCGCCGCGTCATCGTAACTTTGCTCCGTGCTGACACCGAAACCGAGGAAGGGCCGCAGCGCGTCAAACAACGCACCCTTGCCTTCGGATTGAAACTCCCGTTCCAGCAGATCGAGCGTGGCGCTCAGCAGCGTCAGCGCCCAGCGCCGCTGGTAGAGTCGGTCGGGTGTCAGATCATCCGCTGGCTCGCGCAGATAACGATCTTCCGCATCGGCGGCATCAAAGCTCGTCAGCAGGCGTGCATCACGCTTCGCGGCGATGTTCCGCTCATGCTCGTGGTGCAGATGATTGCGCACGCAGGTCAGCAAAAACGAGCGCAACCGTCCGCGCGCCGGATCAGCGGCGGACAGGATGTCCTTCTCGATCAATCGGGCGAAGAAACCCTGCGTCAGATCCTCCGCATCATGCGGCGCGTGACCGGAACGGCGGATGAAGGCATAGATGGGATACCAGCACACCTCACAAATCTCCGCCAAAGCGCGTCCAGCCTCCGCCGTGTCTCCCTGGCCTGCGGCGGCACGTACAAGGCTCCAACGAGTGGCTTGAAAACTGCGGGGAGATTCGTGATGCGGCATGGCAGCGGGAGGTTCTCAGGGGTGTTAACGGAAAACGAAGCGCCGGTTGCAAAAAGTAGTCCAGTTGCGCTGCAACTGGTCCCCATGCTCCAGTTGCGGCGCAACTGGACTACTTTAATCCCGCCAGAAACGCGATCACATCCGCCGCCTCCTGCTCGGTCATGGCTTGAAGCAGCCCTTCAGGCATCAAAGACATGGGTTCGACTTTCTGGCTGCGGATCTGAGCGCGCTCAAAGGTCTGTGGCTGGCCGGTGGGGAGCTTGAGGGTCACGGCGGTGTCGCCGGGATTCACGACGAATCCCGTTTGCACGCTGCCGTCCTTCAAGGTCACCATCCACGTCTCATAACCCTTCGCGATGACCTTGGAAGGTTGATGCAGGCTTTCGAGAATCTGCTCGCGAGTGAGTCGTGCGCCGACCTTGCTCAAATCCGGGCCAAAATCGCGACCGGTGCCGTTGAGGATGTGGCAGGCGAGGCAGGCGGCCATTTTGCCGGCCATGCTGACGAGTTCAGCGCCACGTTTGGCATCGCTTTTGACGGAGAGGAGCTTCTTGGCGTCGAAATTCATGCCGAGGGTCTTTACGCGCTGGTCGTTAGGGAGGAAGCGCTCAAAGTAGCTGGCGACCTCGGGATTGGGGTGTTTGGCGAGAGCTGGGTCGAACTTGGTCTCGTTTTTCGTGATGGCGTTGGCGATGAGGAGAGCATCGCTGGGAGATTCGACTTTGGAGGGGCGACGAGACGTCGCCTCTCCCGAAATCCAGTCCCACAACAAACGGAAGCCATCTGGATCAACCTCGCGTGCACCGATCATCGGCATGTGGCCGTTGCCACTGCGGGCGATGCGGGCCAGCAGCACACTCTGCTCCGGCTTGCCGGGTGAAATGACACGGGCCTCGGTGAGAGCGAGTTCACCGCGCACCGGCTTCTCATTCAGCATCAACGTCTCCGCCATGGGCAGATCGGCATTGACCATGAGCTGCACGCTGCCGCCGCCGTGGCGGCGGTGGCAATGCGCACAATTCGCGTGTAGCCAGGAGCGAGCGCGATCTTCAAGAGGTGATGATTGATCGTGACTGGAGACGAGGCGGTTCTTCAAGCGCTCGGTGAAAGGTCCATTGAAAAGTTCAGCGGCCTCCTCGGGCTTCTTGCCGCTGATACTGACGAGTTGATCTGCCTGGAAGCCGAGCGCGAAGCCGCTCCAATTGTTGTGGCAACGGGCGCATTCGGCGCGCCCGTGGATGCGCCAGGGTTGTTTGTCGATCGTGAAATCCTCACCGTCCACGCTGACGAGTTCGGCGTCGGTGCTGGCTTCATTCCAGCGGTAGGAATAGCCATTCCACGTTTCGCCGTCGAAGTGGAGCACCTGGGTCTCGATTTTCTTCTTCAAAGAGATCGTGCGGGCCAGGACAGACTCGGCGGGCCATTCGACTTGGTAGTTCGGCTTCGGCGGATTGCCGCTGGTGGTTGTCTTGATGCTTTTCCCTTCGGGCAAAGCGACAAATCGCTGCGCCTTCGCTCCGTCCTGCCACATCGGCTCGGCGATCTCGAAGGGCAAGACGCCTGCGGAAGGTGTTTGGGCGGCTGTGTCGCTGAAGAGGCCCGTCTCGCTGAGTTTGCGCGGGAACTGGCTCGGTTTGCCGATGGCGGGATTTTTCGACAGTCGGTAGATGCGCGTGTCTTTTTCCCAGTTCATCCAATACAGCTCGCCGTCTTCGCTTTGACCGAAGCTGACGATCTTGTGCGGTGTGTCGGCGATTTCTTCGCGGCGGGTGACTTGCGTACCGTCGTGCCAGAGCGCCCAGATTTTACCGGTTTCGTAGTCGCCGTAGATGTAGGCGTCGCGCAGCTCGGGAAAGCTGCTGCCGTGATACACATAGCCGCCGGTGATGCTTGCGGCCTCGGTGTGCGGATGCGCGGCGACGGGCGGGATGATGTCGCCCGGGCCTTTCGTCTCCGGCATGATCGGCTGGGATGCCTCCATGGCGCTCCAGCCGTGATTGCCGCCTTTCGGCACGAGATGAATCATCTCCCACAGCTCCCAGCCGACATCGCCGCACCACAGGCGGCCTTTTGGGTCGAAGCTGATCTTCCACGGATTGCGAAATCCGAAGGCGTAGATCTCTGGCATGGCTTTCGGTGTCTTGAGAAACGGATTGTCCTTCGGGATGGCGTAGGCTTTGCCGTTCTCCTCATGATCCACGTCGATGCGCAGGATGGAGGACAAGAAGTCGCTCAAGTCCTGACCCGTCTTCAGCGAATCCGGCGGCGAGGGCGCGGTGGCATCGCCGGTGGAGATGTAGAGCATGCCATCGGGACCAAACTGAATCGAAGCGCCGTTGTGCCCGCCGCTCTGCCAGGTCAGCAGCACGGTTTCCGATTTGGGATCGAGCACCGGCGGCTCCTGCTGCGTGAGCTTGAAGCGGGAGAGCTTGCTGCCATCGGGCACCTTGTCGCCATAGACGTAGGTGATGAAGACGAGGCCGTTCTCCCGCCACTTCGGGTGGAACGCGATGCCATAGGCATAATTCAGCGCGGGATGATCCGGCTTCAGGTCGATGAGCAGATCCTTCGATGCCGCTTCTGGGGCATCCTTGAAGCTCCAGATCTTGCCGCCTTTCTCCACCGCCACGAAACGATTCGCCCCCGGCACGGCGATCATCTCCAGCGCGTCATTCAGCGCGATCTGCGTTAAGACCTGCTCCGGCACATACGGCTTCGGAGCTTCCGGGGAGCCATGGATGCGGGAGGTGTTCCACTGGGCGTGTGCGGAAACAATCGTGGAGAGGAGGGCTAGAATTCGAAGCATGAGGGCATCATGAAATAGGCACAGGGACTTCGCCAAGCACGAAATGCACAAGGGGAGGTTGCTTCGAGGGGTGGTTTCCGGGTAGTTTGAACGCATGAATGCGTCATGCTTCCTCGCGGGCCTCCTGGCCCTCACAACCGCGATGCCCGCCGCCGAGCGTCCGGTGGTGTTGGGGCGCCCTCAATTCATGCGCAGTGGAACTCTGCTGCGCGAAAAGCGCGAAGTCCGCGTGGAGGGTGGCAAAACGAGGCAGGAGACCGGCGCCAATATCACCAACGTGACCACGCGCTTCAGCCAGCGCGTGAACCTCGTGCGCCGAGTGCTCGGTGCGGACGCCGAGGAAGTGCAGGTGAGGGAGCTCACGAAAGAATGTGTGCATTTCACCGGCGCGCCTCCGCCACCGAATGAAACTTCTCCGCTGCTCTCCAAAACGCTGCGTGCCCGGAAGAAAACCGGCCACTGGGACTACGATCTCGTTCAGGGCAGCCCGACGCCTGAGGAGGCCCAGTCACTGGACGATCTCGCCTTTGCGGCGGACCTGCTCGAACTACTGCCCGTCTGCATCGGCACCGGTTCTCACAAGCCAGGGGACACCTGGAAAACGGAGATTCCCGCCCCGCGTGGCAAAGCCTACGGCTGGATCGTTCCCGACAGCCTCGAAAGCACGCTCGTTGCCGTGGAGGACAAAGCGGATGGCCCGCATGCCACCGTGACCATCGCGGGCAAGTTTCACATGGAGCGCCCCATGAACTTCAATGCCCGCATGGAGATCACCTTCAGCGCCACCGTCGTCCGCCGCCTCTCCGACATGCTCGATGTGGACACCAAAGCCACCGGCCAGTTCGGGGCTTCCGCGCAGAGTGCAGGGCCGAATCGTGAAAAAATCGTCCTCAGCTACGATTACCCCTTCACCCTCATCCGCATCTTGAAGATCGAGCCCAAATAGCCGCCTCCTCGCAAAAATTCGTCATTCCACATTCGACATTCGTCATTCTTTCTCCTTCTTCCCCGCCTCAATCAAACCAACTCAATACCATGCCACGCCCCGTCACACTCTTCACCGGCCAGTGGGCCGATCTTTCCTGCGATACCATGATTCAGAAGGCCAAGGCCTTCGGTTACGACGGCGTCGAACTCGCCTGCTGGGGCGACCACTTTGAAGTGGAAAAGGCTGATCAGGCCTACTGCGATGCCAAGCGCGCGAAACTCAAAGCCGCAGGCATGCAATGCCACGCCATCTCCACCCACCTAGTCGGCCAGGCCGTGTGTGACAACATCGACGCTCGTCACGCGCAGATCCTGTCTCCCGCGATCTATGGCGACGGCAATCCCGAAGGCGTCCGCCAGCGTGCTGCCGAAGAACTCATCAAGACCGCCCATGCAGCCAAGCGTTTCGGCGTCAGCGTCGTCAACGGCTTCACCGGCAGCAGCATCTGGCACCTCGTCTATTCCTTCCCGCCGAACCTCCCCGGCCAGATCGATGCTGGTTACGCCGACTTTGCCAAACGCTTCAAGCCCATCCTCGATGAATACCAGAAGCTCGGCATCCGCTACGCGCTCGAAGTGCATCCCACCGAGATCGCCTTCGACATCGCCAGCGCCGAGCGCGCCCTCCAGGCCATCGACTACCATCCCGCCTTCGGCTTCAACTATGACCCCAGCCACTTCGGCTACCAGGGCGTCGATTATGTGAAGTTCCTCTACAAGTTCAGCGACCGCATCTTCCACGTCCACATGAAGGACGTCTCATGGGGCATCGGCGACGGCACCGCTGGCGTCTTCGGCGGCCACGTCGATTTCCACAAGCCCAGCCGCTACTGGGACTTCAAGTCCGTCGGCCGCGGTAAGATCAATTTCGAACTCATCATCCGCGCCCTCAATGACATCGAGTACGGCGGCCCACTGAGCGTCGAGTGGGAAGACGGCGCCATGGACCGCGAGTTCGGCGCCACCGAATCCGCCGCCTTCTGCAAGAAGATCGACTTCCCGCCGAGCAAGATCATCTTCGACGCCCAGTTCGCCGAGGCGAGCAAGTAAGGTGGTCCGCACACTCCGTGTGCGGCTTCTTCAACTCTCACACGGGCCGGGATCATCTCCCGGCCCGTTTTCCTTGAGCGAATCAACCCCGCAGCGTGTCAGGCGAAGGGATTCATCACCGGCACACCACACCGGACGAAATCATCGACATTCCGGGTGGCAACGGTGAGACCATGTAGTTTGGCCGTGGCGGCGATGAGGGTGTCTTTGACAGGAACGGTGAAGCCACGCCGCCTCACATCGTCACGCAGCTCCGCCCACGCGATGGCAGTGTCGAGAGTCCAGCCGAGGCACAGGACGCTGGCTCGGAGTTCGGTGAACCATTGCATCAGATCGCTTTGCTTCTTGCCCGCGTCGAGAGCCGCGATGCCTTCCCAAATCTCGCCCATGACAACCGGGTCCACGACGATCTCCGCATCGTTCTCGGCCAGCCAGTCGATGACTCTTTGTTCGAAACGCGGTTTCGTCGGCTCCGAGAGGACATTGGCATCGACGAGGAAAGTCATTCGGCAAAAAGAGCAGGCGGTGCCAGCGTGGTCAGCTCGGAGCGATCAGGCTCGGCAAGCCAGCCCTTCACCGGACAGTCCAGCAGCACATCCACGAGTCGGCGCTTGGGCTTGGCCTCATCCGCTGCCACGCGGAGTTGATACGCCCCTTTGCCAATGCGCTCGATCTCCCAGCGCTGGCCGGGCTGGATCGCGTCCGCTTCGCGGAAGATCGCAGGAATCTCAAGGAAGCCGTTGGCTGAGATGGTGGCTGTCATGCAGACAAAGTAATCGGCTGGCGGCCATGAGTCAAACCTGGTGACAAGGAGTGGCATGCAGGAGATCACAGAAAGCTGGAATCATCACCCTGCCCGTGTTCTTTTCATTCCAGTGTCTTCCGCAACTCCATCACCATGCCGACGATGTGTTCCTCGGTCTTATCACTCCAGCGGGTCGGATGCGTGCCGTAGATCATCGCACCGCCGCCTTCGTAGCCGCCTTCCTGCCAGATGCGCAGGCTGGGAATGTAGGCCATCACGTCGTTGGTGTAGCCGCTAACCCACACGATGGGATCCTTGATGTCCTGTTTGAGACGCAGCGAGTAATCGACGACGACTTCGCCACCGAGCGTGACCCAGGTGAGGTCGTTGCCGATTCGCAGCACCTGCACGGGGTAAGGATAAGTCGGTTTCAGCGGGCCTTCATCGGCAATGCGTTGCAACACACGCGTGGCATGCGTGGCCTGCCACTTGTTGGTGGATTTCTGTTCTTCGAGAAGCTGCTCCTTCGTCGGCAGCTTGTCGTAGGCCAGAGGGATCTCGCGATACGCGGCGCGGATGGGGCCGGTGAGACGTTTCATGTTTGTGGTGAGCGCGGCTTCGACTGATGTGGCGAGTGATTTGCCGTGCGTCTGCGCGAGCTCCATCGTGCGGCGCGGGTAGGGGTTCTGATCGCCACTGCAACCGTTCGCAAACATTGCCACCGCATCAGGGTGCGCCTTTTCGAGTTCCTGCTGAGCATAACCGGCGTAGTCGCCGCTGAACTTCTGATGGCCGAGCGTCGTGCAGTGGCATGAATAGCCAAAGATGACGGCGATCTCTTTGCCCTCAGCACTGCTAGCCTTCAACACCGGCACGGTTTGATCCACCGGGCCGTTGGGATTCGGGAAATTGTTCCAACCGCCTTTGCCATCTGGCGTGCGACGGTTCATCGACACACCGCAGCGTGCCGTGCTGTAATCAAGATGAGCAGGTGCCGATTTCTTCAGGGCATCGCCAATCAGACGCACCATCGTGTCCTCCAGCTTCGCCGTGTATTCGGCGGCTTCCTTCTCACGCAATGCCACATCATCCGCACCGTGAATGCGGCTCGTGCGAAGTTCCGGGCCGCTGTGCGTGTGCGAGGCATTGATGGCGAGGTTTGCGGGCTCGATGCCGAGCTCCTTCTTGACGCGCTCGGCCACGGCGAGGCGCAGATTTCGTGGCACACCGATCAAATCCATCGTCACGAGCACAAACTTGGCTCCGGCTTCATCTACAAGCACAAACGCTTTCGCAAAGAGGTCTAGCTCGACGCCTTCTGAGGGCTTCGTGCGCCCCGCATAGCCCGCCATCCACATCGACTTATCCGGCGTGATCTTTGCTGATGCTGCGCCTGCCTTCCACGCGGGCTTTTCGGCCACAGGGGCGGCGGCGATGACAAAAACGACGAGGAACAGCGGCAGCCAGAGTTTCATGCGGACTACCAAAGCCGCCAGGCCACCAGTTCTTTGTCGTTGCGTGCAAATATCCGGTTTCCAGCGAAGGCGGGATGCGCCCAAGTTTTGCCGATGATCTGCCAGCGGGCCAGTTCCTCGCGCTTTTCGGGCGTGAGCGTGACGTAAACCAGTTCACCACTGGCATTGAGCAGCGCGGCGAGATTTTTCGGCTCATCCATCCACACCAAGCTCATCTGTGGATTGCTGTCCTTCGGTGTGAGCGTGTTGTCATCGCTCCAGAGGATTTTGCCGGTCTTCAACTCGAAGGCTTGCAAGCCGCGCTTTTTGTCGAGCATGTAAACGATGCCGTCTTTGAACAACGGGGCCGACATGAGGCCGCAGATCTCGGTTTCGTTCTCCCACAGCAGTTCAACACCCGTTCCGAGCCGAAACGCCTTCGCCCCATGCCAGTAACCGGACACCAGCAGCACACCGTCACGATACAGCGGCTGCGCGATGCTGACGCCGTAGGTGATCTTGTACGGATAAGTCCAGTTCACCGCTCCGCTGTCAGGATTGAGGCTCTGCACATGCTCCGGCCCCCAGGCGATGAGTTGTCTCGTTCCGGCATGAGTGATGATCTCCGGCGTGCAGTAACCCGCGCGATCCGGTCCGCCACGCCACACCTCCTTGCCGGTGTTTTTGTCCAAAGCGATGACGGAGCCGTCTTTCGCGCCGACATGCAGCAGCACACGCTCTCCATCGAGCACTGGCGATGCCGCGAAGCCCCAGGTCGGAATCTTCGCTCCGCAGGTTTCGACGGTATCGACCTGCCAGAGTACCTTGCCTGTCTTTGCATCAAGGCACAATGCCACGCCCGTCGCACCCAGCGCATACGCCTTGCCATCCAGGATGTTCACCGAGGTGCGAGGTCCGGTTCCATAGTCCATACCGCCATAGCTCACCTCCCAGCTATGCTGCCAGACTTCCTTGCCCGTCTCCGCATCGAAACACAGCACGCGCTCGATCTCCTTCGGAGTTTTTTCGCGATCCATCACATAAACGAGGCCCTCACTGACCGTCACACCGCCGAAGCCGGCACCGATCTCCCTTTTCCAAAGGCGTTCAGGCTCCTTCTTCGCGAAATCCGCCGGAATGCTCGTTGGATTCCACCACCCGTCCGCATTCGTGCCCCGCCAGCGGGGCCAGTTTTGGCCGTGGGCGAGGCAATTGAGCAGCAGGATGAACAAACAGAGGTGCTTCATGATCCGATTACGCTTCAACCACTGCTCTTTGTCACGCGATGATGTCAAGCCATGCCTCCGACAAAAGTTTTTTTTCACATGTGGTGGTCATCAGTTGCCGCGTTGGGTGGTCTCGCTAACTCCATCACTCCCAACCAGAGATTTCTCATTTCCAATTTCAGCTTTCCAATTTTCAGCCATGTCTGCTGCCAACGAACTCAACATCAATGTCGCTCACGTCGAGCGCGTCGCCAAGGAACTGGGCCTGCGGGCCATCCAGGTCGGCGCGACGGCCAAATTGTTTGCCGACGGTGCCACGGTGCCGTTCATCGCCCGCTATCGTAAAGAGGCCACGGGGTCGATGGACGAGGTGCAGATCTTGAACGTGAAGGAGCGCATGGAGCAGCTCGTGGCGCTGGATGACCGGCGCGGTGCCATCGTGAAGTCGCTCGAAGAGCGCAAGCTGATGACGGACATCCTGCGGGTGAAGATCGACAAGGCGGAGACGCTGAACGCGCTGGAAGATATTTTCGCACCGTTCCGACCGAAACGCCGCACGCGGGCCACCATCGCGAAGGAAAAGGGCCTGGAGCCGCTGGCAGATTTCATTGAGGCGAACCTCATCACGCAGGGTGTCGATCTGAGCGCTGAGGCGGCGAAGTTTGTGAACCCGGATCACGCAACCGAGGAGCTGCGCGTCAAAGATGCCACCGACGCGCTCAGCGGTGCGCGTGACATCATCGCCGAGCGCATCAGCGACCATGCGGAAGCGCGTGCGGCGCTGCGCAAGTTCTTCGCCGAACAGTCCACGGTGATTTCCAAGGTCATGTTTGGCAAGGAGACCGACGAAGAGGCGCAGAAGTTCCGCGATTACTTCGACTGGAGCGAGCCGCTGAAGTCGATCCCATCCCACCGCATGCTGGCGATCCGTCGTGGCGAAAAAGAAGGCTTTCTGCTCATGCGAATCCAGCCTGCCGAGGACACGGCGGTCAAGATGCTCGAAAACATCTTCGTCAAAGGCGGCAACGCCTGCTCTGACCAGATGAAACTGGCTTGCGCAGACAGCTATAAGCGTCTGCTCAGTTCCAGCATGGAAACGGAAGCGCGGCTCGAATCAAAGAAGAAGGCGGACACCGAAGCGGTGCGTGTGTTTGCGGACAATCTGCGTGAACTCCTGCTGGCGGCTCCGCTGGGCCAGAAACGCGTGCTGGGCATCGACCCTGGCTTCCGCACCGGCTGCAAAGTCGTGGTGCTCGATGCGCAAGGCCAGCTTCTCTTCAATGACGTGATTTACCTGCTGGGCGACGGCAACAGCCTCATGCATGCGAAGACGCTGCTGACGAATCTGGTCGAGCGTTTCAAGATCCAGGCCATCGCCATCGGCAATGGCACGGCCAGCCGCGAAACCGAGATGTTCGTGAACAAGATCGGCCTGCCGAAGGCGATTCCGGTGATCATGGTCAATGAAAGCGGCGCGTCGATTTACAGCGCCAGCGAAGTCGCGCGTGAGGAGTTCCCTGACAAGGATGTGACGGTGCGTGGCTCCGTTTCCATCGCCCGTCGTCTCATGGACCCGCTGGCAGAGCTGGTGAAGCTCGATCCGAAATCAATCGGCGTCGGCCAGTATCAGCACGACGTGGATCAGAACCAGCTCAAGACAAGCCTCGATCATGTGGTGATCAGCGCAGTGAACGGCGTCGGCGTGGAGCTGAACACCGCCAGCAAGCAGCTTCTCAGCTATGTTTCCGGCCTGAACAGCGCCCACGCGGCGAACATCGTGGCCTTCCGCAATGAGAACGGCCCGTTCAAGAGCCGCAAAGATCTCATGAAGGTGCCACGGCTTGGCGACAAGGCGTTCGAGCAAGCCGCTGGCTTCCTGCGCATCCGCGACGCGGCGCATCCGCTGGATGCCAGCGCGGTGCATCCTGAGCGCTATGCACTCGTCGAAAAAATGGCGGCTGAGATCGGCTGCACGGTGAGTGATCTCATGCAGCGAGCGGATTTACGCCAGAAGATCGACTTGAAGAAGTATGTGAGCGAGGACGTGGGGCTGCCGACGCTGCAAGACATCATGAACGAGCTCGCGAAGCCTGGTCGTGACCCGCGCAAGCAGTTCGAGGTCTTCCAGTTCGCCGAGGGTGTCAGCGAGATGAAGCATCTCACCGTCGGCATGAAGCTGCCGGGCATTGTGACCAACGTGACGGCCTTCGGTGCCTTCGTGGACATCGGCGTGCATCAGGACGGCCTCGTGCATGTGAGCCAGCTCAGTGACACGTTTGTGCGTGATGCGGCGGAAGTCGTGAAAGTGGCCCAGCGCGTGCAGGTGACGGTGACAGAGGTGGACATTCCACGGAAGCGCATCGCCTTGAGCATGAAGTCGAAGCCGGATTTTGAGAAGAAGGTCGGCAGCGGCGGCCCACGGCCTGCGGGTGCAGCTCCAGGCGGACAGCGCAGCTTCACGAGCAACGGCGGTGGCAATCGCAGCTCCGGCGGCGGCATGGGCAATCCCTTTGGCGGTGGTGGCGGTGGTGACTGGTTCACAGCGGCGGCGCAGAAGGGGAAGAAGTAGATAGACATGCCGTTGAGTGTCCTGCTAGCCTCAGGACATGAAGACGATTGTGCTGTGCATGAGCGCCTGCGTTTGGGCAGGGCTTGGTATGGCTGCGGAAACGCTGCCGAAGTCGTATGGGGCGATCAAGGCCTTCCTCGACAAGGTTCCGGCCATCGACACGCATGATCATCTGTGGGAGTGGGACGAACTGCCGGGATGGCGGGAGGCGGAGGATGGGACGAAGGTGATGAACTTGGCGTCGGTCTGGCAGAACAGTTATTTGAGCTGGTTTCGGTCTGTGCCGGGCTGGCAACCGCGGGAGAATTTCACGGCGTGGTGGGAGCGGGCGAAGCCGGGGTTTGCGGATGTGCGGGCGATGAGCGTGTATCGCTACACGCTGCCGGCGCTGAAGGAT